>JBEKCT010000005.1:0-49129 GCA_050014715.1 Anaerolineales bacterium | reverse complement strand
GATGGCTTTGTCGTGGCGGAAGCATTTAATGGTAAACAAGCTCTTCAACGTCTGCGCGATTCCACACCTGATCTGATCTTGCTGGATGTGATGATGCCGGATTTGGATGGATTTGAAGTGCTGGAGATGATCCGCGAAATCAGCAGCGTGCCGGTGATCATGCTTACAGCCAAAGGCGAGGAAGATGACCGTGTGCATGGACTGGAAAAAGGGGCTGACGACTACATTACCAAGCCATTTAGCCCGCGTGAACTGGTCAGCCGTGTCAAAGCGGTCCTGCGCCGTACCGAAGGTCCAAGCGGGGGGATGCATGGCTTGATCGAAATTGACGAAAGATTGAAGATCGATTTCGACCGGCGGGAGATCTGGCTGGAAGGCAAGATCGTTAAACTTCGACCCACTGAATACCGCCTCCTATACCACCTGGTTCAGAATGCCGGGTGGGTGACATCGCATGACCAGTTGCTTGCCAAGGTCTGGGGCTACGAATACCGGGACGAGCCGCATTATGTCCGGCTTTATATCAACTATCTCCGCCAGAAACTGGAGAAGGATCCAGCCAACCCCAAATACATCCTGACCGAGCGCGGCGTTGGTTATCGTTTCGTGGACTTCCGGCGTGAAAAAACCGAGTAATATTTTGTCTTGACAGGCGGCTTTAGCCGCCGTATACTGTTCTGGAAAATTGAACGGGGAGCCCGTGTACAGGGCTGAGAGGAGGCCAGGAGCCTCGACCCGCAGAACCTGATCCGGATCATACCGGCGGAGGGATGATTTTTATAGTCAACTATCCTCCCCGGTGGAGGATTTTTTGTTTTATGCCGCGCCTGATTATCTTTGCCAACGGTGTCCTGCCAGAGCTTGAATCGGCCCGTCGTCTCATTCAAGCTGGGGATGTTCTGATAGCTGTCGATGGCGGTACGCAGCATATCCTGGCACTCGGCCTGTTCCCTTCGCTGGTTATCGGTGATCTGGACTCGCTCACGCAAGATAACCGGCGGCAGCTGGATGAAAAAGGGGTGAAAATCCAGCAGTATTCCCGCGATAAAGATGAGACTGATCTGGAATTGGCTTTCCATTATGCATACGGTGCCGGGTTTCGAAAAATAATAGTGGTTGGGGCGCAGGGTGGTCGTCTGGATCAGACAGTCGGCAATCTTTCTCTTTTAACCAAATCGGAATTTGCTGCGCTGGATATTCGCTTCGATGATGGCGTGGAGGAAGCCTTCATTGCACGAGGCAGGTGCATAATTCATGGAAAACCCGGTGACATCGTATCATTGATTCCATGGAACGGAGAAGTAACCGGAGTCTCCACTGATGGCCTGCGTTGGGCTTTGCGAGATGAGACTCTTTTCACGGATAAGACACGCGGCATCAGCAACGAAATGGTACGGGAAACCGCCAGCATCTCTCTTCGAACCGGTCTTTTACTTCTCATCCACCACCGACAAGCCGAGTCACCTCAATGAACCGGAAGCGAAGAATATATCCCACGCTTTTTCGGCAAATGAGAAGGGCGAGTCTAGGATAATTACCAAGGAGTATCTATGAAACGCTTCTGTTTTTTTGCGGCCATTTTCACATTTATCCTGGTGGGATGTGCTCCCAAAGGGCCTGTCACACTGAGCGTAATGACACATGATTCTTTTTCTGCCAGCGCAACAGTCATTAGCGCTTTTGAAAAGGCCAATAATGTCAAGCTTGTCTTCCTGAAGAGTGGCGACGCCGGGGCAGCGCTAAATAGAGCCATCCTGACCAAGGATGCCCCGCTAGCTGATGTATTCTACGGCGTTGATAACACATTTCTCTCGCGCGCCCTCAACTCCGGGATCTATGTGTCATATGCCTCGCCAATGCTGGCGCAAATCCCTGCCCAATTTAAGCTTGATTCTTCGGATCAAGCTTTACCTGTTGATTACAGTGATGTCTGCATCACGTATGACAAGGTCTATTTTGCCTCACATAACCTGCCGGTTCCGGTTACGCTGGATGACCTGATCAAGCCTGAATACAAGAATATGTTGGTCATGGAAAATCCGGCCACTTCTTCACCCGGCCTGGCCTTCCTGATGGCTACCATCCAATACTTTGGCACCAATGACTACCTGGGCTATTGGAAGTCGTTGCGCACAAATGGTTTGGTCGTAGTGGATGGTTGGGAGACGGCCTATTACACCAATTTCAGCGGATCATCCGGGCATGGTCCGCAGCCGCTGGTGGTCTCCTACGCCACCGATCCGGCCGCGGAAGTGGTAAATGCAACAACGCCGTTGACGGATTCCCCGGTCGGTTCGATACTCGGGGCTGGCACTTGCTTCCGCCAGATCGAGTTTGTTGGCATTTTGAAAGGTACCAAGCAGCTTGCCCTGGCCAGGAAATTCGTGGACTTCATGCTGGGCCAGCAATTCCAAGAGGATATGCCGTTACAGATGTACGTTTACCCGGTCAATACCACCGCCAAACTCCCGGATGCTTTTGTTAAATATAACCAGATTCCGGCTAAACCGGCTGCGCTTGACCCGGCATTAATCGCCTCCAACCGCGACAAATGGATCCAGGACTGGACTCAGGCAGTCCTGCATTGAAAGTCAGGGGTGTATTATTCCGTCGATGAACGCTGGACATGATGAACCCCGCAAGCGGGACCAGGCAGAGACTGGCGCCGCGTTAGCCTCACACCCGGGACGGGCTGCCTTGAAATCCCTTTTGCCTTGGCTGGGAGTCATCATTTTTCTCGGTGTGTTCTTCTTTTACCCGCTGGCCCGCATCCTGTGGGTGGGGCTCAATCCGGCTGCGCTGGTTGGCATCCAGACCAACTCATGGCTGGTAATTCGGCAAACCAGCCTGTTTACATTTTACCAATCCATTTTATCCACCTTCCTTACCTTTGCACTTGGATTACCGGCAGCGTTTCTCTTTGCAAAGTATGATTTTTACGGAAAGAGTTTCCTGCGCACCCTGACGGCCATCCCGTTCATGCTGCCCACGGTAGTTGTGGCAGCCGGGTTTACTGCCTTGCTGGGCCCGCGTGGCTGGATGAACCTGGCCCTGATGCATTTTTTAGGGTTGGCGTCACCACCGGTTGTTTTTACCGGGACTTTGGGAGCCATCCTTCTGGCGCACATTTTTTATAACACGACCATTGTCATTCGTATCGTTGGCAACGCCATCGCGCATCTCGATCCACGCCTGGATCAAGCGGCCCGCAGCCTGGGTGCGAACCCGCCGCGTGTTTTCTGGCGTATCACACTGGCCTTGTTACGTCCATCCATTCTCGCAGCCGCCTTGCTGGTCTTTATCTTCGATTTCACCAGTTTTGGGGTTATTTTGTTGCTTGGTGGGCCGGGTTTTTCCACCCTAGAAGTAGCGATATATACGGAGGCCATGTCTTTCTTCAACCTGCCATTGGCAGCGCTGCTCTCTCTCATTCAATTGTTTTGCACGTTGATTTTTTCAATCCTCTACAGCCGGCTTTTGCCACGCACCGAAAGTTTGGCAACGCGTGCTGATGCCTCCATTCATCCCCATACTTTGTTTCAGAGATATTTCGTTTCCATTTTTTTTATTCTGTTGTTTATTTTTTACGCATTGCCGCTCTCTGCATTGCCCCTGCGTTCGGTTTTACGGCTCGAACCGGATGAAGGCCAACGCGGACAGGTTCAATATGGACTGACCGGCGATTACTATCGTGAACTTTTTGTCAATCGGAACGATTCGATCTTCTATGTGCCTCCATTCGAAGCGATTGGCAACTCGCTCGGTTATGCCGGCTTGACTGTGATCCTATCCCTGTTGCTCGGCTTTCCCGTCGCTACGGCGCTCGCGCATCCAGGACGCCTCACACGGATGCTTGACCCTCTGCTTATGCTGCCCCTGGGAGCCTCTGCGGTAACACTTGGCCTGGGTCTTATAATTACCTTTAATAAACCTATTTTTGCTTCACAGTTCATACTGGTTTCTTCCCCCTTGCTCGTGCCGATCGCGCACACGATTATTGCCCTGCCGTTTGTCATTCGCACTTTGCAACCTGCACTGGCTTCCATCCCGGAGCGATTACGGCAGGCCGCGGCTTCGCTGGGTGCCTCTCCGCGACGGGTCTGGTTCGCAGTGGATTGGCCGATCGTTTCCCGGGCGACTCTTTCGGCAGCGGTGTTCGCTTTCACTATATCGCTGGGAGAATTTGGGGCTTCTTCGCTGGTCGTCCGACCGGAATACCCGACCTTACCGATCGCGATTGCCCGGTTCCTCTCCCTTCCGGGAGGGCTGAATTATGGTCAGGCGATGGCAATGGCCACCATTCTGATGGTGGTATGCGGCGCAGGCATTTTACTGATCGAGCGGCTTCGACTACCTGGAACGGGCGAGTTTTAGAAACAACGTTTAATGTAATTTGTATTTTTTACTCGTATATCGTGAAATCTGATCGGAATACATCCTCTTGGAATTGGAGTGCCATGTTGGAAGTTACCAATATTTATAAATCTTACGAAGGTGCGTTGCTCTTAAGCGGCATTTCATTCAATGTTGCGGTGGGGGAGACCATTTGCTTGTTGGGTGCCTCTGGAAGCGGTAAGTCCACTTTGCTGCGTATCATTGCCGGGTTGGAATCTGCCGGGCAAGGGCAGATCTGCTGGGATGGCATTGATCTGGCCTCCGTTCCGGCCCACCGGCGCGGCTTTGGGTTGGTATTTCAGGATTATGCGCTATTCCCGCACATGAACGTCTTCGAGAACGTGGCTTTTGGGCTCAAGATGCAGGGTCTATCCCGATTTGAAACGGATCAACGCGTAACCAGCGTTTTAGAGAAAGTCAATCTGGCCGAATTCAAACAGCGACGCGTCACGGATCTTTCCGGTGGTGAACAGCAACGTGTGGCCCTGGCACGCGCCCTGGCTCCCAATCCGCATTTACTGATGTTCGATGAGCCGCTGGGAGCGTTGGATCGCAGCCTGCGCGAGCAGCTGATGGAGGAACTTCGAACCATATTGTATACCACTGGCGTTGCGGCCATATACGTTACCCATGACCAGGATGAAGCCTTTACGCTGGCGGACCGGGTCCTGTTGCTGCATGAGGGTGAAATTGTCCGTTCCGGTAGTCCGGCGGAAGTTTGGGCTGAACCAGGTTCGGTATGGGCGGCACGCTTTCTGGACCTGGGAAATATCCTGGAAGGATCCGTCCGTGCGGATGGTGGGATAGAGACAATGATCGGCAGTATTAACCCTTCCTGCGGTAATAAGCATTCCACTGGCGACAAGATCAATTTGTTGGTCCGACCTAATGGAGCTAGCAGAGTTGAAAACAGTAACCATTCAATTGCTCCCGGTGGTCCAGGCCAGGCAGGCCTGCTAAGCGGCAGGGTGGTGGATGCAGTTTTCCACCAGGAGCGGTTCAAGGTCCAGCTTGACAACCATTTGTATTTTTACCTCCCGGAAGCTCCATTAATTGGGGAGGTAATTACCCTACGGTTATCTCCGGCCGGGATACAATGCCTGCCATAAAGCCAATAACCACCGTTGTCAAACGGACCGCAGACGGGCAGGAAGTATTGCGGTATACGGGGGTGGTTACGCAGCATGCCCGGAATAGCACCACCCTCGAGGCGCGCTTCAATCATGATGATGTGCAGGTCGTACAGTCCACCCTCAAGCGGGGCGACCGTTTCATCGAGACCTTTTACACGGACCGCTGGTACAACATTTTGGAGATCCATGACCGGGAGGATGATAGGCTCAAGGGTTGGTACTGTAACATTGGCAAACCGGCAGTGATGGAAGCCGGGAATGAAATTTCCTATGTAGACTTGGCGCTCGACCTGTGGGTGGCACCGGATGGGACACAAACGGTCCTGGATGAAGATGAATTCTCCACGCTCGACATTGATGCTGAAACACGTTCCAAAGCCCGCGCCGCTCTGGCAGAACTGCAAACTCTCTTTTTAGAATGGTAAAGAAACCGGTTTCTTTTGAAGCGACCGGGTTCTTAAATGGCGACGATTATCGCTCTTTTTATCACGACTAAAGTCGTTACTACGATTTCAAAATCTACCGGCATAAATTCCGATCAACCGGGAAAATATTCAGCAGACCCAACCCTTTCAAAATCAGCTCACCAAAGGCGGACAGGAATTCAAGGGCATCGCTGCAGAAACATCACAGCCGAACGAAAACTAGGCTGACGAGGATCCTGGGGCAGAGTCTCCGGGGAGCGGGGAGTGGCGCGCGGCTGTGCGGATTGCCTCTGGTGCGGGTCAATGAATCGTATTGCCGACGAAGGGAATGGTCATGCCAAGTGCCAGCATTACGACTACTGCCAGGCAAACGCATACTCCCAAGCCAATCTGGATATACCCCAATACCAATCCAGCCGTGGCCAGGCCATTTCCGCCGATCATGCCATTGCTTTTATGAATTTCATTTTTTGCCATGTGGCCGGTAATGATGGCCACAACGGCGGCAACAAATGGTATAAGAAACCAGGAAACAATCCCCGATATCAGGCTGACGATTGCCAACGTGCTGGTGGGCTGGGCAGGGCGGATTGAGGTTGATTGTTGGTCCATTACAGACTCCTTGTAAAATTGGATTCAATGCCATCTAGTATACGTGGCTGTTCGATTTAAAGATGCATATTACTAATAGCTAATAAATGCTATTGTTTATTATTTGTCTCCATGGGATTAATGTCAACCCAAGTAGCGGCAAAACAAATGTAATGCAAAGCATGGTCAGTGCAAAGACGATCCCAATCAAAACAAGCACACCCTGCAGGACGAAGTAGGTTTTCAGATTTCCCAACGAACGCAAGAAAGCGAACCTATCGCCAAGCTGGCTGGCAGACTCGATCGCAGAACCAGCCTGAAACATAAGTACGCCCATCCAGATGGGCAGCCAGGCAAACAGGATCCCAACAATCGAAAGCGCACTTGCGACTCCGCTGATGATGGAAAGGATCCCCAGGAACTTCAACCAGCCGCGTGCCTGGTAGATGGGCATGCTCAACTGCTGGACGTTTTGCCTTTCCTGAGGCTCCGGAGCAGATGGGGTGGGGTATGCCATAATTTGCCTCCTGGGAATTTTTAAGGGGTGGCCTGTCGTTTGCGGGTAGCCCGCCGCCAGAACCACCAGATGATCAACGCAATGACTACGATCAGGATTATCCCGACCAGGATCGGGATGGCTATGGAAAGGATGGAGAGTACGGTCGCGAAGCCATCCTCGGCCAGGCTGACCGGCACATTGGCTGTCCCCCCGGTCGTGGCAGTCACCGCCGGGCGGATTGCAGCTGATTTGACCGTATGCACGCTCCCGGCCACCAACAGCCCGCATGCCAGCGCCAGCAGTGGGCTTATGCCTGTTAGAACATGTGCGCTGGCCGCGAATACAATCGCACCAGCGGCCGGTCGGAAACCGGTCTGAATGATATCGTTTATATGGTTAATCGCTGGGATTTTATCCACCAGCATTTCAACGATGAGCAGCAGACTGACCAATATAAGGATCCAGGGATTTGCCAGCAGGTCATACGGCGGGGTCAACCTGATCCAATTCGTATAATGGGCGATGACACCCACCACCAGCAACGGGATATAGGCATTTAACCCGGCACTGGCCGATAAACCAAACGCAGACATGATCCCGAATAGAGCCACATCCATTCTGACCTCCTCTCTGCCGGCTAACCCCCCAACGGAAACCCGCCCCAGGTGCCAGTCAACCAGAACCGCAGCATATCTATGCCGAAGGTCTGGATCATCGTTATGGTGAAGCCAGCCAGAAGCGGCAGCCACAATTGCTGCATTTGTGTATACTTGTTTTCCTGCCCTGTGATCATTACCCAAACGATTGTGTAAACCATGGTCAGCAGGATCAAGACACCCAGGACACTGATCATTGCCACCGGGTAAAGAATGAATGGGCTCTGGGTAAGAACGAGCAGATCAATGATGGCCTGGATGCCCAGTAAAAGGCCAAACCCTTTCCAACCCGTTAAACTCGCGTGCGAATCGTCATAATCGGTCCAGATGCTCTGGTTGAAGGCCGGGAAGAGCATCGCGGCAATGCCCAACCCCATCCCGCTGCCAGTCAGCAGGCGCAAGGTGTTGGTGGGTATATAAATGTTGGGGATCTGCGGCAGGATGCCCGGCCGGATCTCTTTGAGCAGGGATAGGTAGGAATTGAGCCCGTCTACCCCAAAGGCGACCGCAAATACCCCCAATACTGCAATAATACCCCAACCGGGCGCCTTGCTACGCTTACCGCCGCGAATGGATTGAAATACCAATCCGGTTACTGCGCCCAGGTACATGCCGGTGCAGCGTGCGCACAATGGCAAGGGTACGTTTCCAATCTGGAACGAACGAGCAGCGATGCGGTGACAGACCGCATAGGCGATGGCATCCAGCTTGCCAAGTAGTCCTGGTGGTGTATTCACTAACCAACCGGTTAAAACCAGCACAGCTGCAACAACCACGAGATATTTTGAAGCAGCTCCAATTCGATTGAACATGTTGTTAACCATGATGATTCAATTATAAGCGGAAAAGGGAGGGGAAAGGAAAAACGAAATTCGTAGAATATGATGTGTACCCCATGCCCATTTTCAAATGCCAACTCTAAAACAATTTCATCTGTTCAGGCGGTTCGATCGGGTCGGCGGAAAATTCATGATCGAAAAGGTCACGCGTGAGATCGTTGATCCCAGCCAGTTGGCGTAGGTGGCGGAATTTGAGGAAACGCCAGTGGCTGGCGATGCGTCTCAAGTCCGGGTCGCGCTCCAATTTATAAGCCAGCAGTCCAGCGCGCCCGCCGGGAAGGATTAAAAAACCGGGCACTGGCGGAGATGGATTCTGTCGCAATAGGCGTTCCACCACTGCGGACGTCATTAGATGGAATTTGAAAAGGGTCAGGCCGTTTTCCAACCAGTATAAGGACCATTGGTTTTTATCCTCCCGCAGAAGGGAGTAACCCAAACGGACAGCCAGGGTAGCCAGGCTCTGGGTTGCGCTTTCGAGATCGGCGAGGCGGGCGGTCGGGGAATCTTCCGGTCGTAGAATCCAATGTCCGTCTGTCTCTATCGCGTACGAGGTCAGCACCGCTTGCAGCAGTCCCAGTGAAGGAGTCAGTAGGCCGGGAAACTCTTTATTCAGGCCGATCTCCAGGTCCCTTAGGGTAAAGGCCGGATGCTTTTGCAAGAAATGAACTGCAGCAATTTCCACCCTGTCAGGTAAGGGGTCAACTTTTTCATCCCATTTCGTTGTCGACCATAGACCGCTTTCAGGATTCTGACTCTCTGCGTGATGAATGAATTCCGGTTCAGCTAAGGCTGCCTGGATGGACGCCTGAATTTGTGTCAGAGCCTCCGGCCGCCAGCGCAGGGAGTGATTACTGGCCATGGCAGCCAAACCGGCGGCATGCAAGAACAGGTACGGAACAGGTTCCCCCCGTTCCTGTAAGACCTGCAGCAACGCTTGATGTACCGCGACCGGGTCAATCTCAGCCGGTTCACGGTCTTCAATGGCAAATGCACGCCTGTGCCATAGCACCTGGGCCGGATCATGCCGGGTGCGCAGCGCCAGTCCACTCAACTCCAACCCTGCCCCAGCGGCCGCCAGCAGGGCGGCCGATAGGAAGGCCGGTTCCAATTCGGGGATGATTGCGAAAAGAGGCGTGTTCAGCGGCAGCCGGTCGGAGATGTTCTTCAGCGCGGCGTACAGGGCGGCGGCATGCCAGTTCCAATCGTAACGGCGGCGGCGCAACACCGACTTGAATGGGGCGGCCGCAGTCTGACCCCACAGCCAACCAGCCCACAGTGCCGAGAGTGACCAGAAAGCCGGGCTGGGACGTGGCATCGCAGTAACCACCGCAGCGATGGACAGATCTTTCAGGCGCGGCGCCAGGGTCCGCATTGGGCCTTCGAAAAGACACAGACCGCCTGCTTCGCCCGGGATTGCTGGCCAGTTCACCACGTCGATGGGTATCCCATTCCCTGACCAAAGCTTGACACCCTGTTCCAAAGCCAACCATACATTCTTTTCCAGAAAACGTGGCGGCTGGGCCAGTTGTTTAGGGCGCGGGCGTTCGCCTGGGTGAGGCCAAAGAGCACTGGCTTCGTCACAAGCGCTCAATACCAGAGCAAGCAGCAGCTGGTGGCGCTCGGGGCTTAGCGAAAGTCCATCCAACTTATTGATGATACTGATGAGCGCATAAACGGCGCGCGGCAGGTAGCAATCCAGGGCTTCCTGTGCATGCAGGCGATCAGGATCGTCTGGCGCTGCCACCCGCTCCAGCAGGCGGGCGCGGTGCAGACTGTCCAGGGCGGCCAGGTTGGCGGCGCGTGCCTGATCGAACGGGGTGGCAGGATATTCTCCGCTATCCCCACAGGGACAATGGTAAATTCTAGCCACCAGCGCACCACTGGCACGTTCCCAAACAAACGCTTCCGCAGGGATTTGCTGCTGGCATTTGGTACATTTGGTCAGGTAGAGTGATTGAAGATGAGTCTCCAGTCGTTCGTTGCCTTTACGCGCTGCCGCCAATTCAGACAACGCCGCGCGTAGATCCGCCTGGGAAGGTGGATGGGCAGCCAGCTCAAGCAGGAAGCGGGTGATTGGATTGTTGACAGCCACCAGGGAACGCCAGCCATGCCCGGCTATTTCTATGGCCAGTTGAGGCGATGCGCCCAATGGATCCAGCACCCAGGCACCCCGCTCCGGCCCGATTGATCCTGAATGCCCTGCCAGGAAAGCCGCTGCGATGCCGTCAGGGATGGCAGGTAGGTAACGTGCCAACGGGGCAGGTTTTTCTGGTTCGTCTCCGGGGATGAAGACAAGATTGTCCATTTATGCGTAGTATAAGGCTAATCAGGTATGAAGACAATCTGAAAGGAAGTAAGAAAGGAAGGTCTTTGCTAAACCATGTTAAGGTGTTTTGGGAATTGGAGCCATTTTTTTACCTGATATACCAATAAAATACCGGTTATGGCTACGAGGGTGATTAATGCTGTCCAAATTAGAACCTGCTCTCTCCTCGGTAATTTCCAGTTTGGCTGGCGACGATTAATAAAATCGAGGAATTGGGCTTTCTCACTGACCGGGATCCGTTCGAACCTGGATGAATCATTGGATTCAGGGAAAAGATAACCGGTCGGATCGATCATGTTGTAGAAACCATTATCGATGGCGTCCACCGACCCGGCGTGCAAGGCAGGAGCATATCCGCCTTTGAGGGGATTAAATAGCACGTTGTACGGATCGATCAAATTCGTTGCATTTTCCTCGAAGACAGACCAGGGATCGGCTTCCGGGATCACGTACTTTACCGGAAAGGTTTCGCCATCATACCGGATCTTGTCATATGTATTAAGGATGGGGCGGTAATCGCAGACGAACATCAGATTCTGAGGTGGAATCGAGCGAAACGCCAGCAAGGAACCCATTGCAATGCCATCCAATAAAAGGAAAACAATCAATGCCCTTGGTTTCGATTTCCAGTTCTTTGTCCAATTATCGTAAATAACAGCCCCGACAACCGCCAAGGGAAAAATGAAAGCACAGACATACCGAACATTTCCACGCAACGATGAAAGCGGTGGCAGGTTCCGCAGATATGGGTAGATGATCCCTTTCGCCAATGTAAATTCGATCACAAGCCAGGTGGCAAGGGTCAGACATACTTCCGCAATCAAGCGCTTTTTATTGATTAGTGCCTTAAGGTCCGGTTTGTGCAGTAAAAATGCAACCGCGCCTCCCGCTAGAAGAATGAGCAGGGCCGGAGATAAACTTGCATCCAGTTCCCAATATTCATACCCGCTTCCCGAGCTTTTGATCAGATCTTCAATGAAACCAATCGCATGTTGCCCATTGACCACCTGATAAAAAGGCGCCAGGCTCATGGTTCCAAGCAATTGACGGATTATGCCGACCATGCCGGTCCACAGATTGGTTGTGTAATTATCCTGGGTCAATCTGGGGAAAAATCGCATAAAAGAATATATGGCGTAAATCTTCGAACCACATAGCAAGGCGGTTAAAATTCCACCCAGTAGCGCGATCGAAAATATCTTTTTCCAGTTCAACAAGGATGGTTTGATCAAATATAGCAGAGGGAAAAAGATGATACTGATCAGGGGAAAGAAGGCAATGTTCTGTATTCCGGAATAGACCAGAAGAGTAATTATAAAAGAGAGGAAGACACCCCCCATCCAAGTAGGCAGACGTGGATGGGTAAGGATCACCACGATTACGGCAAACAAGGGGAAGGTTTGATAAGTTATGTGGCCGACTGCGGCATGCTCAAAATAGAAACCATTTGCTATGAAAAAAACGGCTCCAAGTATGCTGGCGTAAGATCCTAATCTTAAAAGTCTTCTTAAGAAATAATAAGTGGCAACAAATCCGATCATTATGAAAATCAGAAGAGAAGCCAGGATAGCTATCCATGGGTTGACAACCCATAATAGAAACTGGGGTAGGGAAAACTGTAAATCCTCCGGGCTGGAATACACCGGCCTGCCTCCGGCGAAGCTGGGCGTGTACCATTGAATGGTCAATCCATTTATTTTCTGGTGAAGATAAGAATCGATCATATAGGGCATGAATAGCCGGTAATCATGCCCGATCATGGGATAGGCACGGTTGCAGTACCAGATGATAAATGCGCTTATTGCCAGGAGATTAAGAAGGATCAGGAAAATAATTAATACTCTCTTCTTCATAGCGATGGCCTTATTAAAGAATTTGCCATTATTCTAAAATGAGCAGGCGCACCTCGTAAGAAGTGAGAGCCTCTCCCGCGCCGGTTTCATTCATGTCACTGGAAAACAGTTTTTTCCATCTCCCTTGCGGAAGTCCAAAGTTAGCCTGACGGTTTTTGAAATTGATTGCCACCAGAATTGATTGTTCCGGCATACTGCGCAGGTAGGCGAGTGTGCCGGGTGGAGATTCCAATGTATTATAGTCTCCGCGCTGCAAGGCAGGATATGTTTTACGCAAGCTGAGCAGCTTTTTTGTGAAGTGGAAGAGCGAATTCGGATCGGCTGCTTGGGCGGCAACATTGCGCTGGAGGTAATCAGGATGCACAGGCAACCAGGGCTTGGCTGACGAAAAGCCGGCACTCTTACTATTATCCCATTGCATGGGGGAGCGGCAACCGTCCCGGCCCTTATATATGGGCCAATACTTTTGGCCGGGTGGATCTAGGATTTCACTCCGGTGCAGTGTAATATTGCGCATACCAATCTCTTCGCCGTAGTACATGAAAGGCGTTCCGCGCAGGGTCAGCAGTAATGCCATGGCAATTCTGGCCTGGGCATCCTGCTCCCCTTTGGTGTAACGACTGGCGGCGCGCGGCAGATCGTGATTGCTCATGACGGTTGTTGGCCAGACACCCGCTGCATTGAAGGTCTTTTCACGCCGTGCAATCTGTTCCTTGATCCAGCCAGGGTTCCAGGGAAAGGTTAATTCATTGGACGAGAAATCGAAACTAAATGCACCGTGCAACTTGTCTGGGCCGCAATAGGCGACAGTTTTTTGGAGAGAGGCCAGATATGTCTCGCCAACCGCATACCGTTCCGAATAGGAATCAAGCAGGGCACGCAATTTGTTCAGCAGCGGCAGCATTTCTGGCTGGTCAATATCGTAAATATGCTTTTGGCGGTCAAAGCCGCGCAAACCAAATTTGGGAGGATTGTCGGGAAGATCGGAATGTTTGAAATAGGCATTGAACACGTCCAAGCGGAAGCCATCCACACCGCGCTCCATCCAAAATCGGAAAGCTTCCAGCTGTGCCTGGCGGACGGCCGGGTTCCGCCAATTAACATCCGGCTGTTCTTTGGTGAACAGGTGCAGGTAATACTGCCCGGTGGGATGATCGTATTCCCAGGCTTTTCCCCCGAAGCTGGCCTGCCAATTATTCGGTTGATCTCTCCATATATACCAATCGCGTTTGGGGTTATCCCGGCTGGAGCGGGATTCCTGGAACCATTCATGCTGGTCGGAAGTATGGTTCAAAACCATGTCCATAATCAAGTGGAGGCCGCGGGCATGTGCCTCTGCCACCAGCCGGTCGAAGTCGGCCAGTGTACCGTAGCGTAGGTCAATATTGCAGTAATCGCTCACATCATAGCCAAAATCCTTGTCCGGGCTGGGATAAATGGGGGAGAGCCAGATAGCATTTATTCCCAGATCGGCCAGGTAATCCAGACGGGAGATAATTCCAGACAGGTCGCCCAGTCCATCCCCGTTGCTGTCAGCAAAGCTGCGAGGATAAATTTGATAAATTACGCTGTCGCGCCACCATAAAAAGGAATTCATCCATGCTCCTTCTAAGGATTTTGCAGCAATAGCAATTCACGCGGTGAAGACGAAGATATGGGGAAAAACCTCAAATTCCAAACTTGCCACGGTGATTCCAAACGAACTGGATTACACAGGGGACATTTTACACGAAACGAGTAGCGAACAGGGATAAAAGTGTTACAATAATTGTATAATCATTCACGTAATCCGGACATTTATGCTATGAACGGGTTGCAAGGACGATCGTCCGGTTGTGAAATTATAGGAATAGTGCAATCGCTTTTAGAGACAATGACAGGTTACGGATCGATTTGGCCTGCCAACAAGCATTTGTTCCATATCCTGAGAGAGATACCCATATTGCACAGGCTGGTGGGAAGAAAGGGAAAGCGCAATTCCAGCAATTGCAATAAGAATTGCAATCAGTCACTTGCCCATCAAATTATTGCTTGCTGGTAAAATAGGGAAGTGTACTTGGGTTTAAAGATAGTTTTGGAAACTGTAAGGTCGTTGTAGAAACGAGCGTGAGAATTATTACTACCCACCCGGCTGCTCCTTTCGAATCGCGACTTTTCACGAGATTATGGTTGATGACATGGCAATGCCTGAATTGATTTTGTTGGCTATTGATGACGAGCAAATCCTGCAATTGTTTGAGCGGGCGATAGCCGCTGGTTCTTTTAAAACGGCTGTGGCTCGAGACCGCTCTGCTCTTGATAAAGCTTTGCAGGAATCTTCGCCTGAACTGGTAATCCTAAGCCAAAATTTTGGCGGGTCGGACGAATTGGATATTGCTACATCAATGCTAGAGCGTTTTCCCACCTTGCCGATCTTGCTATTCTTTGGGAAGCCATCCATTGAAGCGGTAATAAGAGCCATTCATATTGGGGTGAGTGATTGTCTCTTTGCACCGTTGCGGATAGATGACATCAAAAACACGGTGGAAAATAGCATCAAACGTGCCAACCGCATTGGTGACTGGACGCGCCGAGAGGTCAAACTCACAACTGCTTCCCTCCAGAGGCGTGTGGACGAGTTGCAGAAATTTGATACGATCCTGGAACACATCGAAGATGGGGTCGTCATATTAGACGATCAGCTCAAGATCCTCTTGATCAATGCTGCTGCGCGCAGGACCTTTGGCCTTTGGCATGACGACAACGTGAATGGAAAGATGGTTACAGATGTACTTCCTCACCCTGATATAAAGGCGCTCTTAAGCAAAGGCGTGGATAACCGGGTACCGCACCAGGAAATTGCCTTTGACGACGGGCGGGTTCTATCTGCACAATATACGACCATCTCCGGTATTGGAAGAGCGGTCACTATGCAGGATATAACATACTTAAAGCAGGTGGACCGTCTTAAGAATGAGTTTGTAAATACCGTCTCGCACGATTTACGCTCTCCTTTGACTGCAATCCTGGGCTATGTAGATCTATTGGACCGGGTGGGGCAGGTGAACGACCAACAGCGCGAATTCATCCACCGTGTACAAGTCAGCGTGGAGAGTATTACCGCTCTCGTAAACGATTTACTGGAACTTGGCCGGATCGAAGCCGGCTTTGATAGCCAGAACGAAATTGTGCCGCTGGAAGGCATTCTGCGTTATTCACTCGAAACCGTTGGTGGACAGATTTCCGAAAAACACCTCAACATACACATGGATCTACCGATGGATATTCCCCCCATACGTGGAAACCCAATCCGCTTAAGGCAGGTGTTGGATAACCTGGTTGGAAACGCAATCAAATATACTCCCGACGGTGGTGAGATTACCATCCAAATGGAAGTGCAAGATGAGCAGGTTATCTTTCGTATATCCGATAATGGGCCGGGTATCCCGCCAGCCGATCAACCACACATTTTTGAAAAATTCTATCGTGCCAGCAACGTACCCAAGGGCGTGGGGGGCTCCGGACTGGGGTTGGCCATTGTTAAATCAATCGTAGACAGTCATCAGGGACGGATTTGGGTCGAATCACTGTTGGGGAAAGGATCGACATTTACGGTGGTCCTGCCTCTCACCCAAAAGACGATCGCCTAAAGGACACAATGTTTTCTGACCAGGCGCACAGGCTCTGCCGGTGCGTTTTTCGTTGGTCCAGCATCCCTCCATCTTTGGAAATGCCGAAGCCTTGTTAAACGCAGCCTCCGCAGAGTGGAGCTACCCTGCGGAGGCATTCGCCAAAGGAGGAGACAGTGATGAGTAAAATGGAGCTGTCTTTGATACCCGTCTCCAAGGCGAATAATAGTCGACTTGTCAGCTGGTAAACAGGGTGGAAAGTCATAAAGGATTCGTGATGATATTCACAAAGCAACGCGTTTTGACAAAAAAGACCGCAAGATTTCGATTGCCTTGTCCGTATTTTGGTATGAATTTACTTGGATGCACGGATGAGAATTTCCGGAAAGCATCTTGGAGATTGTTCTACCAGCCTGGTAGATGCATTGGACCGGTTTCCCGTTACTCAAAGCATAGGCAATCTCATAACCGACTCCGTGCGAAGGGGTGCTGACCTCGGCCACGAGAGCGTCGCATTGGTTGATCCATGCCATGTCACGGTCGTAAACTACGGTTGGATTGACAATGGCCTCAAGCGCGAGAACCTCTGAATCGGCCAGTTGTGCAGTGGGAATCGTGTGCCCATCAGTCAGCAAGGCTGCGATGATGGCCTGGTAGACCGGTTCAAATTCCCGCCCGCCGGTTATTGAACAGGCAAAATAAATGTTCATTTTCCGATGCCCGATAATCTGGCCAATAAGACGGAGTGCGGGTCATTGTTTGGCACATGTTGGGATTTAATCCAGGCACTCCGGAGACTATCCAATTCCATGCTGAACTCCATCCAGTTTGATACAAGCAGTGCTAGGAGGGGTGATTTGTCAGGAAAGAAAAAAGGGGAGAGGAATTGGGCCATAACCCTGTAAGAAATTGGCCAGCTGCGCAAATCCAATACGATGGCGGTATTCACGGCTAATTGACGGGCGAGTCTTAATCGCCAGCCTTTATATGATTGAATGGGAAACAAGTGTTTCATTTCAACGACGGAGGCCTGAATGATGAGCTGGTAGGAAATATTTAATTTAAGGAAAGGTGTTACCAAGCGAAGGTGGGTGGAATAAGGCTGAAGGTAGGCTGATTTGGCCATCCAGAATACAAAAACGGACAATAAGACTGCAAATCCGCCCACTCCTGCGACCGCCCATAGTGTCAAGTATGGTTCCAAAAGGAAAAGGTATTGCGGAAGCAACACAGATAAGATCCTTAATCCAACCGCCAATCCTATTAGCGTAAGGCCTAAACCCAGTATGAATTTCCACCAACGGTCGAGCGAGGCGGTGTAAATGATCAAACGATAACGGCGACCGGTGTAAGGCATGCCTGCTTACTCCTGTTCCGATGGTAACGTAAACGGGGTTTTATCCGGCAAGTTCTCAGATCCGGGTAAGTGTTCGCTCAACCGGGCGATCGAACGCTCCAGTTTTTCACCACGCAGACTGAATGTGACATCCCCACGGGTCCGCTCGATAATGGCCCGAATAATGTCGGTCTGGCGACGCAGCCCATTCGTGATGGCATCCGGATAATCCATGGTCACTAGAATGGAGTAGATATCGTCCATATGGCCAAGCAGGCGTTCAGCCTCAGCGGAATTATCCTGGCGGAGCATATCCAGGCAGCGGCGGCGCATCTCGCCGACGCTCTCGGCCAGCCCATTCAGATAGGTATGGGGAGGCAGATCGAGTTCTTCCGGTGTGGGGAGAGGTTCGTGCCGGATGAGTGCGCAGGATATGCTGGCTTCAGCAAATTCTTTCAGGGAATCCTGCGTATAACCAGCAAAGAACAGTGCAGGATAATCAGTCAGGCCAGTGCGTAAAGCGTCGGCAATTTGGCGGGCTTCTTTCAGGTGGGCTAGCATCACCTCCGTTTCGTCACGGTGTACGGCGCGGATGGATAATGCGCAGGCACGCGTCAGGGCGCGTGCCTGGGTCAGGGCCTGGTCACGGGCCACCGTCAGGGCGTCGAAAGCCTGACGAATTTGCTCGGCGATATTTTCAAGTTTTTGCATAAAGGGTTCCAGAAAAAAAGAGGACGCAGATCTTTTGCTTGGTGCAAATATCCGCGTCCACTATCACTATTTATCAGGTTCTTTCGACGGATCCGGGGGTGTTTCCGGAGGGTGGGGCGGTTTGAAGAGCGAATCGGCCAGGGAAGAACCAGGGTTGGTAATATTTATCTTCCCAAAAGTAGCTTCATAGCGGGACAAGTTCTCGTTAACTGCCTGTACAAATAGTTGCAATGCGATCGGCGACATGATGATGCGCGCGGTAACCATGGCTTTGGCATCACCAGGCAGGAGCTGCGCAAAATCCATTACAAATTCCGCCGGGGCATGCGAGATGCGGACAAGATTGGCGTAGGCGGGTTGTAGATCCGGCGGGATTTCAATGGGTATATTCGTGGCAGGTTTTGGAGGAGGTAAGGTCATGACGGTCTCCCTTTCAGGATTCTTGCAGGTCACGCTAAAAGCGTAACCTGCAACGAGGTTTTCGGTTAGAACGGGATATCGCCTTCGTCTCCGGTCGGAGCCATGCCTTCTTCCACAGCCGGTGCGGCTGCACCGCCTGCGCCAGGTTCGGCCGCTTCGTTGCGTGAGCTCAGGAAACGGACCGTCTGGGCATAGACCTCAAAAGATGCGCGGGATGAGCCATCCTGGGCTGTCCACACGCGCGGACCACCTGTGGCAGGATCAGCGGTTAAGCGGCCTTCCACAAGGACTTTGGAGCCTTTCTTAAGGTATTGATTGCAGATTTCGCCTGTTTTGCCCCAGGCCGAAATGCGGAACCAGATAGTTTCCTTGACGGTCTCACCATTGTTGTTGGTATACTGCCGGTTGGTGGCGACAGAAAAAGACGTCACAGCCTGGCCGGAGGGGGTATAGCGCATTTCCGGGTCACGACCTACATTGCCAGCGAGAATAATGGTTTGGTACATGGGAAAACTCCTTTCGGTTATATAGATCCCGCCGTAACGCGACGGGGACAAAGTTATACATCCATTTTACATCACATTTCCCACGATAATAGCGGAATTTCCATCTCCTGCTTGGTCAATCCGCCATGATGGCCGCGGAACCTTTGCTCGAATTTATCCTTCTCGAACCACCAGACCGATTCTCCGCCATAGGGCAGGATGACCAAATTTCCCGCACGCGCCTTGAAGCGGGGGGAAATCACAAGGCCGAAGTAGCCGGCTTGTACAAGCTCCTGGACTTTTCGGACCTCCGCCCGTCCATCCAATCGGGAGGCAAGAAAAACCTGGGCTTCATCCAATACCTCGGGTTTGGTGTACAGGAAAAAGTCGCGCGCGGAACCGGCCGGCACGATGAGCTCGCCTTTTGAATTGGTTCTCAGGAATGTTTCGATCCCTGCAAAAGCCGGTTCCCGGTTGAGATAGATGGTGGTTTGTGGATCGATCTCCACCTGGCCATGGTCAGCGGTCAGCAAAAAAAGGATTTTTTTATGGCTGCCAGCCAGCGCTTTCAGGAAAATGAACTGCATCGTTTCCAGGAAAATAAGGATCTCGGCAGCTGTCTGGGTCGATTCAGGGCCATACTCGTGGCTGATGGCATCGATCCTGTCAAAGTAAAAGAAGAGATAAGCCGGTGGATTTATTTCTGACAATTTTTCAACCAGATTCACCAGGGCCTCCGGCAGAGTCCGGTAACCAATGGCTTGTGCGCCTCTGAAAATCATGTTTGAGTAAGTGGAAGGGGTATATTCGCGATGCTGAAAGATGGTGGAAGCAACGCCCTGGTTCTTAAGCAGTCGGTAGAGATTGGGGGCTGGGAAAAGGCTGGATGGTTTTATTCCGACCAGTTTGAGAGTATCCCGTTGGGATGTGCCTGCGAAGGAATAAAGCAGCGGGGCAATGATATTATCCGCAACAGGATCATAGTAATACCACTCGAAGACTCCGTGTTCGCCAACCGGCATTCCCGAGTGGATGGTGGTGAGTTGGGCAGCAGTGGTGGAGGGGAACTGCGAAATCAACTTAGTGACGCTTCCCACACAGGCGGTTTGTTTGAAGAAAGGCATTTCCTGGTATTTTTCGAAGAAACGCCAACCAAAGCCGTCGATCAGGAAGAGCACCACGGCATCATAGCGCTCGCCAGACAGATTCTCTGAAATACGCTTGGGAAGAGAAGCAAACCCACCGGCATCGTAGCGAGGATTGATGAAGTTTGTTTCCATGTTATTTCACTTTCCGGTTTTTACCCATAAGACGCGATAACCAGGATCCCAATGTCTCAAACCTTGCTTCCATCATTGGAATTCCCGGGTACAGAAGATTTATGAACAAAACCTTGGCGTATAATATCATACAGTCGAATGACTTGTGGATGGGAGGCATTATTTTTAAGCGACTTTTTGGACATACGCTGGGTTTTACCCACCTCGAAAGCATCCCCCCGGCTATTCAGCGAGCCAACTTGAAGATAGCGTCCGTGCATAATGGT
This sequence comes from Anaerolineales bacterium, assembly GCA_050014715.1. GTDB lineage: Bacteria > Chloroflexota > Anaerolineae > Anaerolineales > Villigracilaceae > UBA877. The sequence goes on along the minus strand of JBEKCT010000005.1, from coordinate 28,306 downwards.
GAAGCCGCCAGCATCTTAGAGAATTTTGCCAATAATGCACTTTCCTGTAAAGGCTCTTGTGAGGCATTGTTCTTTCTTAAATCCGAGCACACCCGCCAGGTTCTTGCAGGAATACCGCACATCCAATATGCCTGAGATGCAAACCAATTCCCTGGCTTTGACCGAGGATCAAATTTCCCGGCAATTAAAGATACATTACCAGTCTGGCGTGGTTGCATCCATGGATGGCTACGCTGAATCATATGAGCATGTAACGCTCAAATGCGCGGCCGTGCTGGTCCCATTGGCCGGCTGGAATGACGAATGGCAGCTTGTTTTTACCCGCCGGACCGACACAGTGGAACACCATAAAGGCCAGGTATCCTTCCCCGGCGGTGGTTGTGAATTGGATGACGCCACACCCGAGGCGACCGCGTTGCGCGAAGCCAGCGAGGAGATCGGGTTGGCGCCGGCAGATGTGCGCCTGTTGGGCCGGATGAATGACATTATCACAATCACCCAATACCGGGTGACACCCATCGTCGGCGTGATCCCTTGGCCTTATCAATTCCGCCCCGAACCTGCAGAGGTGGAACGCATCTTCACCATTCCATTTCCCTGGCTGGCTGACAGTTCCAATTGGGACGAGCAACCCATCACACCTCCGGGAAGTATCCGACCATTTCCAGTAATCCGCTATCATCCGTATGATGGCGAAATCCTGTGGGGAGCCAGTGCCAGAATCACCCTGAATTTATTAAGAACCGTTATGGGAAAGGAAAAATAATGTCCAATCGTCGCTCTGTTTGGATGGTCCTTTGTTTTATTCTGGCACTGGTAGGTTTTGGGTTTTACATATATTCTCTAATCCCGGGGATCATTAATTATCCATTTACCATCTCGTGGTCTGAATCAGGGAGAATATTTAATGCTTACCAAATCTACGCGCCGTTCCTTTCAGGGCAACACCTTTCCTGGCCCTGGCTGGATCCTGGCAGGGCTATTCTGGATGGGCTGGTGTTGCTGCTCCCATCGACTCAGATTTGGATGGAGCGCTTTTGGATCGACCTGTTATTTCTTCTCGTTGCTTTCGCGACCTCGCTTGTGATTGTAAGAAAGGCATTTTCGTTTTTGCCGCAGCGTGACAGGGAATCTGATGGCAGGCTGATGTGGCTTATGGTTCTTTGGGGAATGTTCTTTCTATTGCAAGGACCGGTATACTACCACGTCTTGCTGGGAATATTCTTTATCCCCTGGTTTTATAATCCTAAGAAACCTTTCCTGACACTCGTGCTTGTCATCATCGGGTCAATATGGGAGGGACTTTGCCGGGTAAATTGGTTTATCATGCCGGCCTGTGTGGCAATTCTGTTGTATATCTTTACGGAATCCTTCTCAGGGAAAAAACCTTGGCAGTATTTACTCTGGCCGCTGGTCTACCTGGTCTCAGGCGGCCTGGCAAGTTTCGGCAGCTATTTGGTTTTCATTAAGATTACCGGGTATGTGATCCAATTTTTGGATCCCCACATGCATTATGCATATTTTTTGTACAAATTGTGGCCGAACGATGGTTTCGTGGGCCTGCTTCCTGGTATCCTTCTAATTTGTTTGCCCTTGGTAGCCGTTTTGTTGTATACCATCTGGAAGAATAGGCCCCGGCTGCACTGGGTGCGCTGGCTGGCGATCGCAAGCCTACTGGGGCTGTTTTTCGCCGGCAGTACCCTGGTGAGTATACGGGCTGGCGGCGGCTATGATTTACATAATTACGATTCTTTATTATTAATTCTGTTCATGTGCGCTTGCTTTTTCGGCCTGGGGGCCGTCTCGCAGGACGAATCGGTTCATTTGGAAAAGGTGGTTTTTACAAATTGTGCTTTAATGGCTTGTTTGCTGACCGTCTCCATTTTATTTGCCTATCATCCTATTGCCCCAACCTCTTCATTGAAAATTGACCAGAGTACCGCAGCTATTCAACAAATAAATGTAGTTATCAACAAATATGCACAGGCAGACCATCCGGTTTTATTCATCGATGAGCGGCAAATATTGGTTTATCAGATGGTAACCGCACCCCAAATATATGTTCCCTATGACAAAATTGAGTTAATGGAAATGGCAATGGCCAGAAATTCCGGATATGCACAGAAGTTCTCGACGGATATTAAGAACAAAAAATTCTCTTTAATCATCAGTGAAGTGTTACCGAAATGGTTGAAACCTTACAACAAGAATAAATTTGAACGCGACTGGTACGAAAACAATGTCTGGGTAGAGGTTGTGTCCACCCCGGTACTCAATTCATATATTGCAATTTATACCAACCAGGATTTGGGGTTTGCGATTTACATTCCCAAATAGCCTATATGGGAATACGCGGGATCGAAATATTATTATGAAGGAAACAAAAACAGGGACTGTCTTTGTGGTGAACTGCACCCCAAAAAGAAAAGGCTGCCCGTGACTTTTCGGACAGCCTCTGACCATAAAAGATACTGGAGCTCTTACTTGGGGGCTTCTTCTTCTTCTTCCTTCTTGCCCTTCTCAATTACCTCGGGCTCGGTTCCTTCTTCCACTGCAACAGCTTCCGGTGTAACCACCTCTTCGACCTCTTCCTTGGCCGGAGCCGTTGCCAGGACGACCATCTCATCGGCAGCGCTCAGGATGGTTACCTTGTCCGAAAGGACGATATCTTTCACATGTATGGCATCCCCGATCTTGGCGAGGGCGGCAATATCTACCACCACGCGTTCCGGCAGATCCTGTGGGAATGCTTCCACTTCGAGTTCGTTCAAACCATTGATCAACATGGCGTTGAAATCCTTGACGGCCACCGAGTTGCCCGTCAGAACGATGCCTACATTGGCGCGGATCTTCTCGGTCAGCGAAACGACCTGGAAATCCACGTGGATCAGGTTGCGCTTGATGTAATTCATTTGTTTTTCGCGCACCAGGCTCGGGTACTCCTTGCCATCCAGGTCAACCGTGACCAGGCTGGAGGAACTGAGGCGTACCAGCACTTTTGCAGCCTCCCGTGCATCCAATGAAATGCTGACCGGTTTTACATTATGCCCGTAAATGACCCCGGGCAGCTGCCCTGTGCGGCGCAGCGCGCGCACGTGCCGCCCGGTGGCTGTTCGCGAAGTGGCTTTCAAAACAACTTTATCCATCTTAACCTTCCTCGAGCGCCTCTCCCCCCGGATTCATAGGAATTCCTTTATTCGTTCTGAACACGATTAAAGTCGTCCCTAATCTGTGGGATTACCTTCGCTCTGCGTATGAATTTCCAGCTGAGCTGGACTTTTCCGGCTTTAGCCGGACTCCTCGGCCTTTGCCGGAAGCGTGCGGAATTATACACGCCCTGCCAGGATTTGACAAGCTTAGCCTTTTCCTCTTCACGGTTATAATGCACGCATGCGCAGGTACCTCTATTTTACGGTGTTTATTTCCGGCATGACCAGCTTGGCGGCGGAATTTGGGGCTGCGCGACTGCTTGGCAATGTTTTTGGTACTTCAAATCCTGTCTGGGCGGCAATTATTGGTTTGATCCTGATTTACCTGACATTGGGATATTTTTTGGGCGGGCGCTGGGCCGATCGCTCTCCGCATCCAAGGACGTTATATTGGATTGTCGCCTGGGCTGCTTTTACATTGGGCGTGGTGCCATACATTGCAGACCCGGTATTGCGGCTGGCTGCCAACGCCTTTGATAATTTGCAAATTGGGATTCTCGCCGGAGCGTTTGTGGGTGTGATGGTTTTATTCACCGTCCCCATTACGCTGATGGGCATGATCTCGCCCTTCGCCATTCGTCTCACGATGGAGGATGCAGGCCGGGCCGGGAACACCGCCGGGACGATTTATGGAATTTCAACCATCGGTTCCTTCATCGGAACATTCCTGCCGACTCTGGTACTGATTCCCACCATCGGAACCACCCGCACTTTTCTCGTCTTCAGCCTGACCATGCTGCTGGTGGCCTTGGTCGGGTTGGGAATTAGTGCCGGAACAAAAGCAGTCCTGCCCTTCCTGATCATGCCGGCCGCCCTGGTCCTTGTAGCAGTTTTCGGAGGTGGCGGAGGCATTAAGAGATCCACCGGCCAGATCTACGAGACAGAATCGGCCTATAACTACATCCAGGTATTGGAAATTAACGGGACCCGCTACCTGCGTCTGAACGATGGCCAGGGTTGGCACTCGGAATTCAACCCGGACACGCTCGAATATGGCGGACCCTGGCAGCAGTTCCTGGTGGCTCCATTTTTTTACCATGGCCGCCAGCCGGTTGATATCACCCGGCTTGCCATCGTTGGCCTGGCTGCCGGCACCACTGCCCGGCAGGCTGCGGCGGTCTTCCCGAACGTGATCATTGACGGCTTCGAGATTGATCCGAAAATCGTCCAGGTGGGGCGGATGTATTTCGGTTTAAATCTGCCCAACCTTAACGTAATTATTGGGGACGGGCGTTGGGGGTTGGAAAAAAGCTCACAGAAGTATGATTTGATCTGCGTCGATGCTTATCGCCCCCCGTATATTCCTCCGCAGCTGACCACCCGGGAGTTCTTCCAGATCGCAGTGGATCATTTGAAACCGGATGGCGCGCTGGCCATCAATATAGGCCGCGCTCCCGGTGACCGGCGGCTGATCAACGGGCTAGCAACCACCATCTCTACGCTGTTCCCCTCGATATATGTTATGGATATACCAAACACCTTTAATTCCATATTGTATGCCACCCTCCAGCCGACTACGGCGAAAAACTTGCAGGCCAACCTGGCGGTGTTCCTGGGACAGCCGGGAGTGAATCCACTGCTGACCGATTCCATGGTTTTGACATGGACCAACCTTCAGCCTGCCCCTTTACACACCATTGTTTTTACGGACGACCTGTCACCGATTGAGTGGATGACGAATAATCTGATTCTTAATTTTATCTTGCATGGAGAAATGAACACGTTGAAATAGGAAACTGGAAATCCTGGGTAAATACCACCTCACGAAAATAATGACTCTTAGGAAAAAAACATGAAAATCCTCTCAAGAATCCTGGCCTGGTTCATTACTATTTTTGTCCCATTTGCGCTGACCTTCGTAGGTCTGCGTCTGTTGCTTACCCCGGCTTTTCCACAAGTGGAATATCGCACACCCGGCTTCCCGGCCGATGAATTTGGCTTCACACTCCAGGATCGCTTGCACTGGTCAACCATGTCCATCGATTATCTGGTCAACAACGCCGATATTTCCTACCTTGGCAACCTGACCTTTCCGGATGGGTCCTCGTTGTTCAACGAGCGTGAATTGAGCCACATGCACGATGTCAAACAAGTGGTTAAACCCGTGTTATGGCTCGGGTACACAATCTGGTTTTTGATAGTGGGGCTTGGATTGTGGGCGCGCCTCGGGGGCTGGTGGCATGAATACCTGCGCGGACTTCGGCGTGGTGGCTGGCTCACGCTCGGATTGGTGGTGGTGCTCGGTGTCTTCGCAGGGATCAGCTTCTGGCAATTCTTTACCATTTTCCATGAGTTGTTTTTCACCGGAGGTTCCTGGCTGTTTCTGTATTCCGACACGCTCATCCGTTTGTTCCCACTGCCTTTCTGGCAGGATGCGTTCCTTTTCGCGGGACTCTTGGATGTCCTGGTTGGTTTGGCGTTGGGGCTGGGGCTGCGACCCAAATCAAATTAACGTGTTATTACAGGTGTTATAATTCCTCGCATATTAATGGAGGCACTATGGCCGACTATCAATCTACCGGTAAGACTACCCTGACCCACGACGTACTCCTTACCATAGCCCGCATGTCAGCACTCGAGGTTGAGGGGGTCAAGTGTATGGCTCCTGTCAAGGGAGGCGTGAACAGCCTGTTTGGACGAGGACTTGAAGGAGTCCGCATGGTGGTTGAAGATAATAATGTAATCGTGGACCTGTACCTGATACTGGAAAGCGATACGAATATCCGCGAAGTCAGCCGATCCGTCCAACAAGCGGTGGCACGTGCCATTGTCGAAATGACCGGGTTGGAGGTTGGGCATGTCAATATTCATATCGAGGATATCGATTACAAGCCTGAGGAATAGGCATTTATGAAAGCACGCACCAGGGCACGCGGGATTGCCCTGCAAGCACTTTACGAAATCGATATGGTCGGTCATCCTCCAGCGCAGGTTTTGGAGCAACGCCTGATTGATGAACCACAGACCGAGGAACTGGCGGAATTTACCCGCCAGATTCTCTTTGGTGTGCTGCCTTTAAGGGAGCAACTGGATAAAGTTCTGGCCCGTTATGCCCCCGAATGGCCGCTGGACCAGATCGCAGCGGTTGACCGGAACATATTGCGCATCGCGGCCTGGGAATTCGCGGGCAAGCAGGGGACGCCTATTAAGGTGGCAATTAATGAAGCTGTGGAATTGGCCAAGGCCTTTGGATCTGACAGCGCCCCGCGCTTTGTCAATGGAGTGTTGGGCAGTCTGGCTGACCATGAGAACGAAGTAGTGCAATTTTTGCACAGCAAGCAACAGGATTAGCAGGAAAGGCTTGCAAGCCTAAAGGAGGGGCATGCGCTCTCACATTGTTAGTGTTTCCACCCGCAGGCTACTTTCTGTGGCAAGCCTGTTGGTGCTGTTGCTCAACTCCTGTTCTTTATCGCTGCTCAACATTCCCGGAATTAACCCGGCAGCAACGTCACCCGCGGCGGTACTACCGGCTGGACTGACTTCCACCCCGCAGCCTTCGGCTGCGATAACTTTCAATGTGACTTTGCCCGCGCCTCTGCCGGCGGGGGAAGTGCTCTATCTGTCTGTGGTGGATGAGATTACCGGGCTCGGTCTGAACCCGGTCAATATTTCCATGCAGGGCATGGATTCACTGCACTACACCACCACTTTCCCGTTTGCTTTGAACAGCATTGTCAAATACCGGTACTTGCGCCAGGGAAAATCCTCCACCCTCGAAGACACCTCTGCCGATAAGACAGTCCGTTACCGCATGTACTTGGTCACCGGTCCTGGCGAGGTGGATGACGTAGTTTCAGCCTGGGCGGATGGTCTTTTCAGCAGCCCTTATGGACGAATTTACGGCCAGGTGGTGGATTCCTCCAACAATGCTCCCATCCCGAACATTCTCATCGCTGCAGGCGGCCAGCAGATATTGACCGACTCAAATGGAAAATTCAACCTGGAGGAACTCCCGGTCGGCACGCATAACCTGGTGGCCTATGCCATTGATGGCGCATACCAGGCTTTCCAACAGGGGGCGCGGGTTGAAGAAGGAAAGTCCACCCCGGTAACTCTTCCCCTGAACCGGGCAACCATGGTAAATGTTGTTTTTACAGTATCGGTGCCGGGCAACACCATTCAAAACGTACCGATCCGTCTGGCGGGCAACCTTTACCAGCTGGGCAACACTTTTGGTGATTTGCAAGGAGGGCTGAGCACGGTTGCCACACATATGCCGGTGCTTGCCCCTCTGCCGGATGGTCGATATGGTGTCACCCTGGCTCTGCCGGTAGGTGCAGATATCCGTTACAAGTATACCCTGGGGGATGGTTTCTGGAATGCCGAACACACCTCGGACGGTGCGTTTACCGTCCGGCAATTGATTGTTCCGGATTCGCAAAGCCCGCTTCAGGTTCAGGATACCATCCAGACCTGGCAGGCGGGCACTTCCGCACCGATCCTGTTCGAGGTTAACGTACCTGCGAACACTCCCGCTGGAGATATCGTCTCGATCCAATTCAATCCGTATGGCTGGACTGAACCCATGCCAATGTGGCCGCTCGGCGACAACCAATGGGTATATCAACTCTACAGCCCGTTTAATGTCTTGGGTAATTTTCAATACCGTTATTGCCGCAATGATCAATGCGGAGTGGCGGATGATCTGCAAACAGCCCAGGGCAAACCCGGGCGCCCGGTTTCCTCCAGCCTGACACCCCAGGATTTGCAGGACACCGTCACGGGTTGGAACTTATTCCAGCCTGCAACAACGGCTGCGCTTGCGAACTTGCCAGTGACCAACCGTCCGTCTGGCTTCTGGGCCGGGGTTGAATTTATGGCCGGGTATGACCCAACCTGGCAAGCCTGGTTGCCCCTGGCCATCCAGGATATAAAGAGCCGGTATGCCAATTGGCTGGTGCTGACACCCACTTGGAGCGTAAGCCGGACCGATCCTTTGGTTTTTTCGCCTGTCCCGGGCGCCGACCCACTGTGGGCGGATACACTCGACGCCCTCAATCACGCACGCGCCTCCAGCCTGAGTGTGGCATTGTTCCCAGGCGTCAATTTGCCAATGAACACATCCGCATGGTGGCAGTCTGCACCGCGTGATGCGGCCTGGTGGGACGACTGGTTCAGTCTTTATGCGGCCTTCGCGGCCTATCATGCTGACCTGGCGGCTAAATCAGGCGCATCCGCGCTTATTCTGGGCGGTGATTGGGTGGCTCCGGCTCTGCCCGCAGGTCAGATAAATGGAACCAGTTCCGGTGTGCCGGCGGATGCAGAAACGCGCTGGGAGACCATTATTGCGCATGTCCGCCAGCACTTTAGTGGACAGGTGCTATGGGCAGTCTCCTATCCAGGAGGATTGCAGTCCGTTCCGACATTTACCAGGAGTTTGGATGGCATCTATCTGCTCTGGTACGCGCCGTTGAGTGGGTCCAGTGTGGATGATTTGAAGGCGGCGGCCGGGCAGTTGCTGGATAAGGATATTCAGCCTTTCCAGACTGCACAGGGCAAACCGGTTATTATTGCCGCGGCTTACCCATCGATGAACGGCGCGGCCGGTGCCACTTTATCCATGCCGGCGCTCTTCCAACCAGGACCATCCCAGCTCCCGGTTAATCTCCAGGCGCAGGCCGACGTCTACCAGGCATTGCTGAGTGCCGTCAACGAGCGCGCCTGGCTGGGCGGGTTTGTCAGCCGGGGATATTACCCGCCGGCAGCTTTGCAGGATGCTTCCGCTTCGGTACATGGCAAACCTGCAGAAGATGAGCTGGGGTACTGGTTTGGCAGGTTTCTAGGAGTATTGCATTAAGGTCAGCGGGATTGCAGGGGACGAGTGAGTCCAGTCAGTCCTCATAGAATGACTCATCCGAGGCAGGCTGGCAGTTCTTGACGATATTCTGGCTGGTACGAATGGTTTGATCACCCGGATGGTCCCAAGTCCGTAGAGACTCACCGCGATGAATTCTGTACATCCGACCACTGGCTCTTCCTGCCGGGCGCTTTTTCTTCGTTTCACAAAGTGAACAAAAATGCGGAGTTGTGGCTGATCCACTTGGGCCGGCTGCTGGTGCACGTGCTTGATCCGGACGGCAGCCACCAAATTCTGCGGCTGGGGACTGACTTTGGAGCAGGTGAGCAACCGGTGGTCAGCGTGCCGGCCGGATACTGGCAGGCTGCTGAAATTCTTGCAGGGGTACCCTTTGCTCTCGGAAGCATCGTTTGCGCACATGCGTTCTCATTTGAGAATTTTAATATTGCCAACCGGGAGCATCTTTTGCGGGATTTTCCTAGGCCTGCGGGCTTGATCATGCGGCTGACCAGAGCTGCCGGTTAGCCTGCTTTTTCTTCCAGCCACGTAGCGATGTAGCCGGCCACTTCTTCCCAGCCGGGTTGCCCGATAGTGAAATGGGTGCGGCCGGCAAATTCCTTGAAATCGGTTATGGAGGGGGAATTTTTGTACTTCTTAAAATTAGTCTGGTTAAGCGAAGCCGGGATGAGGTGGTCATTCGAACCGGCTACCAGCAGAAGTGCCGGATGGGGGTTGCTGAAGTCGATGGCAGCCACTTTAGTGAGAGACTGGGCAGGAACACGCCGGGATTCGGGCACAACGTACCTTTCAAAGGCGGCTTTTTGTAATGCCGGGGGCAGGTCGTTCACGAATGTATACTGGAAGCGTTCCAGCGTCATCTGGATGGGGCTGCCTTGGGAAACGAACGGGTTTATGTGCGGCCAATTGGATTTGAGAAATGCCAGCTTGGTGGTAAACACTCCCTTGGGTGGGGCGGAATCGATGGCAACGCCGGCGATGCCTGCATATTTCTGCAGCAGCAGTTGTGCAACCAGGCCGCCCATGGAGTGGCCGATCAGAATCGGTTGTTCATCCAAGTTTTTGATCAGGCTGGCATAATGCTCGATGACCTGGCTTAGGGTGAGACTGCCAAGTTGAGGGTCGGGATGGCTTTTCCGCAATGTCTCGACGGGTTTATCCCGGCCGGGCCAGGCTGGAGCAATGCAGTGGTAATCTTTTGTCTGAAAGTAGTTCAGCCAATTTTCCCAGCATAGCGGGGTCATATACATGCCGTGGATGAAAACAATGGTTTTGGATTTCATTTTTACTCCTTGATTACCTGTATTTTTTCCATCACCAGTGCATCGCCGCCATCGTTGTAGTATTTCGTCCAGGTGCCGACGCGTTGGTAGCCTTCCTTCTCATACAGTTGGATAGCGGGGGTATTTTCCATCCGTACGCACAGGCGCAGGCGGGCGGAGTTCAGCCGTTTTTCACATTCCAGAAGAAGCAGGCGCGCTATGCCCTGCCGGCGGTATTCTGGCAGTACTCCCAGCGTGGCTATCCAGGCCATCCCCTCTGAACGGCGCGGGTCCCCGGCAATAAAGCCGGCCATCCGGCCGTCCACGACTGCTTTCAATCGGACCACTTCCGGGAAAGTGAGGACTGCCACGAGATCGAGCAGAGGCCAGGCATCTTTGGGGAAACAGGTTTGTTCCACATGCCTTAACTGGCCCAAATCGCGCAGGTTAGCGGGGAGGATTTTCATAAGAAAGAAAGCAAGAGACCTAGATCTGGTAAGGAGGTAAAGGTAATTAGGAAGAAGTCTCCCGCGATGGGCGGGAGACTTCTATTTTACCCTTTCCTGATGTTGTTATCCGGATTACTTATTACATCTGCCGATTATTATTCTTTTCCCTTGACGAAATCAGTCAACATGCTGGTGAATTCCATCGGGAAGATGAACTTGGTGGAGGCACCCATGCCGACGCTCTTGAGAGTTTCGAAGTATTGCAGGGTCATGGTCTTCTGATCAATGGTCTTGGCGGCTGCAAAGATCTTCTCAAGGGCAACCGAGAAGCCTTCGGCCTTAAGTACTTGCGCCTGCTTCTGGCCTTCAGCCTCCAGGATGGCGGCTTGTTTTCCGCCTTCAGCTTTGAGGATGGCAGCTTGTTTCTCGCCTTCGGCCACATTGATGGCGGCCTCGCGCGTTCCGGTCGATTCAGTCACGACGGCGCGGCGGATGCGCTCTGCAGACATCTGCTTGTTCATGGCATCCTGGACATCCTTTGGCGGGATGATCTCGCGGATCTCGACGTTGGTAACCTTGACACCCCAGCGTTCCGTGACTTCATCCAGTTTGACCCGCAAGGTCTGGTTGATGTTTTCCCGTTGGGAAAGGACCTCATCCAACGGAATTCCACCGATGACAGAACGCAGGGTGGTGGTCGCCATTCCGGCTGCCGATAGTTCGAAATTTCCAACGCCCACAACACTAAGGGTCGGATCCATCACCTTGAAATACCACAGGAAGTCAATGGATATGGGAGCATTATCCTTGGTGATCGATACCTGATGAGGTACCTCACGGATCTGCTCGCGCAAATCTGCTTTGACCGGGCGGTCAATGATCGGGATCAGCAAGACCAGGCCTGGACCTTTTGTTCCGATGCAGCGTCCCAGACGAAAGACCACCAGGCGCTGGTACTCGTTGACGACACGGATGGCGTTGAACAGGAATATCACCACCACGATAATAACGAATGCAACACCGCATAGCAAATATGTAGATGTAGCCATTTGTTCCTCCTTAGAGAACTGAATATGGTTCAATCATTTTTTGGACTGTTCGTCGCGCTCGACGATCAGAGTGAAACCTTCACGGTTAACCACACGGACCCGACTACCGGCCGGAATGGATCGTTCGCTGCGGGCGCTCCAAAGTTCGCTGGCCACCTGCACCGAGCCACCATCGAGTATCTCAGTCTTGGCCTGACCGGCCTGACCGATCAAATTCTGAAGATCTTGCAAGGGTCGGGCGTGAAATGCCTGCATGCCTTTGCGGACTATAAACCATAAGAAAACGGCACTCAAAATTGAAACTACCACAGCCAGAATGGGGTTCACGGCTGGCAAAAAACCTGTGCCCGGGAACAGGTAGATCGAACCAACGATCAATGCCAGGATGCTGATTGCCAGAGCCCATTCACGCCCGGATTTTTGGATGGAGTATATGAACGGGACGAGTGCCAATACCAGGATGATCAGCGCCCAACCGTTGAAACCCAGGTTATAGACCTCGTAACCGGCAGCCGCCAGCAGAAGCAGTGCACCGCCTTCTAGGAGATGCGTACCAGGTGTTACGATGGCCATCATTAAAAAGATGGAGCCGAACATAAGCAGAAGGTAAGCAATATCAGGATTGACAAGTGTATTCATGGGGGGAATCCTTTCCGGAATCACCAAGATGATTATACAACAAGGTTAGGTAGATTGTATTAACTTCCTGTTAGATATACGTCCAGCATTGGCGGCAGTTTCATCTTTAGCCGAATTAATGTAGATTGGATAGGACTGCAAATGCCCCGATTGTCATTTGGGTGCGCCCTCTGCTCAGGATTGTTTTGGAATCCCGATCCCGGGTTAATAATTCCTTCCACTAGCCACCCTTTATTAAATCAAATACATCTACAGCTTGTGGATTACACTGACATACAATCTACAAGCATCCATGATTTGATTAACTTCACATTTTTCGTTGCGCATGTGTGCCAGTTTATATTCACCTGGTCCAAAACCAATGGTGGGGATTCCCAACCTGATCAATGCCACCGCGTTGGTGCTGAAATCCCAAAAATCGTACTTATCCGGGGAATGTCCGAAGGTTTCTAAATACGCCTCAATGAACGCCTTGGAAAGGGGCTGCGTTAAACTGATTTCCCAGGCCAGATGGAATGGTTCATAAGTCAATTCTTCACCAGTCCAAGTGCGCCTATGCAGGGTTCCAATCTCCCACGTGGCTTGCTTGCCCGCAATTAGCCGGTCCATTTCGTCCCGGATGACTTGTTCTGTTTCACCGACGACCATTCTGCGATCAATGTAAGCTTCACATTCAGAAGGCACTGCATTTAAAGAAACGCTGGTGCTGGAAATTTTCGAAAGGACCAGCGTGCTTTTCCGGCCGGCCTTCTGCATGAGTTCCCGGTTTGTTTGCTCGATCCGTTGAATGATCTCCGCCATCTCGTAAATTGCATTCAAGCCCTTTTCAGGCGCGGAGCCATGTGCCGAGATTCCTTGTGTTTTGATAATAATCTGGGCTTTACCTTTATGGCCGGTGACAATTGTATTGGAGGAAGGCTCGCAGACAACCGCATAATCCGGCCTGATGTGGCACTCTTCGAGCAGGTGCCTGAGCCCTTCTCCGTCACAATCCTCTTCGAAAACTGTACAGGATACATAAATCGTCTTCCCGGAGAACAATCCCTGGTTTTTTGCGATTGCCGCTGCAAAAAGTGATGCGGCTAGGCCGGATTTCATATCGACTGAACCGCGCCCCCACAGATAGCCATCCACCACTTCGCCACTAAATGGCGGCACATCCCATAGCTCGTCGTCAAACACATTTACCGTATCGGTATGGGAATCGAATAGGACAACCTTTTCACCGGTGCCAATTCGTCCGAGTACATTACCAAAGCTGTCGATCTTGACCTCGTCATAACCCAATGCTGCCATTTTGGAAGCTATAAACCTGGCTACCTGCTCTTCCTGACCGGAAAAACTTTTTATTCGCACCAGCTCTTGCGTAAATGACAGCAAATCATCAGCCATGTCCATGCCATTCATCATTAAACTTTTCATGATTTTTCTCCTCGCATGCTTTCTATATTATATTGATGTGTTCAAGCGGCTGGAAGGGTAAGACACCTTCCCTATCGATTTATCTGCGTTAATCTGAGGGTCAGAACGAATTATTGATTTGACGTTTAATATGGCATAATTGGGATGGTTGTTTGGAGAATCTCCTGACTAAACATACCAGCTGAGGAGTTTCCATGTCGCATATTTACCCAACCGGACGGCAGATCCGCCTGACCAGTTATTCGAACTGTGCGGGTTGAGCCTCCAAACTGAATGCGGAAACGCTGGCGCAGGTTCTGCGTCCGGTAGAACATATCTTTGACTCGCAAGCTTACCCGGACCTGTTGGTCGGGCTTGATAGACCCGACGACGCGGCTGTCTGGAGGTTGGATGCACGCCGTGCCCTGGTGGTGACCACCGACTTCTTCACGCCCGTGGTGGACGACCCATACGACTTTGGAAGCATCGCCGCAGCCAACAGCATTTCGGATATTTACGCCATGGGTGGCCAGCCCTTCCTGGCGTTGAATGTAGCCGCCTTCATCCCGGAGCTGCCCGCGGAAATCAACGGAGAGATTCTGCGCGGAGGCGCGGAGAAAGCACGGGAAGCCGGAGTCGTCATTGCGGGGGGACATACCGTCCAGGATAACGAGCCAAAGTATGGCCTGGTGGTAGTGGGTTTTGTCAATCCGAAAAAGATGCTCACCAAAGGGGGGGTTAACGTGGGGGATGCACTCGTGCTGACCAAACCGCTTGGTTTTGGCGTGACAACCACGGCCTTGAAACAACTAAAAGCTGTCCGGCAAGATGTGGCAGAAGTGGTGGGCTGGATGAAACAGTTGAACAAGCAGGCCGGCGCCCTGGCGGTGGAGTTCAATCTGGCCGGTGGAACGGATGTGACCGGCTTCAGTCTGCTTGGTCACGCCTCGGAAATGGCGGTGGCCAGCCGTGTTGGTATGCGGTTTTTCATTGATAAACTGCCATTCGTATCCTGTGCCCATAAATATGCTGGAATGAGGACCTTTGCCGGCGGTTTATACGATAACCTGCAGCATTTTGGTCCGCTGGTCCGGTTTTCAGCGGATATTCCTGAAGAGATACGCATGCTGTTGTTCGATCCGCAAACCAGCGGCGGCTTGCTGCTGGCAGTGCCTCGCAGAAAATTAGCTGGTTTCCTTGAACGTGCCGAACAGATCAGCCAGCCGGCCTGGGTGGTGGGAGAGGCGTTCTTAGGAGAAGGTCTCGAGGTAAATTAATCAATCGGCCCATAATCTCTAGTACAATATACGTGGCAGGGCATTCAACCTGCCAGTTTTCTTATGAATATCGGCCTGGAAATCATCATGGTTTTAATTCTCATTCTCTTGAATGGTTTTTTTGCCATGTCGGAGACCGCCATCCTGGCCAGCCGCAAGGTCCGCCTGCAGCAACGCGCCAATGAAGGGGATTCAAAAGCGCGCATGGCACTGAACCTGGCGGAAAACCCCAATCGTTTCCTTCCGACCGTGCAGATTGGAATCACGCTGATCGGTGTTTTGACCGGCGCGGTGGGCGGTGCGGTTTTCGCGACCCCTCTGGCTGTGGAGATGGAAAGAGTCCCGGCATTATTGCCCTATGCGCACCCCGTCAGCCTGGCCATTGTGGTCATCCTGATCACCTTTTTTTCCATGTTGATTGGCGAACTGGTCCCTAAACGATTGGCCTTGCATGACACCGAAAAAGTTGCTTCCAGGATCGCCGGTTTTATGAGTTTTGTCTCCAAATTCTTTTCACCGGTGGTATGGCTTTTGGAAAAATCCTCCGACCTGGTCCTGCGCATGCTGGGAGTCAAGCCAAGCGCGGAACCACCGGTGACAGAGGAGGAGCTGCTGGTCCAGCTGGACGAAGGTACCCAGGCCGGCGTTTTCAAGGAGGCTGAGCAGGACATGGTCGAAGGGGTCTTTTCGCTCTCCGATCAGCGGGTGAACGCCTTGATGACCCCGCGCAACGAAATAGTCTGGCTGGATGTGAACGACACGTTGCCAGAGATTCGCCGGAAAGTCCAGGAGAGTCCTTTTTCTCGTTTCCCCGTGGCGGAAGACAGTCTGGATAACATGGTGGGCGTGGTAAAAGCCAAGGAACTGTTGCTGGCTGAGCTAAAAAACGGCAGTGAGCTCAGGCAAATAACCCGCCCCCCGATCCATATCCCGGAGACCGCCTTTGGCTCGCGTGCGCTGGAAATGTTCCGGGAATCCAAACGCGAGCTCATGCTGGTCGTGGATGAATTCGGCGTGGTGCAGGGCTTGATCACGCTTGCCGATATCCTGGAAGAAATAGTGGGAGCGTTCGAAGGCGGACCTCAGGCCACCCAGCGCCAGGACGGCTCCTGGCTATTGGACGGGATGCTTCCGAATGATGAATTCAAGGAAATATTCAATCTTCGACATCTGCCGGATGAGGAAGAATTCGAAACATTGGGCGGTTTTGTCATGATGCAATTGGGTCGCATTCCCCAACCCGCCGATCAATTTGAATGGAATGGCCTGTGTTTCGAAGTGATGGAAATGGCTGACAAACGGGTCGATAAAGTGCAGGTGACCAGCATGCCAGTACGGCCACCCACCCCGTCCATTGACCCTTGAATAAGACTCAGAAATTAAAAAAACGATAAATATAAGTGTTTGCACTTTTTATTGAAGGAGACGCTTGAATGGACCCACTTATTCTTTCTCGCTGGCAATTTGCAGTTACAACGATCTTTCACTTCTTCCTTGTTCCCCTTACGCTGGGACTCTCCATATTGTTGGCGATCCTTGAAAGCATGTATGTCGCGACAGGCGACGAGACCTATAAACTCATGGTCAGGTTCTGGGGCAAGGTTTTCCTGATCAATTTCGCGGCCGGCGTGGTGACGGGGATCGTGCAGGAATTCCACTTCGGCATGAACTGGTCCGGGTACGCCCGTTTCATGGGGGATATTTTTGGCGCTCCGCTGGCGATTGAAGCATTACTTGCATTTTATATGGAGTCCACCTTTATCGGCCTGTGGGTGTTTGGCTGGGACAGGCTGTCAAAAAAATTACACCTGGCGACCATCTGGCTGGTGGCGATTGCTTCCAACCTGTCGGCGTTATGGATCCTGATCGCCAATTCCTTCATGCAGAATCCGGTTGGATATGCCATTGAAAACGGCCGGGCAGTCATGACCAGCTTCTGGGCATTGGTGACGAACCCGAATTTGCCCTTCCAGTTCCTCCACGTTTTGGCAGATGGGATTACTACAGCCGGGTTCATTGTGCTGGGTTTCTGTGCCTGGCATCTCTTGAAAAACAAAGAGGGCGCGTTGGCATTGTTTCAACGTTCCTTCAAGTGGGCTGCGATCTATGCGCTGATCGGAGTGGTTGCGGTAATCCTGGTGGGGGATGCCCAGGGCAAGTATCTGGAAAAAGTCCAACCCATGAAGATCAGCGCCGCCGAAGCCATCTGGCAGAGCGAGACCCCGGCGGCGGATTTTGTTGTAGTTGCCAATATTGACCAAAAAAATGAAGATAATCCGTTCGAAATCCGAATTCCCAAAGCCCTGTCCTTCTTGCTTTACAGTAAATTCGAGGGTGGGGTGAAAGGCCTGAAAGACTTGCAAGCCGAGGCGGTAGCCAAATTCGGACCAGGGGACTATATTCCGCCTGTGGCAATAACATTCTGGACGTTCCGGATCATGGTCGGGGTCGGATTTCTGATGGCGCTGCTGGCGTTACTGGCAATCCTCAAACCAATGATCAAGGTTTTGAATAAAAACCCGCTTTTCTTGAAGATCCTATTACCGGCCATGGCCCTGCCATATATCGCCAGTACTTGCGGCTGGATATTGACCGAAGAGGACCGCCAACCTTGGATTGTTTATGGCCTGCAAAAAACCCAGCAGGCAGTATCCCCCAACCTTACCAGCGGGGATGTGCTTTTCTCGCTGGTGCTGTTGATTGTGCTGCTGGGCGCATTGATTGCGGTGACAGGTTGGCTTATATTTGGAGCCGGAACCGCCGAACCAAAAGTCGAAGAAGCCGCGGAATAAGGAAAGGAGCAGAAAATGAGCCTCAATACTGTCTGGTTTATCCTGGTCACCTTTCTATTTACCGGTTTCTTCTTCCTGGAAGGTTTCGATTACGGCGTCGGCATGCTGATGCCGTTCCTGGGCAGGGATGATATAGAACGCCGCAACATCATCAATGCAATTGGCCCGGTCTGGGATGGGAACGAGGTCTGGATGATCACTGCTGGAGGGGCGCTGTTTGCCTCCTTCCCGCAAGTCTATGCCACTCTGTTCAGCGGATTCTATCTGGCATTAATTCTCATGCTGGTGGCATTGATTTTGCGTGGTGTGGCGTTCGAGTTCCGCGGCAAACGTGCCGATCAGAGTTGGCGATCTCTGTGGGATTGGGCGATTTTCACCGGCAGCTTACTCCCGGCCTTATTGTGGGGTGTTACCGTTGCCAATTTGATGCGCGGTTTTGCCATCCAGCAAGATATGAATTACTACGGCGGTTTATTGCCGTTACTGAACCCCTATGCTTTACTGGGTGGCCTGGTATTTGTAGCACTTTTTCTTTTTCATGGCGCCAATTTCCTGACTTTAAAGGCTCCCGATGAAATTGCGCTGCGTGCAACGAAGGTTGCATGGACCGCTTGGATCATTGCAACCGGTTTGACAGTGGTTTTTGTGCTCTGGACGTTCTTTAGAACAGATATCCTGACGAAACCCATTCTGAATGGGCTCATCCCGGCATTGTTGGCGGCAGTTGCCCTACTCATTACTGGCTGGCTGATCCGGATTGGAAAAAGCGGCTGGGCTTTTGTTACGGGAGCATTCGCCATCGTTTTCGCAACCGTCATGGTATTTACAGGTCTGTACCCACGCATCCTGATCTCCACGCTCAACCCGGATTGGAGTCTGACGATCACGAATGCAGCCTCGAGCCCTTATACTCTCAAGGTGATGACGATTGTGGCAGCCATCTTCGTGCCGATCGTACTGGCTTACCAGGCTTGGACATACTGGGTCTTCCGGAAGCGGGTGGAGGCCAGGCCGGATAAATTGACCTATTGATTTACATCAGGATGGAATTCCATGGAATCGCACAAGCCTGTGATCGTGGCCACTTGTCTTCGGAAATTTAAGCCGGGCTGCGGTAATTTGAGTTGAAAAACGTATTTGAGGCTGGTTGGGTTGTCTGAAAAGATTATTGAGATCGCCGGCTATTGAATCATAGGTTGCCGTAGGTTTGAAGCTTTTTTATAACATCTTTCATATCGTCATCCGAAAGTATGACCGGGTTGCCAATACATTTCGACTGGTAGTACAACCGGCTCACTAGTTCAATCTCTTCGGCGGCAGCAAACGCAGCCGCGATATTAATACCAACCGTAATCAGACCGTGATTGGCCAGCAGGCAGGCGTTGTAATTTCCAATTGCCTGGAGAATGTTCTCCGAGAGCTCCGGTGAGCCATAGGTGGCATAGGCCGCGAGAGGCACCTTGTTTCCCGAAAGGCTGATCAGGTAATGCACTGCGGGAAGTTCCCAATTAAGGCAGGCGATTGTGGTGGCATAAATCTGGTGGGTATGAACTACCGCGTTGATATCTGGTCGAAATTTGTAAAGGCTGAGATGAAATAGTGTCTCGCTGGAAGGTTTTAATTTTCCATCCAACACGGTGCCGCCCAAGTCAATAACAACTACATCGGACGGCGTCATATCAAAATAAGCCACCCCACTGGGCTTAATTGCCACCAGGCCCTCCGCGCGGTTAAAGATGCTCAGGTTTCCCCCCGTCCCGGTGGTGAGCTGGGCGTCGATAAGCTTTCTTCCAAACTGTGTAATGGATTCTCTTTCCTTTTCCAAAAGCATAATAATCTCCTGGGTCATACAAGGAATGATGAGATTATTGTAACATCAAGTTATTCCGGAAACTGATAGGAGTTCTTTTTCCCCAAATCAAGGTCAATTCTGCCGCTCCTTCTATATTGTAGTGATTTTCGGGAAATAAACCATTGGAATCTTTTCGACAAACATTAGCATGCCGGTTTGGCGGTTAGACCAAACGGATTAGTTACATGGGGGATCATGGTTTGCAATAAAAAGAATATATTTTCTCAAGAACAACCCATGCACCACCGGAGCCCAGCCTGAATCGGTCCAGTCAGCATTACCTGCTTGGGAGGCAGACGTGGGTGCTTTTTTTTTAGTCCGGTTTAGGAAAATGCATGGGTTTATGGATCGGCTGGTTGCAGGCCCGGGTCTATGTGGGTGCAGAACTGACTGTGCCATTGGCGAGGGTGATATACTCGATTATTATCGGGTCAAGGCGCTGGAAACGAATCCAATCGGGCGCTTCCATGCAGGGTTGCAACCCCCGGTTCTGTTTGGATGGAATGGCATTTCCATCCGCAACTGGAAAGGGATGTGTTGTTAACCTAAAATGATTGATTGTTTTGCCCCCAAAGGAGTGCAGGGCTTGCTTTAATGGTATCAATTGCTGCCTTTTCATCATCTGGTCATTTCCGGTTTGATCCGGGCAATAACCTGCCGGGCCGATCAAGGTAAGGTCCAAGCTATTTTCAAGGCAAAAAGGAGATTCCAATGACAATCAATTTTTCGATGTGGAAGACCGCCCTTTCGGGTCTGGTCAAAATGGACAGCAAGGAGGAATGGGACAAATTGGATGTCATCTCCAAATGGCTGATTGCCACCCGTTCCGGCGTGACCACGGTGACGCTTTTCTCCTGTCTCACCGGCGGACTGCTGGCCTGGCGCGCAGGTTATTTTGCGTGGCTGCCCTGGATCATCATCACGCTCGGATTGTTCATTGCCCATGGAACGAACAATTTTCTGAACGATTACACCGATTTCAGCCGCGGGGTGGATAAGGATAATTATTTCCGTACTCAGTATGGGGTACACCCACTGGTGCAGGGGTTTTGGAGCAAGCGCCAGCAGCTGACCTGGTTTTTCATCAGCGGCTTGCTGGCTTTCCTCTCGGGGGTATATGCGCTTTTTTATACCCACTTTTCTCCGCTGATCATCGGCCTGTTTGCATTCGGGGCGCTGGTGTTAATCTTCTACACCTGGCCGCTTAAGTACCTGGCATTGGGTGAATTGTGTATTTTCCTGATCTGGGGCCCGATCCTGGTGGCGGGCGTTTATAGCGTGCTGGCGCGCGGTTGGACACCCGTTACTTGGTATGTAGCTTTGGCGGGTGTGCCTTATGGATTGAGCGTTCTCAGCATCAATCTTGGCAAGCACATTGACAAGTTTGCCGAGGACACGAAAAAGGGGGTTGGCACCTTGCCGGTCAGATTGGGCGAGAAGGCCGCCCGTTACCTCAACATTGCAGTACTGGTGTTGATCTACCTGGTCATTCTGTACCTGATCTTCGTGCCGCGCTTTTTCACACCGGTTTTACTGATCGTATTCCTGGCCGGCCGACGCCTCATGTTCGCCGTTGGTGTCCATACCAAGCCGCGCCCGGCCGAGCCGCCCAAAGACTGGCCGGCCTGGCCGACCTGGTTCTCCGGTTTCGCTTTCTACCACAATCGCCTGTTTGAAAACCTGTTCGTCCTGGGTATCCTAACTGACGCGATCTTGCGGATTTTTCTGCCCACTTTCTGGATGATGAAGTGACCTTCCGGGCATGACCCGTCGCCTGCTGGTGCTTGCCCGTGACAGCCGCCTGGCTCTGGCGGCGACCATCCTGGCCGGATTCATGGCAGGCTTGCTGATCATCGGGCAAGCCTTGGCTCTCAGCCAAGCGGTGACGCGGGTTTTCTTGGGCGGGCAGACTCTGCCGGATGTCTCGGGACTCCTTCAACTTATCCTGATAATCGTTTTTCTAAGGGCTGTGCTGGCCTGGTGCAGCGAAATCAGTGCCAACGCCGTGGCAGTCCGGGTCAAAAGCGACCTGCGCCAGCGCCTGTTCGATAAAATCCTGCGACTCGGCCCAGCCTATACGCGTGGCGAACGTACGGGGGAATTGGTCAATTCAGCCGTGGCAGGGGTCGAGGCGTTGGATGCCTATTTCAGCCTGTACCTGCCGCAATTGGTCATCGCCACGCTCGTCCCATTGAGTATTTTGTTTTTTGTTTTTCCGCAAGACCCTCTTTCGGGGCTCATACTCCTCCTGACAGCTCCGCTTATCCCGGTTTTCATGTACCTGATCGGTAAAACCGCCGAAGCGCTGACCAAACGCCAGTGGGATACTCTCAGCCGCCTGAGTGCGCATTTCTTCGACAGCTTGCAGGGCCTGGCGACGCTCAAAGAACTCGGTCAAAGCAAAGCGCATGCCAGTTCCATCGCCTCGGCCAGCAATCGCTTCCGGGACATCACTCTTAATGTGCTGCGGGTCACCTTCCTCTCGGCTCTGGTGCTTGAGCTGGTGGCAACCGTCAGCACGGCATTGGTGGCGGTGGAGGTGGGCCTGCGTTTGCTCTACGGCCGGATAGCTTTCCCACCGGCTCTGTTCCTGCTGCTCCTGGCGCCGGAGTTTTATATCCCGCTGCGCATGCTCGGCCTGCGCTTCCACGCTGGTATGTCCGGTACCAGCGCGGCGACTCGGATTTATGAGATTTTGGATATCCAAGAACCAAGGGAAGAGAACAGAGAGCAGGCAGCCGGGAACAGTTCACAACTATTCTCTTCTCTCTCCTTAAACGCTCTCAGTTACACCTACCCTGGTGAAACCGAAGCAGCTGTGCAGGACATCACGGTGGAAATTCATGCCGGGGAACACATCGCTCTGGTTGGTTCCAGCGGTGCCGGGAAATCCACTTTGGTGGCGCTTCTGTTGCGTTTCATCGAACCTGGAACCGGGGAAATAACCCTTGACGGAAAGTCCTCCAAGGAAATTTCACTCGAAACCTGGCGCAGCCGGATTGGCTGGGTGTCCCAGAATCCTTTTCTTTTTCACGATTCGATTGCAGCCAACCTGCGCCTGGCCCGGCCGGATGCCTCGGATGATGAACTGGCCGCCGCCCTGCGCCTGGCCCACCTGGACGGATTTGTCCACTCCCAGCAAAAAGGGCTGGAGACGCAAATCGGCGAAGAAGCTGGGCGTCTGAGCGCCGGACAGGCCCAACGCCTGGCCCTGGCACGCGCCTTCCTCAAAGACTCGCCTATCCTTATTCTGGATGAACCGACCTCCAATCTTGACCCAGAACAGGAAACGCTGGTGGAGGCCTCGTTGCGTGAATTGATGCACGGCCGGACCGTTATTACCATAGCCCACCGGCTTAATACCATATTCCAGGCGGATAAAATTGTCGTGCTGGAAAAGGGGCGGGTGGTCGAAGCCGGTACGCACCGTGAACTATTGGCTCAAGATGGCGTGTATGCATCCCTGGTTAAACCCGCCATTGAAAAAACCGCCCCACAAACTCTCATAATTCCTCAATCCTTAATCTCTAATCCCCAATCAAAAATCGACGATCTTCAATATACAATCTTCAATCCCCATTCAAAAATCTACAATCAACAATCCCCCATTCCCCGTCTCCTGGCCTTCCTGCGCGGCTCCTGGGGCTGGGTGACCCTGTCGGTTCTATTGGGTGTTCTGACGGTTGGCTCCAATGTCGGCTTGATGGGCACCTCCGCCTTTTTGATCTCGGCTGCTGCACTGCATCCGGAACTGGGTACGCTGGAAGTCGCCATTGTTGGCGTCCGTTTCTTTGGGATCGCCCGCGCAGTGTTTCGCTACACCGAGCGTCTGGCTTCCCATAACGTAACCTTCCGACTGCTGGCGCGCTTGCGCACCTGGTTCTACCAGAAACTGGAGCCGCTCGCCCCAGCCCGCCTGATGCAGTACCGTTCCGGCGACCTGCTCGGTCGGATTGTCGCGGATGTGGAATCCCTTGAAGATTTCTATGTGCGAGTGGTTTCCCCCTCATTGGTGGCTGTCCTGATCACAGCCGGGATGATTTTTTTCTTTAGTCGCTACGCTGCTAGCCTGGCTTGGGTATACCTGGCGTCTATGATCCTGCTTGGCCTGGGTGTGCCCTTGCTTTCCTGGTCGCTTAGCCGTAGCCTGGGCGCCCGGCTTGTCTCACAACGCGCCGCGCTGCAGGCCCGCCTGGTGGACGGCATCCAGGGCTTGGCCGAACTATTAGCCTTTGGGCGCGGGTCCGATTATGCACTACGCTTGCTTGAGCAAGGAAGAGATTACGGGCGCACCCAGAGCAGCCTGGCTGCCCAGACCGGACTTTCCAGCGGGTTGACCGTCCTGTTGGTCAACCTGGGCATGCTGGTGGTGCTGGGTGTAGCCATTCCGGTGGTAAGTGCCGGCCGGATTCCCGGCGTAATGCTGGCCGTGCTTGTTTTGGCGGCTTCGGCCGGATTCGAAGCCGTCATGCCTCTGCCCCAGGCCGCACAAACACTCTCCACTAGCAGACAGGCGGCCCGGCGTTTGTTTGAATTGGTGGATGAGAAACCGGCGGTCATCGATCAACTTGAAGTGTTCGGCGAGCAAATGACAGGCGGAAAGGGTGAAACGAGAATCCCGGCACTTGTATTATCGCATTTATACTTTACCTACCCTGGCGAGTCTCAGCCTGTCCTCGAGGATATTTCTGTCCAGCTTACCCCTGGCAAGCGCATAGCCCTTGTTGGGCCGAGTGGAGCAGGGAAATCCACCCTGGCGAATTTGTTGATGCGCTTCTGGGATTATTCCGAGGGACAGATATCCTTGGCGGGCTGCGACCTGCACGCCTGGCCCCAAGAGCAAGTCCGGCAGCAGATCGGCTGCCTCTCCCAGCACACCTGGTTCTTCAATGACACCCTCCGGAATAACCTGTTGCTGGCCCGTCCCACTGCCACGCAGTCGGAAATTCAGCAGGCCACACAGCGTGCGCAGGTACACGATTTCATCCTGGGGCTGCCACAGGGTTACGAGACGGTTATCGGTGAACGCGGTTTACGTTTGAGCGGGGGGGAGCGCCAGCGTCTGGCGATTGCGCGCCTGTTATTGAAGGATGCCCCCATTTTCCTTCTGGATGAACCGACCGCCAACCTCGACCCGCCGACCGAGCGCCGCATCCTGGACACGCTTTTTTCCTTGGTTGGCGGTCACTCGCTTCTGCTCATCACCCACCGGCTGGTGGGATTGGAGAATATGGATGAGATCCTGGTGCTGGACCACGGCCTTATCCTCGAGCGTGGTACTCAGGCGCAATTGCTGTCGCATGGTGGACTGTACCAGCGTTTGTGGGAACTGCAAAATAGAATCCTGGCTGATCAATGAAGTCAGCCATGCACTGTTCAAAAGGTTCGAATAACGTTTATCACTGTTTACACCGTACCTGTCCCTTGGGGTATTACCGGTTCAATTTCTGTCTAAAAATTCGGGGGTCTTGGCATAGGTGTCTTATCCAATGCAATTCCCTTTTCGAGTAGAATTGGGCATCTTACTCCGATCGGAAAGGTACTGAAATGGAAAAAACCGGCAGACACGGACGCATCGATTACAAATGGATCGCACTGAGTGTTACAACCATCGGCGCGCTGATGGCCGCGATTGACAGCACCATTGTGATCCTGGCGCTTCCGGACATGATGGTGAAACTGCATGCCGACCTGGTCGAGATGGTCTGGGTCATCATGGCCTACATCCTGATCTCCACTGTCTTCTTGTTGACCTTTGGACGCGTGGCCGACATGCTCGGGCGCGTGCGCATGTACAACCTTGGCTTTGTGGTCTTCACGGTCGGTTCAGCCTTGTGCGGCATCTCGCAGAACGCTACACAGCTGATCCTTTTCCGCCTGGTGCAGGGTGCCGGCGCAGCGCTGATGATGGTGAACAGCGCGGCCATCCTCACCGAGGTATTTCCGCCGGACGAGCGCGGCCGCGCCCTCGGCATCAACGGCATCACCTGGGCCCTCGGTGGGATTGCCGGCCCGCTCCTGGGTGGCTTGATTCTTTCAACCGCCAATTGGCGCTGGATTTTCTATATCAATGTGCCGATCGGGATCATTGGTACGATCTGGGGCTATCGCGCCCTGCACGAAATGTCCAAACCCCGCCTGGGCGAACGCTTTGACACGCTTGGCGCGCTGACATTCAGTCTCGGACTGGTGGCACTGTTGTTGGCTCTGACGCTCGGAATCGATTACAGCTGGGCTTCGCTGCCGATCGTCTCGCTGTTTGCGCTTTTCATCGTGATGTTCATTGTGTTCTTCGCCTGGGAGCGCCGCGCTGCCAACCCGGTGCTCGATCTCACTCTTTTTCAAAACCGTGTTTACAATTTCTCGGTCCTGGCTGCCATGCTCCAGTCTCTGGCCATGTTCGCCGTCGATTTCCTGATTGTATTCTACCTGCAGGGAGTGCGCGGCTACAGCCCGCTGACCGCCGCATTGCTGCTTATCCCGCTGCCTTTGGTGAGCGCAGTAGTGGGACCGTTGAGCGGACTGCTGGCCGACCACATTGGCGCCCGCATTCCCGCCACTCTCGGAGTGCTCGTGCAGGCGGCTGCCCTGGTCTGGTTCATCACCTGCCTTTCGCCCACCACTTCCTATTGGCAGATTGCCGTGGGGCTGGCGTTGATGGGCTTGGGCGGCGGCTTGTTCTGGAGCCCCAACACCAGCGCCGCCATGAATAGCGCCCCGCGCCCGCGCCTCGGCATCGCTTCGGCTACGCTCGCCACCTTGCGCCAGACCGGCATGGTGACCAGTTTTGCAGTCGCCCTGGCCGTTGCCGCTGGCAGTCTGCCGCACCAGGCCGTGATGGATCTGTTTATCGGTACCAACGTGACGCTTGGCTCACAGAGCATGCAGGCCTTCACCCTCGGCATCAAGAACGCCTTCCTGGTATCCACCTTCCTGTGCCTGGTCGCAGCGGGCTTTTCGTATGTGCGCGGCAAAGAGAACCGGCGGCAACAGGCGACCGAAGCCGTGGAATAAAAAAAACAGACCTCCAGATTTTCTACGCAATGCCCCTTGGGCTCCTTGGGTGGCAGCCCTTAATTTCACTTGCCGGGGTCGCCTTTTCTGGAGAGGGGGCTCAGGTGGGTGAGGATTTTCACCACTACAAATCAAGACTGTCGGGAGGCATGTTCCCCGATCACTGATCAACCGTCATCAAAACCGAAAATAGCGCACGATTCCATCCAGGGGTTACAATCAAAGCATGGATATCGACTATGAAAAAATCAGTCTGACCGCCCACCTGGCGGCGTATATGCGCCAGTTCAGCGATATCCCTTTCGCCAGCGATGTAGCCGAACTGCTGCATTCACGGGAGGTATTTGAAGCCCTGCTACTGGGCCAGCAAATGACCCCCGAAGATTTGCTCTGGTATGCCCCGATTTTTGAAGTGCGCTATAAAGGCGTGACCGAGGCCATCCGCCGCACCGGCAGCCGCCAGGTGTTGGAACTGGCCAGCGGTCTTACCCTGCGCGGGCTGGCCTTCACCCAGGACTCTCGCTACACCTATATTGAATCCGACCTGACCGGTATCAGCGCGGAAAAAAAGGCGCTAATCGCCAGCCTGCGCCAGAAATATGGGCTGCCCGATCACACCAACCTTCATTTTCCAACGGTGAACGCGTTGAATCGCAGCCAGCTTAAGGAAGCCGCCAAACGCCTGAACAGGAACCAACCGTTGGTGGTCGTTAATGAGGGGCTCTTTCAATACCTTTCCCCGGAAGAAATGCGCACAGTGGTGGGCAACATCCGCGAACTTCTGTCCGAATTCCAGGGCAGCTGGATTACCTCCGATTTTTCGATCAAAGACGAGGTCAATCAGGCATCCGCGCAGCAGCGCAATTTCCGCCGCATCGTTACCGTAGCCACTGGACACAAGATGTACAATAATGCCTTCGATTCCCTGGAGCAGTTGTTGGCATTCCTGCGTAAAATGGGGTTGAAGGCGGCGGTCCATAACCCGCTGGATGAAATTGGGGAGATTGTCTCGCTGCACAGGCTGCACCTGTCGTCTTCGGTTCTTGATCCTGTTAAAGCCAGCCTTCGCATGTGGGTGCTCAGCTAATCTAGAATCCTCATTCCCTGCTTGCGCCTCTTCCATATGCGTGCTATAATCTTATTGATATTTGGCTTGACTCATCCCCATCAAGATGACAAGTTGATTTTCTTGAGCTCTTACACAACCCCCTACAGAGTACAGCGTAAATACCTCGATCAAAATCCTCGGTCTTTGCCGGCTTTTTGGTCGCTTGAGTTAAGCTATTTAAGCAGAGAGCAATAACAATCTAACCTTCAAACAAGCCTGGACTGGGGGGCTTGTCCTTTTCTTCATTCCCATCTTTCAATGGAATATTTTGAGAAATCCATATGAACATACTTGAACTGGAAAATAAACCCCTGGCTGAACTGCGCGCCATTGCTAGGGAATTCAACGTGGTCAATGCCAACCGCCTGAAAAAAGAAGCGCTGATACTGTCGATCTGCCAGGAGGAGGCGGCCAAGCAGGGCATTGATATGCGCGGCGG
>JBEKCT010000004.1:0-51387 GCA_050014715.1 Anaerolineales bacterium | reverse complement strand
CAGTCCGACTAATTATCGAGCTCGGTGCACCATTGAGAAAACGACCTGTGTGCCAGTCGGTCGCTGCCCGTTATAGCACATTTTCATGCTTGGCAGTGTAGCCATACATGACGACTAATTATATACAAGGCTGCGCAGAGAAGGCCTGATGGCCTGCCTGTTTAGACAGCCATGCCTCGGCTCTGTTATAATTTAAGCGACTTTTCAGGAGGAATGCACTATGCCGCTGCAAATCATTGTTGGTGCCCAATGGGGCGACGAGGGCAAAGGCCGGATCGTGGATTGGTTCGCTTCGCGCGCCGATCTGAGTGCCCGCTACAACGGCGGCGACAATGCCGGTCACACGGTCACGGTGGGACCGCGCATCTTCAAATTGCACCTGCTCCCCTCGGGTATCATCCACCCGCAGGTAACCGCCATACTGGGCAACGGCATGGTGATCAACCCGCACACCCTGTTTGAAGAAATGGACATTCTCAACGGATCGGGCATCTCCACTGCGCCGGGACGCCTGCGCATTTCCTATGCCGCCCATCTCATCACCCCTTCCCACCAGGCGCTGGACAAGGCTCTGGAAGGCGCCCGGGGCAAGGACAATATTGGCACCACCGGGCGCGGCATCGGCCCGGCCTATACCGATAAAGCCACCCGGCGCGGCCTGCGCGTGGCCGACATGCTAGCTCCCAACTTCCAGGAGCGGGTGGGCGACCATGTGGCCGAAACCAATCAGACCCTGCGTATGTATGCCGCGCCCGAATTGGACCCGGCCCCGATTTGCGCCCAATACCTGGAGTTCGCGGAACGGATCAAGCCCTATATTGCCGATACCTCGCTCGAATTGCATGCGGCCATGCAAGCCGGCAAGATCATCCTGGTCGAAGCCGCCCAGGGCACCCTGCTGGACCTGGACTTTGGTACCTATCCCTTTGTCACCTCTTCGTCTACGACCGCCCCGGCTGCATTGACCGGTCTCGGCCTGGGCCTGGACGCCGCCCGGACTACCAGCGTGATTGGGGTTGTCAAAGCCTTCCAGACGCGCGTCGGTTCCGGGCCGTTCCCGACCGAGTTGACCGGTGATCTGGCGCTGCGTCTGCGCGGCAGTGGGGCCAACCCGTGGGATGAATACGGCACCACCACCGGCCGGCCGCGCCGTGTCGGTTGGCTGGATGGAGTGCTGTTGCGTTATGCAGTCCGCATTAACGGCCTCTCTGAACTGACCGTCACCAAGTTGGATGTGCTTTCTGGAATGGAGAATATCAAGCTTTGTACAGCTTACCGCCAGGGCGGAAAAACCCTTGCCGACCTGCCCTTTGGACCTTCCGATCTGAGCCCATATGAGCCCGTCTATGAGCAATTCCATGGCTGGAAGGAAGATGTCGCCGGGATGCGAAAGTGGAATGAACTGCCCTCAGCCGCGCGCGACTATCTTGACCGGATCGCAAGTCTGGCGGGAGTCCCGATCCGGCTGGCTTCGGTAGGCCCTGAGCGGGAACAGGTGGTGGAAAAGAACTAAGGTAGTATCCGGAAATTAAAACAGGAACGTGTATTGAGGTTGTGTGGTGAAGCCGCACACCTTCAAAACGCGTGCTCCCGCTGGATTAATGGATGAGTTCTATTCTTTGCCTTCCGGACGGGCAAAAATCATCCGGCCGGCGGCAGTCTGCAGGACCTTGGTCACGGTGACGTGGATTTGTTGGTTCAGGTAGCGGTTCCCGTTTTCCACCACCACCATGGTACCATCTTCCATGTATCCAACCCCCTGGTTGACTTCCTTGCCCTCCTGGATGACGTTTACTTCCATGAGTTCGCCGGGCAGCACGACTGATTTGATTGCATTGGCCAGCTCATTAATATTAAGAATGATGACACCCTGCAACTCGGCAATGCGGTTCAAATTATAGTCATTGGTCAAGATGGGGCATTTCATCTGGCGTGCCAGTATCACGAGCTTATCGTCCACTTCCTTAACGCCATCCACATCGATATCGCTGATGCGTACTAGCACCGACGTTGCTTTTTGCAGTTCTGCCAGCACTTCCATGCCGCGCCGGCCGCGCGCCCGGCGCAGGCCATCCGGAGAATCGGCAATATACTGCAACTCGTTCAGCACAAAACGCGGGATCAACAGGGTACCTGGCAGGAAACCGGTCTTGGCAATGTCGGCCACCCGCCCATCGATGATGACGCTGGTATCCAGCAGGATGGTCCGGTTGGACTGTCCCCAGGTGGCCGGAGAGCTGTCCTCGCGCCGGCTGGCAATACCACCCATAATATTGGCAATATCCGTCTGCCGGGTGAGGAAGATTGCCACGCCGAAATATCCGAACAGCAATACGCCGATGAAGGGCAGGACTTTCCCAAATGGAGACGGCAGCAGCGAGAGCGGAAAGGACAGCAGGGCGGCGGTCAGCAGGCCAACGATCAGACCGATCAGCGCGGAAAAGAGCGCTTCGGCCGGCAGCCGGGCCAGCAGGGTCCGCAGGGCACGGATGGGACGCGTGGTTAGATAAGGAGTCAACACCAGCCCAAACAGGGCGCCCACCAGGGCGAAGACGACCGTGTAAAATATACGCTGGTCCGGATTGAAATAAGACAGGCCGTTGCCTACATAAATCCCCACAATCGAAAAGACTGCCAGTCCAATAATACGAAAAATAAGATCAGCACCCATTGAATAAACTCCTTCGCCGGTTTTTCAGGAAACCGCCAGGATCGGGGGACGGCTGCACAGCCTCCTGACGGGTGCCAGCCCTCCCCATATCTTTACAAGTTATCGCGGGGATTCCCTGAAACGCCTGCAATAAAAATGATAATTAATGTAAATATAATAGCACGCTTGATATTCGCCGTCAATCGGTAAATTGGGGAAAAAGGGTATAATCAGCCCAATTTTATTGGTATTAGTGAGGAAAAATGGCTCTA
This sequence comes from Anaerolineales bacterium, assembly GCA_050014715.1. GTDB lineage: Bacteria > Chloroflexota > Anaerolineae > Anaerolineales > Villigracilaceae > UBA877. The sequence continues at coordinate 48,465 of JBEKCT010000004.1, read as the reverse complement.
GATAGATTTGGACGAAAAATCCACTACTTGCGTATCAGCCTGACAGACCACTGTAATCTGCGCTGCGTGTATTGCATGCCGGAAGATATGACGTTCCGGCCGAATGCCGACATGTTGCAGGATGATGAGATCCTTCTGCTCACGCGGGTGTTCGCCGACCTGGGCTTCGATAAAATCCGCCTGACGGGCGGGGAACCGACCGTACGGGCGCACATAGTTGACATAGTGCGCAGCATTGCCTCCACCCCGGGGATCAGCTCCCTTTCCATGACAACCAACGGCGTGCTGCTCTCCAGGCTGGCTGCGCCACTGGCCTCGGCCGGGTTGGACCGCGTTAATGTCAGTCTCGACACGCTCGATCCGGTCAAGTTCAAACGCATGACTCGCTGGGGCAAGATGGAGGATGTCTGGAAAGGCATCCTGGCCGCCGAGCAGGCCGGGCTGACTCCGCTCAAACTTAACGCGGTGGTCGTACGCGGCTACAATGAAGAAGATACTGTGGAACTGGCCCGTCTGACCATCGACCATCCCTGGCAGGTCCGGTTTATCGAAATGATGCCTTTTGCGGGAGCGACGGATTTGCAAATGGGGCAAAGGGTCACAGGTGCCGAGATACAAACGCGCCTGGAACAAGCGTTCGGCGCCCTGGAGATTGCCAACGGCGGCGAATTGGACGGGGAAGCGCGCATGCTGCAAGTGCATGGAGCAAAAGGACAGGTTGGTTTCATTTCTTCTGTCAGTGTGCCGTTCTGCAGCTCCTGTACCCGGGCGCGCCTGACTGCCGATGGCTTGTTGCGTACCTGTTTATTGCGTGAGCACGAGATTGATCTGCTTAAACCCCTGCGGGCTGGAGCCACGCAGGAGGATCTGCGAAAATTGTTGCTGGATGGTATCTGGGAAAAACCCTGGGGACACAGCCTTGCGGAAGGGGTGATCCCAATGAACCGGGTGATGAGCGAGATCGGGGGATAAGGCCAGCAACCGGGGCGATCCAAAATGGGAAAAAAAGGAGGCAACCAGCATTGGTGGCCTCCTTGCGATTCGTATTGTTGATTCTAACGGACCGGTAAGATCGGTTTCTTTGCGAATTCCTTCAACACTGTTCCCATGCGGGTAATCCCCTCCCGGATGGTTTCAGGGTTGGCATAGGAGAAGTTGAGCCGCATGGTATTCTTGCCGCCGCCGTTCGGATGGAATGACTCGCCTGGAACGAAAGCCACCTTGCGCTGGATGGCGATCTTGAGCACATCGGCAGCGTCCAGGTCTTCCGGCAAAATCCCCCACAGGAACATGCCGCCCTGCGGACGAGTCCAATGCACCTCCGGAGGAAACATTTCCTCCATCATCTCCATCATTACATCCCTGCGTTCCTTGTAAATCGAACGGATATGCTTCACGTGCTCATCCAGGAAGCCATCCTTGCCGACTTCATAAGCGGTCATTTGGTTAAAGGCAGCCGTGTTCAGATCGGCGGCTTGCTTGGTTTGTACCAGCTTGTGGATGACCTGCTCCGGGGCGATCACCCATGCCAGCCGGATGCCCGGGGCCAGCAGCTTGGAAAAAGTGCTCAGGTAAATTACGTTACCGGTATAACAGCCGTCATCGCCCCGGTACTTGCTGTCGAGTGAGACAACCGAAGGCAGGTGGTCTCCCTCGAAGCGTAATTGTCCATAAGGGTCGTCCTCCACGATGGGGACACCGTATTGGTCTGCCAGCTCCACCAACCGCAGGCGGCGCTCCAGGCTGAGCGTGGTTCCACTGGGGTTCTGGAAATTTGGCAGCACGTAGATGAACTTGGGTCCAACGCGCAGGGCCTTCTCCAATTCATCCGTCACCATGCCGTTCTCATCGGATGGAACCGAGATGTATTGGGCACCGTAGGCATTCCATGCCTGCAAAGCTCCCAGGTAAGTGGGGGATTCGACCACGATATAGTCGCCCTGGTTGATGAAAACCCGCCCGATAAAGTCGAGTGCCTGCTGGGAGCCGGATGTTATCAGGATGTTTTCTGGAGTAACCGATACGGCATAGCGGGCTGTTCGCTGGGCGATCATTTCCCGCAGGGGCCGGTAGCCTTCGGTGGTACTGTATTGCAGGGCCTGGGCCCCCTCATTTTCCAGCACGAAGTTACAGGCGGCCTGGAATTCTTTGAGTGGAAAGACTTCCGGTGCCGGCAACCCGCCTCCAAAGGATATGATATCCGGTTGTTCGGTCAGTTTTAGGAGTTCACGGATGACGGAACTGCCCATCCGCTTGGTCCGGTTGGCATAACGATATTCCCAGGGTGTCTGCATTCAGTCTCCTTTGAAAATTATTGGATAATTTTGTAGAAATAAAAAAGCCTGACAGGTATGACTGACCTGTCAGGCTTCCACTGACCTATCAATGCCAGGCAGAACGAATATTAATACATCTCCGAGCATGGCTTTATTATCTTACCTCGCTTTTCAATGAAAGACAACCTGCAAATAACCTCTTCTGGATATGATACCTGTCAGGTTTTTATTTATGCTACAATAAAAATTCTCTTTAGGGTAATTACGACTTCCCTGAAGGAACCGCGGGATTGCCCAGTCGTTCGCACATTGAGGACTACCATGAGACGTTTCCTGATTCTGACCCTGAGTTGCTTGTTCATCCTGGCTTCCTGCAGCCAACCCGCATCGATCGGGACACCCGGGCTGTCGCTTGCATCCCGTTGTGGAGACGGGATCTGTGGAGGGAATGAGAACGCAATTACCTGCCCGCAGGATTGCCCGGCTGCGACATTCAGCGGCAAAATCAGGACCACCACCATCAGCTCGGAAGGTTCGGATATAGCCGTAATGGTCGCCTCGCCGCAGGTTCCCCGTTACCCGGAAGGCGCCGGGATCATTGTGGTTGCCTCGCCCATTTTCACTCCAACAAACGGCTTCATCACTGTTCCCGACCTCACTTCCCTTGGTCTGATCCAGGTCAGCTACCTTTGGCCTGGAGAGACCGATCCCCGCACCGGAGTCAAAAGCACTGGCACATTCGATTATGGCGGAGAACACTCCGTCAACATCCTGCGGGACGTGATCCGCTTTGCTGCCAACCGCATTCCCGACAAGAATGGTCATTACTTCGTCTCCATGACCTCTGTTCCTCCCCTGGTGGCGGAGGTGGGTGTTTATGCCTTTGCGGATGCCGGCGTTGATGCTGTGCGGACCTTCTCGCTGTATGGCTCACAGTTCCAGGGTCTGCAATATTTCATCGCTCGCGAAATTCCTACTGTGGATACTCTCTCCGCCATGGAAACCGGTTACTTCGACGATTCCGGGCAACCGGTTCATAACCCTTTTTATGTCTACCCGACCAATTTCAGCTTTGCTGCCCTAACGTTGAATTACACCAATTTGCGTTGGGATCCGACCTATACCAGTAGCTATTCCAAGGCGGTCGGCCGACCTTACCTCGACCTGGACGGTAACGGCAAAATCAGCCCCGGCGACTTCATCTTCGACGGACTGATTCCGGTCATGTTTGGGAAACGCTATTACTCCACTGCCCTGACGCAGGCCTTGTTGGATAATGGTGCATTGACGCTGGCCACCTGGCCGGCCGATCTCGCAACACCACAGGAGGCTGCCCAGGCCTGGCAGATCCGCCAGACCACTGGTCTTTTTGAGACCATGCAGGATGACGATATTATCCAGAACATGAAGGTGATGCTGGTGTTTGCCCAAATTGACCACGCCCAGGTGGCACAGGATAAACCGCATATTCACCAGCTCTACCAGGGCTTTCGTTTTGGAGCCAGGTTGTGGGTGCGCCTGAACCCCGACCGCTCTTATGTGGAGTCTTTAATCCAAATTAACGGGGCCGGCTCGGCGGGCACGCCTGGGAATACTCCCACCCCGGGTCCCAACCTGGCTTTCCCGGATAATCCGGCCAATACCCAACCGGATGATTGGGCACAGATTGGGGCGTATGCTTACCCGGGTGAGGGACAGGCCGGCAGCCTGGTGCCGCTGGCGGCCGCAGCCGAAATGGCTGACCGGGCGCACTCCGGAGATTGGGACGAGAACCTGGGCGCGGTTCTCTATACTTATCCTGCCGCCACCCCCCAGCCATAAGGGCTTTTTGCCAGGAAGGTCTCAAGGAAGCAAAAAATCGGGCATTCTGACGAAACCGTTTTTTTTAGGGTTCCTTAGTGACCTTGTGGCAATTATTTCTTTTTACCCCAGCCGAATTCTTCAAACATCACGCCCGCCCGGAAATTTTCGATCGCCCGCCGCACATAGGGAATGGTATTCTCCGGCAGGGCATCCATATCCGTCCAGCGGAGATCGTCACATTTCCCAGGTTCTGCGTTGACCGGCTCCCCGTCCCATGCCTGCACGTGTACGAAAAAATCCACCCGTTCCTCGTCTTCGAAACGGTGAAACACGCCTGCAAAACGGATGGCGGCCGGATCGATCCGTACTCCCACTTCTTCCCACGCCTCCCGCACCGCGGCCAGGCGGACTGCTTCTCCGCCATCCAGGTGGCCGGCCGGCACGCTGAATTGCCCGTCCATGTAGCCGGTCTGATAGCGCCGGATCAACAGGATCTGGTTCTCGCGCAGGAAGAACATGTGGACCGTCACGGGGAAATGGGCGTGCATGGCATATGTTCCTTTCCTGTCTATCTTATCGCCTCCTTACTCATCGCGCAACACTGCTTTCCTGTTTCATACAACTCAGGAAATCCCACTGATCTGCCCTCCATTAATCCGGGCAGCACATGCCAGGTGGGTATAATAGGTTTTAACAGGCAGATCCAGGTTGGCTGGTTACCGAATCTTTTGAATTCCTGGTTTTGTGATCGTTCTTTATTTCGGAAGGAGAGCTATTTGTGACTACCAATGATAAGTATCTTCCCGGTGTTTGTAACATCGGGCCGGCCGAGATCAATAGACGCAGGCGCAGCGGCTGGTTGGGGTTGGGCCTGACGATCCTGCTCTGGCTGGCTTTTTGGTTTTTCCGCGTTCACGCACACTGGAGACTGTTACTCTTTTTCCCGGCTGGTTTAGGTGCAGAGGGTTTTTTGCAAGCGGCAATGCACTTTTGCGCAGGTTTCGGGATGCAGGGGGTATTCAATTTCGGTTCTGAACTTGGAAAAACAGAGACTGTCGAGCAGCTGGAATCCAGGCGAAAAGATCAAAGAAAAGCCATGCTGATCAACCTTTATTCCGTCCTGATCGGGATTGCGATTGCCATCCTGGGATTCCTGCTGATTTTCCCACGTTGAGTTTATTTCTGAATTGAGTCAAGTATTTCCCCGATTGCAGTGAAGCGCAAGCGGTCAGGGAATGCCGCTTGATTGATCCAGGCTGCCTGGAAATCACCATCAGCCTCTTGTCGTCAGGGGACATAACCCGGCGGGTGTTCCTTTTTCTGGCAAAAAACCCGGACAGAAAATCCATTTTGAAATGAAGTTTCCACTCACCAGGAAGGTGTTGGTCATGTAAAAATAATTCACCGCCAAGAAAACCAATATTACCGGTAAGGGTAACCCGGTCAATGAAGAGCTGAATTATCAACCGGCGAATGTGCATGCTGGATTTAACCAAGTCAGCATTCATCATTCGAGTGTTGTTCTTCAACGTATCCGGTTTGTTCGGTCAAACCGCTTGACCTTCCCCATCATTTTGGCTATACTCTTTAAATTGGCGTCAGATAGGTGAGAAATTAAATAATCTGATGAAAGGCTATTATGTAATGAAATCCATCATTCCTTCAATATTGTTGATCGTTTTTCTTGCCGCTTGCGGGAGCCCTGCACCTGCTACCGTAACCGCTACCATGGCTCCTACCCAGACCGAACCTCCCATTGTCACACAAACCGTACCTCCCATTGTCACCCAGACCGAACCTTCAATTACCACCCTGACCCAACCTCCATTTGCCACCCTGACCGAACCTCCAATTACGACCCTGACCCAACCTCCATTTGCCACCGCGACACCAACTTCCACTCCACCACCGAACTCGGTGCAAGCCTGCGTGCTGCCGTACCGGCTTACTGTCCGCACCGGGCCGGGAACTACATATGACGTTGCAGGAGTCATTAAGAGAAGTACATGTATCTACGCAATAGCGCGAAATCCTAATAACACATGGTTTTGGGAAGTTTCAAATGCTGCCAATGGTTGGGTTTCAGGCGCTTATCTGTCTCCCAAGGGGAACCTGAACAGTCTCCCATTAATGTCAGAAATAACGCAGACGCCTGGCGCAGTAATTCAAAATCCTTCTCCCACAGCGACCATTCAACCCTAGTCGCCGGTTATCCTGGCAACAGGAATGTGGAGTTTTATCTGTAATACATATATAATTGCAGATCAACGGAAAAATCTTTTAAGCCCACCCCCAGCCATTTTGCAGACTGGAGGAGGCTTTATCATTTTTGCCTTCCATTTGCCCCCCTGTGGATACCGTTTTTATTTTTAAGAAGGCAATTTATGAAGAAGCCGAGGGGATTTAAATGCGTAATATTGACTAAAACAAGAAAACACGACTGATTTTAAAACCAAACAATTATCCAAAATCTGATTAGACAACCCCCAATTCGACCTCCGTATATGGCAGAATTTATATAAAATACCCCTATATTAAACCTAGTGAGCGTGAAGAGGCTCGAACTCTTAACCAACGGCTTAAAAGGCCGCCGCTCTTTCAAGGAATATATACAATTTTAGTAATCATACTGAGCCTATGGCTAAATCGTGTGCAAGATCGTTGATTATCAGTGAAAGAAACTAGTGTTTGAAGAAGGTGACAAAAAACTCTATAAGTGGGAATGCATTTTTAAAAGATGCATCATAATGCAAGAGACGCCAACCTGTGATAAACAATAGACTTAAACCCCAGCCAATTAATTGTCCAAAGGTATGGCGCTGAGGTATATCACTACTCTCGCTGATTATCATTAGCGCCAGCAACGATAAACATGTTACATGAATATATATAAATCGCCCATAATCGATACCAATCCAGAATAAAGGAAGGCTTCCGATTATTGAGGAAGCAATACAAATGGTCAGCCAAAACCGTATCCCCTTATTTTCAAAAAATCTTGAGAATTTGTGAGTAAATTGCAAAATAAATAATGGCATAAAAGCAAGAACACTCAGATATACATACGTTAGTAGAGTATTTAATTTGATACGCTCAAGAACATATTTATATGCAAATGACGTATCTTGACCAATCCAAAAAATTGCGCCACTGCGAAAACAATCCACTGGGGCATTCGTTTTTAAGGAGTTACATATATTAATAACAACTTGCTCGTTACCATTAATAAATAGAATCATAAAAATGGTAATTGCCACTGCAGGTAATAAAGATAAAAGAATTCTTTTTGAAACAACTCCCAGTCCTTTCTCGCATATGATAAAGGCGCAGAGAATGTAGGGTAAATATACAGCCAATATTTCGTGACTTAAGACGATTATGATAGAAGCTAATCCAATGAATATTGGCAAACCCTTGCCGATCTTTTTAACTGTTGTTGCCAAAAAGAAACATATAGAAGCTAATAGGGCAAATAATAAAATCTCTTTTCTGAATCCTCCTTGAGGATCAAGAACAGGGAAGAGGATAAACGCAGGTGAAAATATCAGAGCAGCATTCAGCGGCGAGAAAGTACTTTTCAGGGCTAAACGGCAGGATGTAGCAAGGAATATCAGATAAAAGAAAACTTGAATTACTAAGACCAGAATAACAATATTAATTCCCAGTATTTGGGATACTCTCAGGAAAATTTCCCCTATCAATCCTCGGCGAATAAAACCTCCTTGATAATTTATAAGCCAATCACCGATTTCCCATTGATCAGGCGGGTAGGAAGAGGCTAATTTTATTGCCTGAAGTATTAAGAAAACAAATACAGACACAAAAAAAACAACAATAATACTTCCCCAAACAATTTTCTTAATTGAATATTTCCCGACTGGTTTTCTCAAATGAAAGAAAGCCAATATTTGTTGTCTCATCGTCACTCAATCTCTCACAGTCATTTGAATGAAACCATTCACAAACGAAAGAATCCCCCGGGAGGGAGAGTAAGGCAATGCTTATAAAGTAGTAGGATACCGGCTGAAGTAATATTATGATTCGCAGATAGGCAGGAAACAACAAATGTTGGGGTGAAAAGAATCACTAAAGTTTCCGCAAGTATTCCACAAAAGAAAAAGAAAAGAGCGTATTTCATTTGAGAATTGTGACGTTGCAATTTCATTTCCTGATACCTATGCAACTGTCTTACTTTTCCCTATGGCGCATTTATGCGTGATTAACCCAATAAATGAAAGCATGAAATAATTAAAAAAGGTTTCCATCAATTTCTCTTGATTTTCTCTATTCTATGCTTTCGATATCTCTGGCGTGTCGGGTCCTATGCTAAAAGGTTCATTGTTGTTCTAAGATCCATTTGCATCTTCGATTCTCACGATTCTGCTCATTTTCCAGAAAGAGGAAAAAGGTTAATAGCCAATCAGTAATCAGTAATTGCATGCAAGCACTTTTTATATTATACTTTTTTATAGCTTTGGTGCATGAATAGATGACAAAGAATGTGTGAGAGTGAAGCGAAATAGTAAGCGATCTGGTGGAATATAAAACAACTGCCTATACAGATTTTGATTGTATAGGCAAAAAACTAAAAACAATAGGTGAAGGTAGATGCAGTAGAACACCCTAAAATATACCTTGTGAGCGTGAAGAGGCTCGAACTCTTAACCAACGGCTTAAAAGGCCGCTGCTCTACCATTGAGCTACACGCCCAGCGCGGGACATTCTAACATGTCGCCCCGGTTGCGTCAACAGACCTTGACACAGACCTTGACACAGACCTTGACATGGACTTTGTGGCGGAATCCATTGCTAATCAGGACCTGGCAGGCAGAACGGGGAAGCAGCCTGGCTCCGCAAAGAAGCTTTCCCTGACCCCATCTCTGTCTGGACAAGACTTTACAGGATTGATTGCAAACTCTAATGTTATTCTGACCAATTCTGTTGTATGATAAACATGAAAGACCACTACGGTCTAGAAAGGAGGTTCCGATCGCAGAACTTGCAGGAATATCCATAGGAGGAAAGACCGGGTAAAACCGAACTTGGCCGGGGACAGTTTCTTTTGTCCAGGCCAGACGTCCCCCACTACGAACGGTGGTCTTACCAACTCTTTCCTCTGCTTATAAGTTATGCAATCCGGCGGATGGGTGTTCCCCATCCGCCTTCATTTTTTAATGAATAAATTTCGTCACAATGGCCACAGAATAACCCGAAGGAAAAGAAAATATCTTTTCCTTTTTGGAGTTCATGCTGAATATATATTCTGCTACAATCAGTTGCCCTGTAATTAGCCTTGCTCTTCCAACATTTCAAGCAAGTTCGGCAACTGGTTAAGTTGCTCCAATTGGTAAAAGCCAGGCGTGCCGTGGGCAGGCACTTCTGCGGCCTCGTGCAACCAGGTGCCGGGATAAGGGATGTAGACAGCACAGCCACCCAGCTCCAGTACCGGTAGGATGTCTGAGCGCATCGAGTCGCCCACCATCAACACGTGCACCGGATCGAGGGTGTGGTTCCGGAATAGCGCGGCGTAGCTCTGCGGAGTTTTATCACTGACCACTTCGATATCCCGGAAGTATTCTGCCAGCCCGGAGCGGGCCAGCTTGTTTTCCTGGTCAAGCAGATCGCCCTTGGTGATGAGCATCAGCGGATGGCGGGCCGCCAGGTGGGAGACGGCCTCCAGTACATGCTCGAGCAGCTCAACAGGTGCATTTAGTTGGGCCCTGCCCAGATTGATAATGGACTGTACGTCTGTCCCGGAAAAGTTGCCCCCGGTCAGTGCAACTGCCGTCTCGATCATCGACATGGTAAAAGATTTGATCCCGTATCCGAAGACCCGGATATTAATACTTTCGGTCTGGGAGAGGCGTTCTTCAATGGTGGGCCTGTCAATTCCATAGGGTGCCAACAGATCGACCAGCCTGGCCTGAGTTTGTAAATACAGGCGTTCGTTATGCCAGAGTGTATCGTCGGCATCGAAGGCGATCACGTCAAAGGCTGGCATACAACTCCCCAATATTTTCAGTTATGAAGAGAATTCTTTCCAAAATGGTAACTCCACCGCCGGATGGGTGCGCAGCTCACGCGTGACTTGCTGGTTCATAACGGTAAAGCGCGGCAGCTCATTGAGGCCGGTGCGGTTGAGTTTTCATGCCTATCCTTTAATTCGATGGGAATGAACCCGGATAACTCGTCCGGTGAGCACAATGTGAAATCTACCACGGTGATTTAGTATAGCACGAAACCCGCACCAGCTTATATTTTTGCAAGTAAATATAATATTCCGACCCTGTTGGGTGATCGCGAGTATAATGGTTTCTCCTCTCAACTATTCGCCCTTGCAACCAGTTCGAGGTAAACATGTCCAACCCGCCCTCCAGCCCGGTTTTGATCGACAAATTCTGGGAAAGCGTCCCGCCTGCCTGGCGGCAGACCCGCAGCCAGATTCGCCACAATGCGGTCGAGAAATTCAAAATGACCGAGGAGCAGTTCCAGGTGTTGCGCCGCATCTGCGACGGCAGTGCTTCCGTCAGTGCCCTGGCAGAGACCAGCCAGACCAGCCGCAGCGCGGTCAGCAAGGCGGTCGAACCGCTGGTGCGTCGGGGCCTGGTGGCACGCAGCCAGAACCTGCAGGACCGCCGCAACCTGCCGTTGGCGCTTACCGAGGAGGGCCGGCGTGTGATGGATCTCATTTACGGTGATACCGAGGCTTGGCTGTCCTCCCGTTTTGCCAGGCTTACTTTGGAAGAAACCAAGTTGCTCTTGCAGGGCCTGGAACTTCTGCGCATAGCCTTCATAAATTCTTAATCACCCTCCTCCTTGAGCAGAGCGTCCTTTGCGAAATCAAAGGACCTGATCCCTGATCACCGAATTTCCTTATCACTGTTCCCTTCTCTTTGTCTGTTCATGAATCATCTTTTCAAACTTCGCCTGTACCTCAAACCCTACACCTGGCAAATCCTGCTCAACATCACCTGTCTCTTGAGTGTGACCGGTCTCGCACTGGTGGTGCCGCAAATCCTTCAGGACGTGATCGACCAGGGTCTGAAAGTCGGGGAAACCGCCTTCCTTGTACGCTCGGCGCTGCTTTTGGTGGGCATCGGCGCGGCCACAGCCGCCTTGAACCTGGGCCAGCGCTACCTGACCGAATGGATCGGGGATTATGTGGGTTACGATCTGCGCAATGCCATGTACGACCGCATCCAGTACCTGCCTTTCACCTATCACGACCACACCACCACCGGCCAGTTGATCAACCGTTGCATCGAAGATGTACGTGCCGTCCAATCTTTTGCGGGGGATAGCCTGGTCCAGATCGTCCAGCTGGCAGTGCTTTCGGTGGGGGTGGTGACTATCCTGGTTTTACGTAATCCCTGGTTGGCCGTCCTGGCCCTCCTGCCACTTGTTCCAATGGTCATGATGACCAGCGACTTCGGTGTGCGCATCACCCGCCTTTTCTATATTGTGGATAATACCCTCGGCGACCTCTCGGCCCAGCTGCAGGAGAACGTTTCCGGGGCGCATGTTGTTCGTGCCTTTGCACGCGAACCGCATGAGATCGCACGCTTCGACCAGATCAACCGCTCCTATTTTCAGGCCCGCATGAAGGTCATGGGCGAATGGGCCAAGGTTATGCCCACCACCAGCCTGCTCATCACCCTGGGCACCATTCTGATCCTGATGGTCGGCGGCCCGCTGGTACTGCAGGGCAAAATGACGGTCGGCGAACTGGTGGCCTTCAATGCCTACTTGTTGATGCTCTCGGGCCCGGTGCAGCAGTTGGCCTGGCTCGTCAATGCCATCGGCGAATCGGAGGCCGGGGCGCAGCGCCTGCTCGAGATCCTGGAGCACGCCCCGGAGATCCAATCCCCGGCCGTGGCAGTTCCGCTCGGCAGTCTGAGCGGTCGTGTGGAATTCCGGGATGTTTCCCTGCGCTACCAGGATGAAAAGATCGATGCTCTCTCCGATATTGACCTGACCGTACCGCCGAACCAGTTGATCGCCCTGATCGGGCAGACCGGCTCGGGAAAAACTTCACTGGTCAACTTGATCCCGCGCTTCTATGATGTGAGTGAGGGCGCCGTTCTGGTGGATGGCGTGGATGTGCGCCAGGCTGAGCTGGTTTCCTTGCGGCGCCAGATCGGCATTGTGTTGCAGACCTCGCTGCTCTTTTCCGACAGCATTCGTGAAAACATCCGCTACGGCCGTTCGGACGCCACGGATGCGCAGGTGATTGCCGCCGCCCGGGCGGCCCAGGCACACGATTTCATTGAAAATTATACCGACGGCTACGATACATTGGTCGGCGAACGCGGTGTGACACTTTCCGGTGGCCAGCGCCAACGCATTGCGATTGCGCGCGCCCTGCTGTTGGACCCGCGCATCCTGATCCTGGATGACTCGACCTCCAGCGTGGATACCCAGACCGAAAAATTGATCCAGGAGGCGCTCGACCGGTTGATGGATGGACGCACCACCTTCGTCATTGCCCACCGCCTTGCCACCGTCCGCCGGGCCGACCTGATCGTGGTCATGGCGGATGGGCGCATCGTACAGCGCGGCCGGCATGCCGAATTGCTCAGGCAGGGCGGCTTGTACCGCGAGATCTACGACTTGCAGTTGAGCCAGCAAAACCAGCTCACCGAGGCTTTCGAGGAAAATGAGACACCCTTCATCGGCGAACCGGAACATGCCATCATTGAAGACCGACTTACCTCGGATGAAGAAAACAATCTATGACCACCATCACCCCCCCAGCATACGTCACTGAGTCCGAGGAACTCTACGACAAGTCCGTCAACCCGCAGACCGCCAGGCGGCTGGTGGCCTTCACCCGGCCCTACCTGGGACAGGTGATCCTTTCGGCGTTCCTGATGCTGGTCGCCTCTGCCGCTTCGGTGGCTGGACCGTACTTCGTCAAGATCGCCATCGACAGCGGCCTCACGGCCGGTAATGCCGTGGTCTTGCGCTACACCATCCTGGCATACCTGGGAGTCTCGGTCATCCAATGGGTCACCAGCTACTACCGGGTCAATAGCATGGCATGGATCGGGCAATCCGTCATCTATGACGTGCGCAAACAGCTTTTTGCCCATCTCCAGGAACTCAGCCTGGGCTTTTACAGCCGCTATTCGGTAGGACGCGTCATCACGCGCGCCATCAATGATGTGGAAATACTGCGTGATTTCCTGACCTGGGCGTTGCTGGCCATCGCCCGCGACATCTTCACGCTGGCACTGATCATCTTCATCATGCTGGATATGGATCTGCGCCTGGCTCTGCTCACCTTTAGCGTCCTGCCGGTCATGGTGCTCATTACCGTCCTCTTCCGGCGCGCTTCGCGCCTGGCCTATCGCAAGGTGCGCGCCGCCATCTCCTGGGTCAACTCGGTGCTGGCCGAGAACGTCAATGGTGTGCGCGTTGTCCAGGCCTTCTCCCGGCAGAAGCAGAACTACGAGCACTTCCGGGACTATGTCAACCGCTACCACCTCCAGCGCGCCATTGCCACGGCTCGCATCTCGTCCGTGTTCAGCCCGAGCGTGGATATCCTCGGGGCCATTGCGACCGGCCTGGTGATCTGGCTGGGTGGGGCGGCTGTGCTCGGTGAGAGAATCACAGCCGGTGTGCTGGTGGCTTTCATCCTGTACATCGACCGCTTCTTCGACCCCATTCGCGACCTGAGCCGCCGTTACGACGCCCTGCAATCTACCATGATCGGTTGGGAACGCATCCTGGGGCTTCTGGATATGCCGGTGGAAGTCCGCGATGTGCCGGGGGCCATGGATTTACCCATCCTGCGCGGCGATGTCAGCTTTGAGCATGTCTCTTTCCATTACTCGGACGACCCGGCGCCCATTCTGAGCGACATAGACCTGCATATCCGCCCGGGCGAGACGGTTGCCCTGGTCGGGGAGACCGGCGCAGGCAAGACCACCCTGGTTAAATTGCTCTCGCGTTTCCACGACCCGACCGAAGGCTGCATACGTGCGGATGGTTATGACCTGCGATTGGTGACGCAGGCTTCCCTGCGGCGGCAAATGGGCGTGGTATTGCAGGATCCGTTCCTGTTCAACGGATCGGTTATGGATAATATCCGCTTTGGGCGGTTGGCGGCCACGCCTGCCGAGGTGGAAGCCGCCGCGCAGGCGGTCGGCGCACACGATTTCATCGTCCACCTGCGCAATGGCTACGAAACTTCGGTTGAGGAGGGCGGAGTGATGCTTTCGGTCGGGCAGCGCCAGTTGCTTTCCTTCGCACGCGCCCTGCTGGCCGATCCGCGCATCCTCGTTCTGGATGAGGCCACATCCTCGGTGGATACCCAGACCGAACAGATCATCCAAAAGGCCCTGGCGCGTTTGCTGAAAGGCCGCACCTCCTTCGTCATCGCACATCGCCTGTCCACCATCACCAACGCCGACCGGATCGTGGTGATCCATGATGGCCGGATCATTGAGCAAGGCACGCATGCCGGACTGCTCGAGCAGCAGGGCATGTATCACGATCTGTACCGTACCGGCTTTCAGGAGTAATAATTTTCGAATTGACAGAATAAAGCCGTTAACACAAAATGCACCAAGGAACACTGAGGACCACCAAGGTACACTAAGAAATACTAAAAAGTTATTCCTCCGTGAACCTTTGTGTCCTTGTGTTTAGAAATTCTTCATCCCCCAGTGGATCGCGATCGTCCCGGCCATCCGGCGCTTGAAACCGACATTCCGGAACCCGGCCGAAATGATCCGTTCGGCCAGTTCTTCGGCGGATAAGAATGCTTCGCTTGAAGCCGGCAGGTAACGGTAGGCTTCCCGGTCGCCGGAAACCAGGCCGCCGATCCAAGGGATTAAGTAATGCATGTGGAAACGGACGAACGGGCTCAAGATGCCGCTGCGTGGGCGGGTGGTTTCCAGAATGAGCAGGCGGCCACCCGGCTTGAGTATACGGTACTGCTCCGCCAGCGCAGACTTTAAATTACTCACATTGCGCATCAGGAACCCGGAGACCACCGCCTCGAAGGTCGCGCCCGGGAAAGGTAGGTGCAAGGCATCCGCATTCAGCCAGGGCAGCCGTCCGGAGCTTTTTCCGGCCAGCAGCATGGCCAGGCTGAAATCCGCTGCCACTAGGCGAATGCCCGGCTGCTGGCGCAGCGCTTCCCGCCCCAGGTCGCCGGTACCGGCTCCCAGGTCCAGCAAGGCATCGCCGGGGTTCAGTTGGAGCCGTCGAACGGTCTCCCTGCGCCAGCGGATATCCTGCCCGGCAGTCATCAGCCGATTCATCAGGTTGTAGCGCCTGGCAATGCTTCCGAAAACATGCTGGACGTACCTGGCACGTTCGTCGCCGCTTAATTGACTCATCCTGCTCCTTGTCTGCCCGGATTATAATCAGTAGCCTGCGAAAATCGTAGTGACTACTTCTCTGCAGAAATCGCAGGGCTATGTAGCGTTCGGCTTATTCTTACAGTGCTAAGTTGGCAAATAAACAACATAATCCGCTAATCTTCATAAATCTCCGCGAAAAAACGGTTTGGTGAGGATTAGCGTGGATTAGCGGATAATCTTCCAAGATGAATTCTGAAATAATCTTTCCCAATTGGTTCCAAATCTGGTGGCTGGCCATCCGCCCGCGCACCCTGCCGGCCGCTGCAGCCGGAGTGGTCGCCGGCTGCGCGCTGGCCCTGCATGACCATACCTTTCGCATGCTCCCGGCGCTGGCGGCCCTGTTGGTGGCCTTGCTCCTGCAAATTGGCAGCAACCTGGCCAACGACGTTTTCGATTATGAGCGCGGCGCCGATTCAGCCCGGAATGCCGGGCCGCTGCGCGTCACCCAATCCGGGCTGCTTACCCCTGCCCAAGTCAAGGCCGGCATGGTCATTGTTTTCGCGCTATCCGGGCTGATCGGCCTGTACCTGGCGTTTGAAGCCGGCTGGATCGTGCTGCTGATCGGCCTGGCGGCCATCTTCTCGGCCGTCGCCTATACCGGCGGGCCGTTCCCGCTGGGCTATTACGGCCTGGGCGACCTGTTCGTGTTCCTGTTCTTCGGGCTGGCAAGCGTGGCTGGCACCTACTTCGTGCAGGCCGGACGAGTCAGCCCGGCTGCTTGGTGCATGTCTCTGCCAATTGGCCTGATCGTCGTCGGCATCCTGGTGGTGAACAACCTGCGCGACCTCCCGACCGACCGCCTGGCCGGCAAACATACCCTGGTGGTGCTGCTGGGCGGGCGTTTCGCCAAAGGTGAATACCTTGTTTGCCTGCTGGTGGCATTCCTGTGCCTGCCCGTATTTTACGCCGTGAAGTTGCTGCCCTGGGAGGCGCTGCTCACCTGGCTGACGCTCCCGCTGGCCTGGAAATGGACCCGGGTGGTTTTCTCACAAACAGGCCAGACGTTAAATGCGGCTTTGGGTGGTACTGGCCTGCTGGCCCTGGCTTACAGCCTGCTTTTCCTGTTTGGGATGCTGCTGGCCGGATAAAGCATGCCAATGGAATCTCTTTCCAGTTTCTTTCGCAAGTTCAGCCGGGAAACCCTTTCCTCCCTGCATGTTCGCAATTACCGCTTGTATTACATCGGGCAGATCATTTCCACTTCCGGCACCTTCATGCAGAACATCGCCCAGGCCTGGCTGGTGCTCAAGCTGACCAACTCCGGCACCGCCCTGGGTCTCACCACCGCCTTGCAATACCTGCCCATCCTGATCCTGGGCCCCTACGGCGGTGTCATTGCCGACCGCATTTCCAAGCGGAAAATCCTTTACCTGACCCAATCCATCTCTGGCCTGCTGGCCCTGATCCTGGGTGTGCTGGTGGCGACCGGGGTGGTACAGGTCTGGATGGTCTACATTCTGGCCTTCAGTCTGGGCATGGTGAATGTTTTCGACAATCCCACCCGCCAAACCTTTTACATGGAACTGGTCGGCCCCGAGCACCTTCGCAATGCGGTTACGTTGTATTCCACCCTGGTCAACCTGGCCCGCATCATCGGGCCGGCCATTGCCGCGGCGATCATTGCCGCCTTCGGCCTGGCGCCCTGTTTCATCATTAACGGGGTTTCCTTCGCAGCCGTGGTGATCATGCTGACCATGCTGCATACGGATGAATTGTTCATCACCCCCCCGGTGCCGCCCGCCAAAGGTCAGCTTGTTGAGGGATTCAAATACGTGATTTCCAAACCCGTGCTCGGTGCTACCCTGTTGATGATGGCCATCATCGGTACGCTCACCTATGAATTCCAGGTCAGCCTGCCGCTGATGGCCCAGTTCACCTTCAAGGGTAATGCCAGCAGCTATGCCTTCCTGACTGCTGCGATGGGGGTCGGGGCGGCCTGCGGCGGGATCCTCTTCGCCAGCCGTAAAGGTGTTATTCCGTATAAGCTGGTCAGCGCGGCCCTGTTGTTCGGGCTGGCCGTGCTGGCCGCAGCCTTCATGCCCATCATCAATCTGGCCGCACTGGCCATGGTGGCGGTAGGGATCTGCTCGATCAACTTCTCTTCACTAGGCAACAGCGTTCTGCAACTGCACAGCTCGCCGCAGATGCGCGGGCGCGTCATGTCCTTCTGGTCGGTGGCTTTTCTGGGCTCCACCACCATCGGCGGACCGATCGTTGGTTGGTTTGCCGAAATGGCCGGTGCGCGCTGGGGCCTGGCACTGGGCGGCCTGGCTGCCCTGGTCGCCGCTGCCCTGGGTGCGTTTACCCTGCGCAACCTGCCATCCGGCACTTCGATGGACCCGGATGAGCATATCATTTAGGGAAGCTGCTCCCATTTCTGTTCGTGAAATGGGGGGATGCCCTTTATTGCCGAGGTGCAGCCTGCCTGTCAAGCTCCTCAACCTCGCCTGCCTCCAACCGCCAGCCCATCGCCCCCGCATTCTGGGCCGCTTGGGTCGGATTCTTGGCGCCCGGGATGGGCACCGCTCCCTTGCAAATGATCCAATTCAGCGCCACCTGTGCGGGTGTCTTGCCGTGATTGCGGGCGAGCTCGCCCAGCAATTCGATCAAGGGGCTGACCTTCTTTAAATCTGCCGGGCGCACCAGCCTTCCGTGCAGCACGGCCGGCAGATCCTCGGGTTTATATTTCCCGGTCAGCAGGCCGTAGCCCAGCGGACGGTAAGCTACTAATGTCACGCCCAGTTCCCGGCAGGTTTCCATCAGGCCGCTGCGCTCGGCCGAGCGGTTCAGCAGGCTGTATTCCACCTGGTTGCTGGCCAGCGGGATGCCATGCCTGGCAAGGATGGCCTGCGCCCGGCGCATCTGCTGGGTGTTACAGTTCGAAATGCCGACCGCCTTCGTCAGGCCGGCCTGCTGCACTTCCGCCAGCGCCTCCACCCAGGTCTCCAGCGGCACTGGCGGGACCGGGAAATGAAAAATGTACAGGTCCACCTGCGGGACTCCCAGCCGCTCCAGGCTGGCGTGCAAGGCTGCCTTCAGGCTGGACTTGGCCAGGCGCCAGGGGTATGGGAAGAACTTGGTGGCCAGCACCACCTCTGCCCTATGAGCCGGCAGCAGCAACCCGAGTGTTTTCTCGGAGCCGCCGAAGTTGTATACTTCGGCCGAGTCGATAAAGTTGATCCCGCCTGCCAGGGCGGCTTCCAACACCGGCTGTTTGGCCGGGTCGGCCCGCCGGCTGGTACCCCAGGCATTCGTGCCCAGGCCCAATGGGCCGATGCGCAGGTCGCTTGCACCCAAGGAAATGCGTTCGGGGATGGTAGTGCTCATTTCAACCGATCCTTTCTCCTGCCAGAAATAAACGGGGATAAGAATATCCGGCCTGGGAAGCCAATCGGCCAGCGTTTATCAGACAATAAAACACTGATCTCTGCTTATTTCGTACCCGATGGTTATCTCAGTATTAAAAAATTATCATACTCTTTTACCTACGGCCTGCAAAGGGATTGGCCCAGGCGTGATAGGGCTTTCTCAAAACCCACCGTGGAAAAGTCCCAATTTCCTGACCCAATTTCCTGACCTTGACAATAAGTTTGAAGAGTCCTATAATGCAACCGGTTGCATAATGGAACGAAATTGGATAAAAATGTGAGTGATAAATCCGTTCAGACCATTTCAGATATCGCCCGAATATGCTGCGTTTCGAAATCGACAGTGTCGCGAGCATTGAATGACAGCCCCCTCATAAGCAGCGAGACGAAAGACCGGATTCACTCGGTCGCCAAAGAGCACCATTTTCAGATCAATATTCCGGCCCGTCGTCTCAGCATGAAGCGCAGCAGCACGATCGCCTTCGTGGTGAATGCACACCAGACCAAGAATGTGTTCTCGCTGGCCGACCTCTTTGTTTTAGAGATCCTTGGGGCGATCTCCAGCACCTTGGCAACCTGTCATTACGATTTGCTTCTCGCAAATGTCGATCCAAATGACCCGGATTGGCCGCACCAATACCTGGATACCGGCCGGGTGGATGGGTTCATCCTACTGACCTCCAGCCGCAAGCAATACCACATCCAGACCCTGGTGGAAATGCAAGCGCCCTTCATCGTGTGGAATAATGTCTGCCTGCCCGATGGCAGCTATTGCTCGGTGAGTTCCGATAATTTTAGCGGTGGGAAACAGGCCACCAGGCATCTCCTGCAAACCGGCCGGCGCCGGATTGGCTACGTGGGTGGGCCGGAGTACGAATACGAAGCGCAGCGGCGCTATGATGGTTACGCTGCCGCCCTGCAGGAAAACGGGCTGGCTGTCGACCCTGCCCTGGTCACGTATGGCCGTTGGTCAAGTGACTCAGCTGCCAGCCAGATGCAGCAGTTGCTGGAAAGGGCACCTGACCTGGATGCAGTATTTGCCAACAGCGATATGATGGCGGTCGGGGCGATCAATGTATTGCGCGAACACGGACGGCGGGTGCCCCGGGATGTCGCCGTGGTGGGATATGATGACCTGTCGATCGCGAAGTTAAGCAGCCCGCCCCTTACGACGATCAGCCAGAACCTGCCCCTGGTAGGCCAATTGCTGGTCCAGAACCTGATCCAGAACATCGAAACGGGCCTGCTAACCACCGTGACCATCCCGGCGGAATTAGTTATCAGGGAATCAACCTAATTTTTTTGAAGGTGCTTGCAACCGGTTGCAATTTTCCCGGGAGAAAGCCCAAATATAAACCAACAAATGCAACCGGTTGCAACTCCATACCGGAAAGAAAGGTACTATAACATGACCAACCAAGCTATTATCCGTGACCTACGTAATCCTTGCGGCAAAGGCTATGAAAAAGTAAACACCCTGGAGCGCAGTTTCACCGCGGGCGAAGACGAACAGGCAGGATGCAAGAAACGCGCCACCATTTGGGAAATCCTCTTCACGCCTCCCTGGCGGAAGAATGATGACCGTCTCCCCGGTACCGATATGCGACCCTTCGTGGTCAGCATGCCCGGAGGATCCTATACCGTGACAGACAACCACCGCAGCCTGGCATCCGCTGCGCATGCCGGACCGGTCTCCAGTCAAGCCGAGCTATGGCATAACACCCTTCGCTGATCCGCGCATCGCATGTCCGCCAGTTCTTCCCTTGCAGGGCTAATGTTTAAGTCCGGTAGCAGGGATCATCTAAAATGGGAAAAAATATTCGGAAGCCACCAGATCTGGTAACCTCCGAATTCATTTTAAATACATATCTTAAATACACCTCGGTCGTATTAATAAGGTTGATTCCGGCCTGCCAGCGCGGCGCTCATGGCGCCGGAAGTCCGGCCCTTGCCCGGTGGGAGGATACGCAAATCCTTAATACACAGGAATACGCGTTCGAGGAAGGGTGCGCTCATTTCAACTTGTTCCTTCTATTAATGAGGGATAACCGGGAAATACAGGATATTCCTCCTCAGAATGTCTGTTCGGCTGTGTTAATCTCGCTTAAAACCGTTTAATCCTTACATACCTAACGTTTCCAAGGGGAAGACACTCGTGGAAAAGTAAGGGGGCGACCTGCTGATTGTCCATTCTATTTGTGATAAAAAGCACTTGCCTATCCGGTCAGGGAACGTACAATCATAAATTAACCAAATATAACCGATTCGTCATGGAGACAAAACGGGGGCGCCTGTCGTCAAATTGTCAAAGTCGAGGAGGTGCCGGATGAGTTCGCAGATTGGCAAGGCTCGCATTGGTGTATACATATGCCAATGTGGCACAAACATTGCAGGCATAGTGGATGTTGACAGGGTGGTCAATTTTGCTGCGCAACTCAACGGTGTAGTGATAGCCCGCCTTTATACTTACATGTGCTCAGATCCAGGTCAGGCGCTCATCAAGGAGGATATACAGAGCGAGAACCTCGACCGTGTTGTGGTGGCTTCTTGTTCCCCATTGATGCACGAAGGTACTTTTCGCCGGGCCTGCGCCGAGGCCGGGTTAAATCCTTATCTGTTCCAGATGACCAATATCCGCGAGCATTGCGCATGGGTGACAGAGGACCCGGCAGTCGCGACGGAAAAAGCCGAAGCATTGGTGTCGGCAGCCGTCCAGCGTGTCCGCTGGCAGATTCCCCTGGAGACCCGCCAGGTGGAATTGAAGCAGTCTGCCTTGGTAGTTGGCGCCGGGATCGCCGGGATCGAGGCCGCCCTGCGCCTGGCGGATTCGGGGAAAAAAGTTTATCTGGTCGAACGGGAACCCTCTATTGGCGGGCATATGTCCCGCCTGTATAAAACATTTCCAACACTTGACTGTGCGGCTTGAATACTCACACCCAAAATGGTGTCCGTCGGACGCCACCCCAATATAACCCTGATGAGCTACAGCGAGGTCGAACAGGTCAGCGGGTATGTGGGCAACTTTACGGTAACCGTGCGCCGCAAGCCGCGCTACGTGAACGAGGCGCTGTGTACTGGCTGCGGAACGTGCATCGAAAAATGTCCGTGGAAGAAAATCCCGTCCGAGTTTGACCTGGGACTGGGTAAGCGCGCGGCCATCTATTATCCCTTCCCGCAGGCCGTCCCGCGCATCCCGGTCATCGATACGGCCAATTGTGCATATTTCAAAAACGGTAAATGCAAAGCCTGTGAAAAATTCTGCACCGTCGGAGCGATCGATTTTCAACAGCAGGAACGACACGAGCAGATCGAAGTCGGGATGATCATTCTGGCCACCGGCTTCCATGACTTCGACCCGCAGAATGCTCCGCAATACGGCTATGGCCGCCTCTCCAACGTGGTCACCGGCATGGAAATGGAGCGGATGATCAATAGCGGGGGACCGACAGGCGGCAAGGTGCTATTGAAGGACGGCTCAAAGCCGAAGAAAGTGGCCATCCTGCATTGCGTGGGATCGCGCGGCAAGGAGCATGAATATTGCTCGCGTGTGTGCTGTATGTATTCGCTAAAACTGGCGACCCTGGTGCGTGAGTATGTGGACGCTGAGGTGGTTGAGTTCTACCGGGATATGCGCAGCTTTGGCAAAGGCTATGAGGATTTCTACCACCGGGCGGAAGGACACGGCGTTCAATTCGTCCGCTTCGAAGGCGACCTGCAGGTCGAGGCGAGGGGGGCCGCCCTGGCTGTTCTTGCAACGGATGTGTACACCGGCCAGGGTTCTGAAACAGCCGTGGACATGGTGATTCTTTCCACTGGCATGGAAGCCCAGCCCGACCAGCATGCAGTCGGGGCCATATTCGGCGTCAGTCGCAGCCCGGATGGGTTCTTCCTGGAGAAGCACCCGAAACTGGCACCGGTGGAAACCACCACCGATGGTGTTTTCCTGGCCGGCGCCTGCCAGGGACCCAAGGATATCCCTGACAGCGTGGCCCAGGGTGGTGCGGCTGCTGCGGCTGCGCTGTCCTTGCTGGATCACGGCTGGGTGGAATTGGAACCCTTCACCGCCTTTATCGAGGCTGAAAAATGTGGCGCCTGCCGCACTTGCGAGGGGCTGTGCCCATACGGCGCAGTCACGCAGGTGGAATGGCAGGGCAAATTGGTGGCACAGGTCAATGAAGTGTTGTGCAAGGGCTGCGGGGCGTGTGTGGCAGCCTGCCCGGCTGGTGCGGCGACGCAATATGGGTTTACCAACGATCAGGTAATGGCAGAGATTGATGGTATTTTGGATTTTGCACAGGCAGGCCGCATCCGCTCCAAAGAGAACGTGATGCCCCTCAGGGAGACGGCATGAATCTTTCCAGGATCAAGACCGGTGTGTACATCTGTCATTGCGGGACGAACATCGCCGCCACAGTGGACGTGGCCGCGGTGGCCGGGTTCGCTGGCCGGCTGGAAAGTGTGGTCATCAGCCGAGACTATGCCTACATGTGCTCCGACCCGGGCCAGAACCTGATCAAACAGGATATCAAGGATTTCGGCTTGAACCGGGTCGTCGTGGCCTCCTGCACACCGCTGATGCACGAACCGACCTTCCGGCGGGCATGTGCCGAGGCCGGGCTGAACCCGTTCTTTTTCCAGATGGCCAACATTCGTGAGCATTGTTCCTGGGTGGTCAACGACCGTCAGCAGGCCACCGAAAAGGCCTGTGCCCTGGTTGCCGCGGCGGTACGCCGGGTGCATTACCAAACCGCGCTCGAAATGCGCCAGGTGCAGATGGCGCCTGCCACGCTGGTGGTCGGCGGCGGGATCGCCGGAATCGAAGCGGCGCTCAAACTGGCTGACGCCGGCAAGCAGGTCTACCTGGTGGAACGGGAGACCAGCATTGGCGGGCACATGGCCCAGCTTTACAAAACCTTCCCGACGCTTGACTGTTCTGCCTGAATACTCTCACCGAAAATGGTGTCCGTGGGACGCCACCCAAACATCCACCTGATGGCCTACAGCGAGGTTGAGTCTGTCTCGGGCTATGTTGGCAATTACCAGGTGAAGATACTTCATAAGCCGCGTTACGTGGATGAAGCCAAGTGCACCGGTTGTGGGAACTGTGTCACAGTTTGTCCCGTGGAAGTCAGCAACGAGTTCGACCACGGTCTCTCCAAACGAAAAGCGGCCTATCGTTTTTCTGCCCAGTCCGTGCCGGGTGCGTTTGCCATCGATAAAAAAGGCGTGGCGCCCTGCCGGGCCGCCTGTCCGACCGACCAACGCGCCATGGGTTACATCGCCCTCGTCAAGCAGAAACGCTATGCGGACGCGTACTGGGCCATCCGGCGCGAACACCCGTTTCCGTCGGTGTGCGGCCGGGTCTGCAACCGTAACTGCGAAGCGGCTTGCAGTCGCGGCAAGCTGGATGAACCGGTCAACATCATGGGTATCAAGCGTTTCGTGGCGGATTGGGCCTACCAGCACCGCGATGAACTGCCCAATCTGCGCGACAAATCCATCGTCGGGACGCCCTTCCAGCACAATCCGCCGCCGACCGGCTGGAAGGTGGCAATTATCGGAGCCGGACCGGCCGGTCTGACCGCCGGGTTGGACCTGGTGCGCTTGGGACATAAAGTCAAGATCTTTGATGCCCTGCCTGTGGCAGGTGGAATGGTGCGGGTGGGCATTCCGCCGCACCGCCTGCCTTACGAACGGATGGATTGGGAGATCCAGCAGGTGCTCGACGAAGGGGTGCAGCTGCAGCTCAATACCAGGATCGATGACGTGCCAAGCTTGCTTCGCAAGAGCGACTCCTCTGGCCGGGCGGATGGCGGCCCATACGATGCCGTGTTGATTGCCAGCGGAGCCCACGTGGCCAAGAAGGTCGACATTCCCGGCAACGAACACCCTGACAACTGGCTCAGTCTGGATTTCCTTAAGCGGGTTTGCCTGGGGAATCCGCCCGACCTGAGTGGCCGCAAAGTGGCCGTGATAGGAGGGGGCAACGTGGCCCTGGACTGCGCCCGTTCGGCGGTGAGGCTGGGGGCGGAAGAAGTGCGCATGATCTTCCGTAAACCGAAGGGTGAGATGACCGGCTTTGAATGGGAGGTGGGGATAGCCGAGGAAGAGGGCGTGGTGATGTGCGGTTCCACCCTCTTCAAGGAAATCGTTGTAGTCGATAACCGCATCATCGGCGTCAAATGCGTGCGCACCGAATACCACGGCTATGACCAGAATGGCCGTATCCTGATCTACGAACTGCCCGGCACGGATCAGGTATTGCCGGCCGACCTCGTGCTGTGGGCTACCGGCCAGGAGTGCGACCTTTCGTTCCTGCCGTCGGATGACACCATCCGGCCTGCCAAGGCCGGCATTGACTCAGACGGGGAGATGATGACCAGCCTGAAAGGGGTTTTCGTGGCCGGGGATGTGCACAAGGGTTCCACTTTCTACGTGGTGGACGCCATTGGGGAAGGCCATCATGTTGCACGCTGCATCGACCGGTTCCTGCGCGGAGCGCAGGGCATCCCGGAGCCGACCCTGCCTCCGACCGTTGAGCTGACGGCAGAAGAAGTGCAACGGCGCGTCCGGGAAGGGGAAGCCTCCAGGAATGGGCGCGTACCCATCACGTGCATCCCACTGGAACAGCGCCGGAACAATTTTAACGAGGTGGACCAGACCTTGACCGAAGAGCAGGCATTGATCGAGGCGGAACGCTGCGTGCGTTGCGGAGAGTGCGCGGAATGCCTGGAGTGCGTGGCTGCCTGCGACCGGGGGGCGATCGACCATAATATGCAGGCGCACGAGGACGAGATAACCGTTGGGACGATCATCCTGGCGACGGGCTTCAGCGACTTCGATGCAACCCGTATCCCGGCGCTTAATTATGGGAAATTGGATAACATCCTGACTGCCCCCGAGTTTGAACGCCTTGTCAACGCCAGCGGGCCGACGGGCGGAAAAATCACACTAAAGAACGGCCAGCTGCCGGGCTCTGTGGCTGTGCTGCACTGCGTCGGCAGCCGCGACAGCAATTACAACGACTATTGCTCGCGCGCCTGCTGCATGTATTCCCTCAAGATATCCCAGCTGGTACATGAATATACCGGCGCTGAGGTTTACGAGGTTTATCGCGACATCCGCTCCTTCGGCAAGGGCTACGAGGAATTCTTCAACCGCACCAGTGACATGGGTGTGCATTTTTACCACGGGCGGGTCCGCTCCATCGAAACGCAGGATGGCAAGCTGCTGGTAAGCTGGGCGGAGCCATTCCATGGCCAGCCCGAGCAGGTGCTGGTGGACATGGTGGTGCTTTCGACCGGCTTCGAATCGCGGCCGGACACGGGTAAGGTGGCGGCCACCTTCGGGATCGGCCGCAGCCGGGATGGGTTCTTCCTGGAGCGTCACCCCAAGCTGGCGCCGGTGGAAACGGCCAGCCAGGGTATCTACCTGGCAGGCGCCTGCCAGTTCCCCAAGGACATCCCCGATAGCGTGGCCCAGGCCGGTGCGGCCGCGGCTGCGGCGCTCTCGCTGATGGACCAGGGCAGCATCGCCCTCGATCCCTCCATCGCAGCGGTGGATGGGCTGCGCTGCGCCGGCTGCGGCCAGTGCGTAGCTGCCTGCCCGTACCAGGCCATTGAACTGGAGCAGGGCCGCGCCAGGGTCAATGGATACCTGTGTAAAGGCTGCGGAACCTGCGCGGCGACCTGCCCGAACAAGGCCATGTCGTTGATCAATTTCGACGACCGTGAGTTGGTGGCAGAGATTATCGGTGCTTTATCGACGGTATCCGTCCCGGAGTTGCCATGAACTTCGAGCCAAAGATCATCGCCTTCCTTTGCACATGGTGCTCCTACACGGGCGCAGACTCGGCTGGCATTGCCAGGATAAAATCCCCGGCGAATCTTCGTGCCATCCGGGTGCCTTGCTCGGGGCGGGTTTCCCCCGAATTGGTGCTGCGGGCGTTCGACCAGGGCGCGGATGGCGTGCTGGTATTGGGCTGCCATATCGGCGAATGCCATTACGAAACCGGCAACCACCGCGCCGCCAAGCGCCTACCGATCCTGCATGCGTTGTTGACCTTCGCGGGGCTGGAACCACAGCGCTTGCGGCTGGATTGGGTCTCCGCCTCCGAAGGGGAACGCTTCGCCCGCATCGCGACAGAATTCTCCGATTCGATCCGGGAACTGGGCCCGGCGCACTGGAAAGTACTGCCAGGGCCGCAGGCGGTCCCCGAGGAAACTTTCAACAGGGGAAACGAAACTGTTCCCTATCCACCCACGGATTTTGTCTCCAAGACCGAGACCATTCGCCGTAAGGCAAAGGAACTGCTGGAAAGCGGCCAGGTTGGTTGTGTGATCGGTTACGAGCTCGGACCCCGCCAGCGGACCCGGCCGACTTTTGTATATTCCCCCGAGGATACCGACCGGCTGGTATGGAATCCGGACTGCAGCCATAACCTGACCGGCTATCTGCCAGCCAAGCTAAAGCCGCAATCGCCCGGGCAACCGGCCGCAGCGGTGGCGGTGATCGTCAAACCCTGCGACAGCCGGGCAATCAACGTGCAGCTGGCCGAAAACCAGTATGCGCGCAAGCAGGTACACGTGATCGGGCTGACCTGCGAGGGCATGCGGGACAAGCAGGGGAGCCTGCAGGCGCGCTGCATCACTTGCCAGGAGGCCACGCCGGTGGTCTACGATAGCCTGATCGAAGGCGACACCTCCGGCTTTATCCCAAGACTTTCCAGCTCCACTGAAGAGACGCTGGTGGGATTGGAGAATGCCGCTCCGGCCGAACGGTTGGAATTCTGGCTGAGCCAGTTCGACCGCTGCATCCGATGTTATGCCTGCCGGCAGGCCTGCCCGTTGTGCAACTGCCCGACCTGTCTGTATGAACGGGATGATTCGACCTGGGTTGGTCTGGGCATCCGCCTGAACGAAAAGCGCACCTTCCACCTGGGACGCGCCTACCACCTGGCCGGACGCTGTGTGGGCTGCGATGCCTGCGAGCGGGCCTGCCCGGTGAACCTCCCGATCAGCCTGCTTAACCAGAAGCTGGCCGGCGAGATCGAGAAAGCTTTTGGCTTCCGTGCCGGAGCGGCGATGACCTCTTCGCCGATCGTCACTGTCCTGTCGGGCGAGTACAAGGAAGACTGAGATGGGAAAAAACAACGCGGACGGGAAAAATTGGCTTATCTCGCAGGCTGAATTGGAAGCCTGGCTGGATAGCATTTCCAACGCGCGCAGCCTGATCGCACCGCGGCAGGTTTCAGGGACGCTTCTATACCGCCCGGTCAGTCGGATCAACGAAATTGCCTGGCCTGCAGGGACGCCCGGGTCGCCGCTTGCCAGCCCCCGCCCGGTTTTATCGATCAAGGAGATATTCTTTCCACCGACGGAGAAGTTATTTACGATACAAAAAACGGGACAGGAAATCCACCTGGAAGAGGCCTATCCGGATTGGGAAACTGTCGTCTTTGGAGTCCGTCCGTGCGATGCACGCGGCGTCAAATTGCTGGATGCCCTCTTCCTGGATACCAATCCGGTCGACGCTTTCTATGCCCGCCGGCGGGCGAATACGACCCTGATCGGCCTGGCCTGCAAGGAATTGGGTCCGACCTGTTTTTGCACTTCGGTGGGTGGCGCGCCGGATGATGCCCGGGATGTGGACATCATGCTTTACGAGAGCGAGGCAGGTTACCTGGCCGAGGCTGTCACTGAGCGAGGCCGCTTCCTGATCCCGGCGGGTGAGTGGAGGGAAACAACCGACCATCCCGTATCATCCACTTACGATGGACAATTCCCGGTACCAGATAATGGGAAATGGCCGCAGCATTTCAACGATACTTACTGGACGCGCATGTCGGAACGCTGCCTTTCCTGTCGGGCCTGTGCCTACGTCTGCCCGACTTGTCACTGCTTTGCCATCCGGGACGAGTTGATCGGTCCGGGTGAGTTCGAGCGCATTCGCTGCTGGGACAGCTGTGCAGGCGAGAATTACCGGCGCCTGGCCGGCGGGCAGCGGGGTCGCCCCGAAAAAGCGGAGCGCCTGCGCAACCGTTTCTACTGCAAGTTCTACTACTATGCTGACCAGACCGGCCTCGGAAATACCTCTGCCTGCACCGGCTGCGGACGCTGCATCGATGTATGTCCGGTGGGGGTGGATATCACCGAAGTGCTGCAGGACCTGGGGAGGCCGGATTGAACGCCAATCCATTGATTCCATACCTGGGCAGATTGGTCGAGGTGCGCGACCTTGCCACCGAGATCAAGCTCTTCCGCGTGCAGATGCAGGATGGCGGCGGGGCAGCCTTCCAAAGCTTCCAACCCGGCCAGTTTGTATTCGTCTCGGCTTTTGGACTGGGGGAAGCCCCGTTCGGTATCGCCAACGCATCCGGGCGGGGTCCGCTGGTGGATTTCGCGGTGGCGCGCCTGGGCTCGGTGACGACCGGCCTGCATGAGTTGGACGTGGGCGACCAACTGGGCGTGCGCGGCCCGCTGGGGAATTCCTTCCCCATGGATAAATTCAAAAGCCGGAACCTGGTCGTACTCGGCGGGGGCATCGGGGGCGCGCCGCTGCGGCCGGTCATCCAGCACGTCCTGGACCACCGCAGTGATTATGGGAAACTGACCATCCTGTGGGCGGCCCGCCAGCCCTCCCTGCTTATATTTACCGATGAATATGCCGAGTGGCAGACTGCCCCGAATACGGAACTGCACCTGACGGTGGATAAGCCGGAAGATGGTTGGGGGCACTCGGTCGGGTTGATCACGCAGCTACTGGAGAAGGTGAATCCTTCCACGGAGAATGCCACCGCGATCACCTGCGGCCCGCCGGTCATGATCCGCAATGTTACCAAAATGCTGGCAGGCATGGGCTTTGCCCCCGCAGACAGCTATGTCACGCTGGAGGCGCGCATGCACTGCGGCCTGGGGAAATGTGGACGCTGCAACCTGGGCGAAAAACTGATCTGCGTGGATGGGCCGGTCTTCAGCATGGCCGAAGTGGGGAATTTATTGGAAGCGTACTGAAAGAGGAAAATATCCCGTGTTGGTATGAAAACGGCTGCGCTATTTGGGCCGCCAAAGAAGGGCGCGCACGAGGGAAATGCTAAAACGATGAGGAACGACGGCAGGGGGATTTTTTAAGGTTGGGGGGGAAAATGCTAACAGACAACCAGGAAACAGGCAATCCGGTGTCAAAAAGGTCGGGAGAAGGGCATTTAACCACTTGTTTTGAGCATCTTTGGCGGTTCGAGGTGGGGGCGGAGGCGGGCAGGCCAGGAGATAGATTTCGAGATGCTAACGGCTTTCCCGGTCTTTTTCATACATTACCTCGGAACCGGTACGGTATATTTGATCCGAGGCCGTCCGATTGGAAACGCGGTTGCCAGCGGACAGAACAACGCGATACTCTGCCTCCGTGCTTATTTCAATGTCCGTTGAAACGGGTAAGCTGGATTTATCCGGCGCGCGAATAGCCCGGCGATTTATCGCCGGGCTATAGTCATGTAATCTCTAATATTCGCCTTTGGGTGGTTGACATCTAGTGCGTTGCGCTATACAGTATTGTTGTGATCAAGACCTTCAAAGAGGACCTTGCTCGGAATATTCACCAACGCCAACCGCCGCGCAAATTGCCGCCAGAAATTCAACAAGTCGCCTTGCGCAAATTACGCATGCTTAACAATACCATTTCCCTGAACGATTTGCGCGTTCCGCCTGCAAACCGGTTGGAAAGACTCACCGGCGACAGAAACGGTCAATGGAGCATTCGGATAAATGATCGATGGCGCATTTGTTATGAGTGGCAGGAGCGCGACGCTTACAATGTCGAGATTGTTGATTATCACTAAAGGCAGGTATGAATATGGTCAAAAAATTGCATCCGGTTCATCCGGGAGAAGTACTGCTCGAGGAATTCATTAAACCGCTGAAATTGAGCCAATATCGGCTGGCAATTGAGATTGGTGTGGATGCCCGTCGCATTAATGAAATCACTTTGGGTACGCGGAGTGTCACCGCAGATACCGCTCTTCGTTTGGCGCGTTATTTTGGTGTCTCAGGTCAATTTTGGCTTGGCCTGCAGGCCGAATACGATCTGGATGTAGCCATGGACAATCTGGGATCCCGGCTGGATCGTGAAGTCAGGCCTCGCCCCATGGCATCCGTTCCTTAGGCCAAACAACTGTTCCTCTCCACCAGTAGAACCAAAGACAGGACCATTTCATTTTATATAAGGAGATCGACAACATGTCCAATCAAGAGATACTATTCCCATTAAAGAAAGCATACCAGGATTTTGTCGGCGTTATTCTCCCGCTATCCAATGAACTCTTCCTGTCTTCCATGGACGGCTGGGCTCCCCGGGACGTGGTTGCGCACCTGATCGGCTGGAACCGCTTGATGATCGAGGCTTCCTCATCCATCCTGGCGGGGCAGGCGCCGGCGTATTATGCTGACACCCCCAACGATTACAGCACTATCAATGCCGGCTTTACCAGCAAATATTCGTCCCACCTGAAGCAGGAACTGCTATTGGAACTCCGCTCTTCGCTGGAAAGCTTTGAGGTATTCATCCTGGCATTGCCGGATGATGAAATGCTGGCGGATCATGGCGTCCGCCATCACAGCGGCAGCCCGGCCACGGTCAGCAAGATTATCACCTCCCTGGCGGGTGATTACCAGTCCCATACCCGTCAAATACAAGCGTGGTTGAGCCAGAAACAAGCCTATCCTAGCAAACACCGCTAAACAAAGCCTGCCAGGGACTTTTGGAAGAACGCCAGAGACAGGCGGACGGGAATCTGGTCAATAACGAGACTTCCGAAGTTTATGAAAACTTCGGAAGTCTGGATTCTGGATGATTGCAACCTTACCTGACCCGCCGAGAGCAAGAATTAGTCATATTTCCTGATAAACTGCTCGGCCCGTTCCACCAATCCCCGGTTGCCAACAAAGAAGGGCGTGCGCTGGTGCAGGGTCTGCGGTGGGATGTCCAGAATGTTCTGTTCCCCGTCCGAGGCTAGGCCGCCGGCTTGTTCAGCCAGGAAGGCTAGCGGGATTGCTTCATATAAAAGGCGTAGTTTGCCGTGCGTTTTGGTGGAGTCGCGGCTGTCGGCGGGATAGGCGAACACACCCCCGGCCAGCAGGTTGCGGTGGAAATCCGCCACCAGCGAACCGACATGCCGGCCTGACAGGCTGGAAAAATCAGGCGCCTGCCCTTGCAGCCAGGCAGTATAAGCCTGCATGCCCTTACTCCAATATTTTTCGTTGCCCTGGTTGAGGCTGTAATATTTGGGTGGTTCCGGGATGCGGATGCAGGGATGGGACAGCAGGAATTCGCCCACCGTGGGATCGAGCGTGAACCCGTTCACGCCGCGCCCGGTGCTGTAGACCAGCATGGTGCTGGTGCCGTACAGGATATAACCGGCCGCCACCACCTGCCGGCCCTTTTGCAGGCAGTCCGCCAGGCTGCCGCGCCCTTCCGTGATCTTGTGAAAAATGCAGAAAATCGTCCCCAGGCAAATGTTGTAATCGATATTGGAGGATCCATCCAGCGGGTCGAACAGCAGCACATATTTCCCGGCCGGGTATTTTTGGGGAATGGGCAGGATATGCTCATGTTCCTCGGAAGCCATCACCGCCACCCGCCCGGTGTGGTCGTTCATGTTGAAAAAGGTCGCGTCGGCGAACTGGTCCAGCTTCTGCACCTGCTCGCCCTGGATGTTGGTCTCGCCGGTGCGGCCCAGGATCTCGGCCAGGCCGGCCCGGTTGGTCTTGCTGGCGATGATCTTGCCGGCCAGCGCGATATCATACAGCAGGGCTGTCAGCGTGCCGGTTGCCCCGGGGAACGAACTCTGCTCCTCCAGGATATGCCGTTCGATGGTCACGATCTGTCCGGGTTGCCTGGTTTCATTTGCCATGCCTGCCGCCTCTCACGTTAACAATCGTTTGATGCAGACCGAGTATAAGCCCAAACAGCATCGCTGGAACCCGGCTGGGCGGCTAATAATTTTCTCATCTTGATGGACTATTATTCTGCCGTTCAATGCAAGTCAGGCAATATCACGGTGCAAGCATGCAAAGTATCAATCGCCTTTCCAATTCAAGCTCCAAAACGGGCCGCCTGCCGCGCCCCGGCGTTGGCCTCACCTGGCTGATCGTCCTTCCGGCCGGGATCTGGGGCATCCTGGATTATTACCTGCCGGTCCTGGGAGGCACGCTCAGCCGGGCCGGGACATGGATTGTTACCGCGGGTATCCTCGGGCTGGCGGCGCTCTCGCTGGCCTGCCACATCCTGGCGCACTGGGGGGCAGCCCGGCTGGCCGGGGAAAAGCCTCCGGCGCAGCTGACCCTGCTGATCTTTGGAGATGCCACCCAGACTTGGCCTGGCGCGGCAGGCGGCGCCCGGGAATTCCTGACCGCGGCGGCCGGGCCGCTGGTCAATCTCCTGCTGGCCGGCCTGGCCTACCTGGTCTGGGCCGGCGCGGCGAATAATTCCATCAACCTGATTGCACTGTTCCTGTGCGGGTTCAACATCTGGATGTTCGTGATCAACTTGATCCCGGTATTCCCCTTCGACGGCGGGCGCATTTTCAGGCTGAGCTTGCGCGGTTTGGTCTTTCCAGTGGTCACCCGCCGCTTCCAGTTGTACGGCCTGGTCCTGGCGGCCATCCTGACCGGCTGGGGCGTTTTCCTGGTTCTGCAGAACTCGCGCTTCAGCTGGGAGACCGGCCTGATCACCGGCCTGTTCGTGCTCCTGATCCTGGACGGTCTGCGCTTTCAGCCTGCCATGGAAGAGTCCTCCAGGCCGGAAGCGCCGGAGCCAAGAGTGAAATATCGATTCATCCGCAGCCTGGCAGCCGGTCTGCTCTGCCTGGTCATGCTGGCAGCCGCCTCCGCCCTGGCATTGACCAACAACGGCCTGGACGCCCCCGGGGTGGCGCTTTCGGTGGGGCCGATGATCAAGCTGCCCGCCCAATACCAGCACGCTTTCAAGGGCCAGTTCTACCTGGTCACGGTCATCTCCCAGGCGCCCATCACGGCCGGGGAGTGGCTGGCCGGCAAGGTCAGCCCGACCCTCCAGATCGTGCCGCCCGAGCAGGTCACCCCCAAAAATACCACGCCCCAGCAGCAGGCCAAACAGGATTACCAGATGCTGGATACTTCCGAGACCACTGCCATTGCGGTCGGCCTGCGCCTGGCCGGTTACAACTCCGCCCTGGTTGGGAAAGGCGTGCAGGTGGATGCGATTGTGCCGGGCAGTCATGCCAACGGCGTTCTTCATATCGGAGATATCATTGTGGGTCTGAACGGGAATCCGATCCAGACCACCACCGACCTGATCAATGGGATCTCGTCGCAGCCTGCTGCGGCGACGGTGCACCTGCTGATCAAGCGGGCCGGGACGGAGATCAGCCTGGATATCCCGCTGATGCCTCCGGCCGCTCCGGGCGGTAC
This sequence comes from Anaerolineales bacterium, assembly GCA_050014715.1. Taxonomy (GTDB): domain Bacteria; phylum Chloroflexota; class Anaerolineae; order Anaerolineales; family Villigracilaceae; genus UBA877. Next base: position 14,203 of record JBEKCT010000004.1, on the reverse strand, counting down.
GCCCAAGCTGGGCATCCAGATCGAAACGGCCGGTTTCAACTACAATCCGCCCTTCCCGGTCTCGATCGAGACTAACAAGATCAGCGGCGGGCCTTCCGCCGGCCTGATCTTCACCCTGACCGTCTATAACTCGCTGATTTCCCAGGACCTGACCGGCGGGCGCCGCATCGCCGGGACGGGTACGATCAACCTGGACGGCAGCGTTGGTCCGATCGGCGGGGTGAAGCAGAAAATCTTTGCCGCAGAGGCGGTCGGAGCCACTTATTTCCTGTGCCCGGTGGATAATTATGCCGATGCGGTCTTGGTCGCAAGGACCATCAAGGTGGTCAAGATCGCCACGGTCCAGCAGGCAGTCGATTTCCTGCGCAGTTTACCCCCGCAATAAAGCCCTGTCCTCGGGGCTTTAACAAAGAAGGGGTTTGGGGTGTACGTGGGAGGCAATAGCTTCCTGCCCACACCCCAAATTTTTCTTTTTTCCCGCCTTGGGAAGGGGGTAGGGGGTGGGGCAGCTACAGGTTTCCTACTATTTGAAAGACGTGGCCTTGCCCGTGAATGCCTGTCGCGCTTCCACTCTTGATGGTAAACTTGCCGGGGAATCTTTACCAACCCCAACCCTGCATACATCTCTCCCATTCCATGCCCTCCCAACCTCCCGAAACATCACCCTCCCTGACGAATATCATCGGCGGCCTGCCATATCGCATGACGCTTGCCGGCGGCTGGATCGACCAGCCCTTCCTTTCCCGCCTCAACCCATCTCCGCCGGGGGCTGTGGTGGTGGTCTCTTTGGAACCGGTTTTCCATTTCATGAACCGGTCCGGCATTGCCTGCAGCACGCGCAGGGTGGCACTCAAGGCCTGGGGGGAGCGCCTGCCGGACGGCGATCGGTCGGAACGTGTCCGGGAATTGTACCGGCTCGAGAACTATGGCCGTCAGAACCCCTCCGGGTCGCAAGATATGGCTGGGATTATTTATCCGGGCATCAGCCGGCTGGATTACGATTTCGAGGTCGAAGGCGGAATTTTCCCGGCACGCGTGGAAAGCTGCAATGACCCGGGCACGCTGGCCTGGCTGGAGCAGGTGCTTCATATCTTGCCGGTCTGCCCCCGGCCGGAGGGCTACGATCCTTTGATCATCCAGAACCTCATCCCGGAGTGGATCGCTCGCCTGGGCCAATCCGGCCACGATTGCTTCCATGCCATCCTGCGGCGTGACCCGGCTGCCCTGGGCGCGGCCATGACCGCCTGCATGGACTGCTGGAAAGTGCTCCTGCCGGGAAATTTCGAACATCCCGCCCTGACCATGGACCTGCTGCCTTTGCTGAAGTTTTACCAGCAGCGTTATTGCGGGGCGGCTTATTCCAGTTGCGGTGGTGGTTACCTGTATGTCGTTTCGGAACAGCCTGTGCCAGGGGCCATTCACCCTGTCATCCGGGGGGAATTGAAGCCGCATGCCTGATGTCTTCGTCAGCGGCGCGTTCGACGATTTACGCTCGCAGGATGTGCGTTTCCTTCAGGAGGCTGCCCGGCTGGGGGATGTAACGGTGTTGCTATGGTCTGATGAGAGCTTCTGCAGCCTGGTGGGACACTTGCCGGAATTTCCCCAGGTCGAACGGGTATACATGATTGAGGCCATCCGGTATGTCAATCATGTCATTTTGGTTGAAGAGCCGGTCGAGCCGGATCGCCTGCCACTGCAAAACGTGCTGCGGCCCGATCTTTGGATTGTCAGCCAGGCCGAGGATTCACCTGCGAAACATCAATTCTGCGCTTCTTTCGGGATCGGATACCGGGTCATCCCGGCCTCCCAATTGGAGGGTTTTCCGGCTTTGCAGTCTCCGCTTCCGGATCCAGAACAAAAAAAGGTCATTGTCACCGGCTGCTTCGACTGGCTGCATTCCGGGCATATCCGTTTTTTCGAGCAGGCTGCGGCCTACGGAGCATTGTGTGTCAGCGTCGGCAGTGACGCCACCATCCGCCAGTTAAAAGGGGCGGGACATCCCTGGCAATCTCAGCAAGAGCGTCTCTATATGGTACAGGCCGTCCGCTCTGTCAGCCAGGCGTTCATTGCCTCCGGATCCGGTTATCTGGATTCCGAACCAGAGATCGAGCGGATCAGGCCGGATGTCTACCTGGTCAACCAGGATGGCGACCGGCCGGAAAAGCGGGATTTTTGCCGGACGCACGGCCTGCAATATGTGGTTCTGCAACGCGTCCCGAAGGACGGCCTGCCGGCCCGGCAAAGCACCTACCTGAGAGGTTTTTAGGCTCCGGTCTAAAATGTGCGCGTCCAGGCTTTTGGCCAGCGTTCCACCACGACTTTCTTTTGTGTGAAGAATTCCACGGCATCCATGCCCTGTCCGTGCAGGTCGCCGAAGAAGCTATCCTTCCAACCGCTGAAAGGAAAGAATGCCAGCGGCGCGGCCACGCCGATGTTGATGCCGATGTTGCCGGCCTCGACCTCATAGCGGAATTTGCGCGCCGCCGAACCGCTGGAAGTGAACAGGCTGGCCTGGTTGCCGTAGCTGCTGCGATTGACCAGGGCGATTGCCTCATCCAGGCTCCGGACGTGCATGACACCCAGCACCGGTCCGAAAATCTCGGTGCGGGCGATCTCGCTGCCGGGCTGCACATCCAGAAGGATGGTCGGGCGGACGAAACTGCCTTTTTCATAGCCCGGGATGACGGTCCGGCGCCCGTCCACGGGCAGGCTGGCGCCTTCAGACACCCCGGCGCCGATCAGCTCTTCTATGCGTTTTTGGCTGGCGGGATTGATGACCGGCCCCATCTGGACATCCCTGTCTAGCCCAAAGCCGACTTTGCGGCCCGCGGCCGCCTCGCAGATGCTCTCCACGAATGGATCACGCGCCTGGCCGACCGTTAGCGCCAGTGAAGTGGCCAGGCAGCGCTGCCCGGCGCAACCAAAGGCCGAGTCGGCCGTGATCCTGACCGCCATTTCCATGTCAGCGTCCGGCATAATGACCACCGGATTCTTGGCACCACCCTGGGCCTGGACGCGTTTCCCGGTCTCGGCGGCGCGCCGGTAGATGTACCTGGCCGTGGCGGTCGCACCGACGAAGGTCACCGCTCGGATGCCCGGGTGGTCGAGGATGGCATCCACGGCTGATTTGGCGCCATTGACCAGGTTGACCACTCCCTTTGGCAGCCGAAGCTGTTCCAGCAGCCGGAACACCAATTGCATAGTCAGGGGCACCTTCTCAGAAGGTTTGATCAGGTAGGTATTGCCGCAGGCCAGGGCGTATGGCAGGTACCAGAAGGGAATCATTCCGGGAAAATTGAAGGGCGCGATGCTGGCGCAAATTCCCACCGGCTGGCGCAGCATGATCTCGTCCATGCCCGGGGCGATGTCTTCGACGATCCCACCCTTGGACAGCATCGGAATCCCGCAGGCCACTTCGACATTCTCGATGGCGCGTCGCATTTCGCCGGTGGATTCTTCGAGCGTCTTGCCGCATTCCAGCGTGATCGTGTGCCCGATCTCGTCCAGGTTTGCTTCCAGCAGGGCTTTGAGTTTGAACAGGTATTGGATGCGCTCCTGGGCTGGCGTTTGCCGCCAGGCCGGTAGGGCCGCGGAGGCAGCCAGGACAGCCGCGGCCACCTCGCTGCTGCCGCACAATGGCGTGCGTGCCAGCAGCTCTCCCGTGGCCGGATTGACCACCTCGAAGAATTCCATCCCCTGCGGTTCGACCCATTCTCCGCCGATAAAATTCAAGATTTTTTGCATGGCAGCCTCCCGGAAAGGGAACAATATTTATTTACAACAGGGAAATTCCCGAATGCTTTGTGTTGTATATAATACAACCATATTGTATAATAATCAACGATGGCAGAGATTCAATCGCTGGCGCGTGGATTGAAAATCCTGGATATCCTGGGGCAGGCGCAGGCTGGCGCCAGCATAACCGAACTGGCCGATGTCCTGGGGGTCGACAAGGCCAGCGCCTCCCGCCTGGTGGCCACTCTGGTGAATTACGGCTACGCCGAAAAAGATCAGCAAACCCGACGATTCCATCTTGGCCCACAAGTGGTGCCGCTCAGCCGCAGCGTGCTGGCACGCTTGTCCTTGCGGGAAGCAGCCAAACCGTTCCTGCGTGAGTTGATGGAGCGCACCGGCGAGTGTGCCCATCTGGCTGTACCGGCGCAGGGCAAGGTGTTATACGTCGACCAGGTTGAATCGCCGGCCACCCTGCGGGTCAATGCCCAGGTGGGGACGATGAATCCGCTCCACTGCACCGCCCTCGGCAAGGTCCTGCTGGCCTTTGGCGACCTGGAACTGCCCGCCACGCTTGCATCCTTCACTCCCCATACCCTGACAGATCCGGACCGCCTGCGCAAAAACCTGGAGCAGGTCTGCGCACAAGGCTACGCCGTCGACGATGAGGAGTTCGACCTGGGGGTGCGCTGTATCGCCGTGCCGGTCTTCGATTTTCGCGGCAAACCCGCCGGTTCGATCGGTATTTCAGGCCCGACCACGCGTGTAACGCCGGAACGGCTGCCGGAACTGGCTGCCATGGTGATCGAGATTGGGAAGGCGCTTTCGGAGCGCATGTCTTTTACCCGGGTTGAGTCGCCTGCGAAATGAATCGCAGGCGATTTTATTGCAAATTTCAAGACCTTAATGAATGCTTACTCCAAACCCTCTCATGAAGAATTGACCCGCCAGCGCCGGCAGCACGCCGCCGCGTTTGCCAGGAATATGCTGCCGGATCGCCTCGATCTGACGCTCTCCGAAGCGCTGGTGCTGGGCCTGCTGCGGCAGGAAGTGCGTACCTTTTTCACTGTTTTTGGACACGGCTCGACCGAGGTTGGGGAGGTGATGCGGGTCTACCAGGAAGCCGGGCAGGTCAGGGTATACGGGCTGCGCAGCGAGATCGAAGCCTCGCATGCCGCAACCGCCTTGCGCTGGGTCACCGGCGAAAAAGCCGCCGTGGTCACTTCGATCGGCCCGGGAGCGCTGCAGGCGATGGCCGCCTCGCTGGTGCCGGCTTCGGACGGCATCGGGGTCTGGTATTTATGCGGCGACGAGACCAGCGAGGATGAGGGCTTCAACATGCAGCAGGTGCCTAAAAATGAACAGGGCCTGTTCCTGCAACTGGCTGCCGGTCTGGGACATGCATATTCCTTGCACACCCCGCTGGCGCTGCCGACCGCCCTGCAGCGCGGCGCGGCGACCGTGGACCATCCCTACCGTCCCGGACCGTTCACCCTGTTGATGCCGATGAATACTCAGGCCGCCTGGCTCCCGGGCTTCAACCTGGATGAACTGCCGGAAGGCTGCCAAATCTCCATGGGCGCAGCGGAAGCGGATTATGGCCTGGCCGCGCAATGGATAAAAGAAGCCCAGCGCATCCTTGTCAAGGTTGGCGGCGGCGGGCGGAATGCCGGTCCCGAGCTGGCTAGCCTGCTCGAACGCTCCGGCGGGGTGCTGGTGCATACACCCATTGCGACCGGTTGTGTTCCTTACACTCATCCGCAAAACATGGGTGTGGGAGGTTCGAAGGGCTCCCTGTCCGGCAACTATGCCATGGAAAATGCCGACCTGCTGATCGCAATCGGTACGCGCGCCGTCTGCCAATCGGATTGCTCGCGCACCGGCTATCCCAATGTACAGCGGGTCATCAATCTCAACGCCGATCTGGAGGATGCCACCCATTATCACCACACCCTGCCGATGGTCGGAGATGTGCACCGGACACTGCTGAAATTAAACCAGGCGCTTGCGGCGGACAGAGGCAGGAAAGCTGAATGGCTGACAGCCTGTGCCGCGCAGAAGGCCGCCTGGCAAAAGTTCAAGGCGGAACGTGCACTCCATCCTGTTCTGGAAGATGCCTATTGGGGCGCAGCCGTGCTGACCCAGCCGGCTGCCATCCAGGTTGCCACGAACTGGGCAAAAAAGCAGGGTGCGGTCTGTTTCTTCGATGCCGGGGATGTGCAGGCCAACGGCTTCCAGATTGTTGAGGATGACCGTCCCGGGCAGACTTTCACCGAGACGGGCGCCTCTTACATGGGTTTCGCCGTCTCAGCCCTGCTGGCAACCGGTATCGCCTCCAAACCATTCCAGGGCCTGGCGCTGACCGGAGACGGTTCCTTCACCATGAACCCACAGATCCTGATCGACGGCAGCCAGCATGGCGCCCACGGCTGTATCCTGCTGCTGGACAACGGGCGCATGGGTGCCATCACCGGCCTGCAGGAAGCCCAATATGGCGCCGGATTTGCAACCTGGAACACTCTGCAGGTGGATTATCTGCGCTGGGCCAGCGCCGTACCCGGACTGTTGGCATTGGACGGGGGGCGCTCTCCGGAGGCACTCCAGGCCGCCTTGGAACAGGCCGGGAGCCATGCCGGGCTGGCGCTCATCCACGTGCCGGTCTATTACGGACCCGACCCATTGGGGGGGATGGGCGTATACGGGCGTTGGAACGTGGGCAACTGGTGCGAGGATGTGCAAACGTTGCGGCATGAGATTGGGCTGTAAATAAATGTTAAAAACAAAAGAGGTTGAATGCGCTCTTTGACTCCTGAAAAAATTGTCGAGCTGGAAGAGCTTGCCCGCCAGCTGCGCATAGATAGTCTGCGGTTGATAGCCCGGCGCGGGGCCGGGCATCCGGGCGGAGCACTCTCGGCGGCGGAGATCATTGCCGTTCTGTATTTCCACAGTCTTCATATTGACCCGACACGGCCGGACTGGGAAGGACGCGACCGCTTCATCTTGAGCAAGGGGCATGCTTCGGCGGTGCTTTATTCCGCCTTGACCCGGCGAGGTTTCTTCTCGGCGTCCGAACTGGATCGCTGGGGTGAAGTGGATTGCCCGCACCAGGGGCACCCGGACCGCCTCAAGACTCCCGGAGTTGACATGACCAGCGGGCTGCTGGGCCACGGCGTGGCAGTGGGAGTCGGGCTGGCGCTGGCTGCCCGCCTGAAGAAAAACTGCTCCCGCACTTTTATTTTGCTCGGTGATGGCGAATGCCAGGGCGGGATTGTCTGGGAAGGGGCGATGACGGCTGCCAAGTATGGCCTGGCCAACCTGACGGCCATCCTGGATAATAACAACATGCAACTGGATGGCCCGGTTCATGAAGTCATGCCGCTTGAACCGCTGCCCGACAAATGGAAGGCCTGCAATTGGCACGTGCTTGAAATTAACGGGCATTCGATTCGCGAAGTGGCGGAGGCGCTGGAATTGGCCGGAGAAATCCACGACCGTCCGACCATCATCATCGCCCACACCACCAAGGGCAAGGGCGTCTCGTTCATGGAAAATCAATCCTACTGGCATGGCAATGCACCGGATGCCGGGCAACTCAAACAGGCCCTGGCGGAACTGGGGGAGGTCTCGAATGGCTGAGCTTTCGATGCGGGAAGGTTACGGGCGGGCGCTGGCTGAGTATGGCATGCAGCACCCGCAGGTGCTGGCCCTGGATGTGGATACCTCGGTTTCTACCCTCTCCAGCTTTTTCGCGAGGCGTTTCCCGGAACGTTTTTTCAATATTGGCATTGCCGAGCCCTGCATGGTGGATGTGGCCGCCGGCCTGGCACTGGGAGGCTTTGTCCCGTTCATTAATGGTTTTGCATCCTTGTTATCCCTGCGGGCATTGGAACAGATCCGTACCTGTGTCTGCCAAACGCGCACCAATGTGAAGATCGCGGCCAGTTATGCCGGTATCTCGGATTTCAAGGATGGCGCCTCGCACTACTCGATCACCGACCTGGCCAACCTGCGGGCTCTGCCGGGCATGACCGTCATCATCCCGGCGGACGCGGCCGAAACGGCTGCCTGGGTGCCGATCGTGGCAGAATTCGATGGGCCGGTCTACCTGCGTATCAGCCGGGCGGGTGCGCTGCCCGTTTTTTCGGCAGGAAGGAAACTGGAAATTGGAAAAGGGCTGACCCTGCGGGATGGGCAGGACCTGACGCTGGTCGCCACCGGCACGATGGTCGGGCGCTGTGCCCGCGCGGCAGAAGAGCTGGCGCTGCAGGGCGTTCAGGCGCGCCTGCTGGAGATCCACACCCTCAAGCCGATAGATCGCGACCTGCTGCTGCAGGCGGCCCGGGAAACCGGGGCGCTCGTCACCGCGGAAGAACATACTATCATCGGCGGGCTGGGCAGCGCAGTGGCAGAAACGTTGGCTGAAGCGTATCCTGTCCCGTTGGAGCGGGTTGGTATCCTTGACAGGTTTTGCCCGACCGGGCGTGACCTGGACATCCTGATGGATGCCTGCGGGCTTTCGGTGGCGGAGATCGTTGCGGCTGCCCGGCGCGTGCTGGAACGGGCAGGGAAGTAGTAACGACTTAAATCGTTACTACGTTTTGTTACGATTCATTACTTTTGCCAGGAGAATTTATGAGAATTGCCGTCATCAATGAAATCAGCGCGGCGGATAAGAATGCTAACATCCTGAAAGCGCTCGCCGGCCGCGGCCACGAAATCCTCAACCTGGGCAACACCCAGGGGGACGAATCGCCTGGCCTGCTCTACATCCATACCGGCCTGATGTCAGCGCTGTTGCTGAACTTTAATCTGGTTGATTTCGTGGTGGGTGGGTGCGGAACCGGGATGGGCTACCTTAATTCGGTCATGCAGTATCCGGGGGTGTTCTGCGGCCACCTGCTCACCCCGCTGGATGCCTTCCTGTTTGCGCGCATCAACGCCGGTAACTGCATCTCGCTGGCACTGAACCAGGGTTATGGCTGGGCCGGGGAGGTCAACCTGCGCATGATCTTCGATGCCCTGTTCACAGCCGAGGCCGGCAACGGCTATCCGCCCCAGCGAGAGGAACCCCAGCGCCAGGCGCGCGGATTGTTAAAACAAATCTCCGAGGCGACCCACCGGCCGATGCTGCAGATCCTGCCGGACCTGCCGGAAGAGGTCGTTCGCCCGGTACTGGCCTTTCCGGCCTTCCGCCTCGTGCTGGAACAGGCTGCTCGGAATGATACCGGCCTCCGCACTGTTTTGCAGCAGGTTTTGGAAAGATGATCACAAGGCAAGACTGTAAGAATTGCCACAAAGTCGCGAAGCTGTAAAGATCTTTTAGCGTGTCCTAGTGACTTGGTGGTAGGAAACCAAATATCGCAGCACATCTAAAGGAGAATGCAATGGCAGAAGAAAAGGGCAAGTTGCCCACCCGCACCAAGGTTTTCTACGGTATCGGCGACCTGGGCAATGCTGTAGTCAACTCGGCAATCCAGTTCTTCTTGATGAAGTTCTTTACTGATGGAGCATTAATCCTGCCGGCTCTGGCAGGCAATGCCCTGTTGATCGGCAAGATCTGGGATTCCATCAACGATCCGCTGTTTGGTTGGATCACCGACAAGGCCAAGTCACCGCTCGGGAAACGCCGGGCCTTCATGATCTACGGCGCCATTCCTCTGGGGATCTCGGTTGCCCTGATCTGGTTTGTTCCACCGGGCATTGGCCAGGTGGTGACCTTTATCTGGATCGCCGTGACGTTCTCCCTGTTCAGTTCGCTCTGGTCAATGACCAATGTCCCTTATTATGCTCTGACCTCCGAGCTGACCGACGATTACGATGAGCGCTCCAGCCTGACGACCGTCCGCATGGTCATGTCTGTTCCGGCTTTCCTGGTTGGCGCGGCGCTGACCCCCGTCATTGTCGGCCTGTTCGCCGTGCAGCGCACCGGCTGGGCATTTGTCGGCATCATTTACGGGGTCATCTGCGCGGCTGCGCTGCTTATTTCTTCGTCAGGTTTCCGGGAACGAAAAATGCAGGCTGCCACCACCCGCGGGGAAGCCTCGCCGTTCAAATCGCTCGCACTGGCGCTCAAGAACAGACCGTTCGTCTGGATCTGCGTGACCTATTTCATCATCAACATCTCGTTCTCCTTGATTGAGATCCTGATGGCCTATTATGTCCAATACCAACTATTAATGACCTCCCAGATTTCGTTGGTGATGGGGCTGCTGCTGATCTGCGTCACCATTTCACTGCCGTTCTGGCAGTGGCTGAGCCGCAAGATGGACAAGGGTCCGGCCTACGCCATTGGCATGGGGGTTGGTGCGCTGGCGGTGGTGATCACTTTCTTCATGCCGCACAGCTCCACGCCTTTGATCTACCTGGTCTCTATCTTGGCAGGCTTCGGGTTTGCCGCCAACTGGATCTTCCCCTGGGCGATGATTGCCGATGTGGCCGATTTTGACCGACTCGAAACCGGCCAGCAGCGCAGCGGCATGTATTACGGCGTCTGGGGCCTGGCTACCAAGGTCTCACAGGCCCTGGCGCTGGCAGGTGTCGGCTGGATCCTGACCGGATACGGCTATGTTGCCAACATCGAGCAGACCCCACATGCACTGCTCGGCATCCGCCTGTTTTTTGGGATCGTACCTGCCATCCTGATTGCTATCGCTTTGCCGTTCCTGTTCACCTACCCGATCACCCGCAAGAGTCATACCGAAGTGCGTCTGAAGCTTGAAGCCATGGATGCTGCTGCGGGCACTGCAAAGCCGGCCTAATTCGCCTGATTTGTACAAGGAGAAATAACCATGAATCCGATCCGTGTTGCCATTGTCGGTTGCGGCCGCATTTCCGACCTGCATCAAATGGGCTACCAGGGGCGCGAGGATGCTCGGATTGTAGCGGTCTGTGACAGCAAAAAAGCAGCTGCAAAAATTAAGGCCAAGAAATGGGGCGTGGAAAAGGTCTATACGGACTACCGCCAGGTGCTGGAAGACCAGGAAATTGACCTGGTGGAGTTGCTCACCCCCCATCATCTGCATTGTGCGATGACCGTCCAGGCCTGCCAGGCCGGCAAGCATGTCTCGGTGCAAAAGCCGATGGCCCTGTCCGCCGCCGAGGCGGATGAGATGATCGCAGCGGCCGAAAAAGCCGGGGTGACACTGCGCGTTTATGAGACCTTCGTGAACTATGCCCCGGCGGTGCGCGCCAGGGCAATGATCGATGCCGGTGAGATCGGCGATATCCGAACCGTCCGGCTGCATGTTTCCACCGGAACCGGCGATACTGCCTGGAAGGTGCCGCTCTCGGCCTGGCTGTGGCGCTTCAACGAAAAGCAGTGTGGCGGCGGACCGATGGTCTTTGACCACGGTTACCACCTGTTCTCACTGGCCTATTTTCTGGGCGGCCCGGTGGAGAAGGTGTATGCCTGGATCGACCAGTCGCCGGTGGCCGAGGCGGCCGGGATCGTCAAGATCGACACCCCGGCCACGATCATGTTCCAGTACCAATCTTCACACCGTTACGGCCTGCTGGACATCGAACATACGCCCAAAATGCGCATCTACTCGGACTATTATGCCGATGATGACCGCATCGAGGTGATCGGCGACAAGGGCATCATTTTCATCAACCGCTATACCACCAAGACGGTTGACCTGCCTCCGTTGATGCTCTTCAAGGATGGCAAGACCAGTCCGGTGCCGGTCGAAGGGGTGGAGTGGCATGACAGTTTCATCGCCACCACCCAGGATTTCATCGAGAAGCTCAAAACCGGCGGCCAGCCGCGTCTGGACGGCCCGACCGGCAAAGCGGTGTTGCAGTTCACCTTGGCGGCCCTGCAGTCGGCTGCCACCGGCAGGGAAGTCCGGCCGGTGGATGTTAAATAACCGGGTCATGCCATGGCACTGTTAAAATTCCCTCAAGGCTTTGTGTGGGGCGCGGTCACATCTGCCTACCAGATCGAGGGTGCCTGGAATGAGGATGGTAAAGGCCCATCCATCTGGGACGGCTTTGTCCATCAGCCCGGGAAGATCGAGCGTGGCGAGACCGCCGATGTGAGCGTGGACCACTACCATCGCTATCCCGAAGACCTTGCCCTGATGCAGGAACTTGGACTGCAGGCGTATTGTTTTTCGGTCTCCTGGCCGCGCATCCTGCCGGAGGGGACGGGTAAAGTCAACCCGGCCGGGCTGGATTTCTACGACCGTCTGGTGGATGGATTGCTGAAGAAGAACATCAGCCCGTATGTGATGCTCTATCACTGGGATCTGCCGCAGGCCCTGCAGGATAAAGGCGGTTGGGGCGAACGATTTATCATCGACGCCTTCAGTGAATATGCCCGCATCCTGGCCAGGCGCCTGGGCGACCGCATCCCCGCCTGGGTGACCCACAACGAGCCCATGGTCATTTCCCTGGCAGGGAATTTCCTGGGTGAGCATGCCCCCGGCCTGCAGGACCCCTTTATTGCCCTGCGGGTGGCCCATAACCTGCTGGTGGCGCACGGACAGGCGGTCCAGGTGCTGCGAGCCGAGCTGCCGAAAACGGCCAGGATCGGCATCATCCTGAACATCACCCCCACCTACCCGGCCAACGATACGGAGGCCGACCGGCAGGCCGCACGGCGCTATGATGGCATCGCCAACCGGCTGTTCCTTGATCCTCTTTTCCGGGGCGAATACCCGCTGGATATGCTTGAATTGTTCGGCCCGATTTTCCCCGAGATTCAGCCGGGCGACCTGCACACCATTGCGGCGCCGCTGGATTTTGTCGGCCTGAACTACTACATGCGCGCGGTCATGCGCAACGACCCGGATACGCCGCTCCTGCAGGCTGCGCAGGTTTACCCACCCGAAAGCGAATACTCACAAATGTGGGAGATCTACCCGCCCGGCATGTATGACATGCTGAGGCGCATCCAGGCGGATTATCACCCGAAGGAAGTCTATATTACCGAGAACGGCGTATGCGTCACGGACGGAGTGGATTTCGATGGCCGGGTGCGCGACGAGCGGCGCATCCGTTACCTGCGCGTTCACCTGGAACAGGTACAGCGCGGCATCCAGGCCGGCGTGCCTCTCAAGGGCTATTTTCACTGGACCCTGATGGATAATTTCGAATGGGCGTTTGGTTACCGCATGCGGTTCGGACTGGTTTACGTGGATTACGCCAGTCAGAAGCGTATCATCAAGGAATCCGGCCGCTGGTATGCCAATGTCATTCGCTACAACGGTTTTGATCCAGAGGCATGATGCGAAAATTGGCCCTGCTCCTGGCGCTTGTTTGCATGTTCATCCCGGCCTTTTCCACCCGGGCCGCCGGCCTGTCTTTGAACGTTTACTTTGCCGGCCCGGATGGAGGCATACGCACCGCGCTCGGGTTGGATAAGGATGTTCATTTTACAACTGACCCCCTGACAGCGGATGTCTTCGTTTTGAACGGGCAGATCCCTGAGGCGGACGCAGCCACCATCCGGACGCGTGTGCAGGGCGGCGCCGGCCTGATCCTGATCCTCGGCCCGGACCTGGGTGGACAGGCAGTGGGCGAACTGCTTGGAGGGACAGTCAGCCTGGCAAAGAAAGACAATCCGCTTAGCCTGGCGGCGCTGGCGGGCAGCCAGGACAGTGTGGTCAAATCCGTCATCTGGGACAGCGCCCCACAGGTACGCGAGCGCTTCGTCTTGAGCGGCGGCGGATTGGCTCCGCTGGTGACCGGCTTCGGTGACTATTCGCTGGTGCTGGGGTCGCAAAAGATCGGGACAGGTCAGGCATACGTTCTGACCGCCTTCCTGGACAGCACTACCAACACCGAATTACAACAGTGGCCGTATTTCAATTACCTGGTCTATCACCTGGCCGAACGCTCCGCTGGTCGTACGCCGCTTTCCTTTGCGGATTATCCAGGCTCCCCGGTGCCCCACCAGATCGAGCAGACCGCGCTGGTAGCACTCATGTGCCTGGTCCTCGCCACTGCCTTTGCAGCCTTTTGGCTGGTGCGCCGCTACAGCCTGGCCCATCCGGAAGAGCTGGATGCGATCGTGGTCAACCGGGAGGAATACGCAGCCAAGGAAGCCTCGACTGCCTGGGAGCAGATCGGCTTCCACCGCCCGCTGGGTGGTTTCTTCGTGATGCTCTTCCTGGGCCTGCTGTTATTCGTCCCAATCATCATTTACCAGAACCTGATCCTGCCGGTCTTCATCCTGCCTTCGGCGCAGGCACTCGGCATGTGGGGCAGGGTGTTGCAATTCTTCACGGTGATCTTCACCTTTTTTGAGATGGGCACCAGCACGGCTTTCATCAAATACCTGTCAGAGTACCGCATCAATGACCCGCGCAAGGGCATCATGTTTGGGCAGGTCTTCGTCTGGTGGCAGGCGCTCTCGGGTGCTTTCCAGACCGCACTGGTGGTCATCCTGGCCTGCACCGTTCTGCCGCGCACGGCATACGCGAGTTATGCCTGGAGTGTCATCATCCACCTGTTTATCAACATCCCC
>JBEKCT010000003.1:0-57712 GCA_050014715.1 Anaerolineales bacterium | reverse complement strand
TTCAACGGCCACACCCTCTCCAATCGTCCACTGAAGGTCAACCTGGCCCGGCCGCGCGAAGAACGCAGCTTTGGTGGCGGCGGTGGCGGATATGGTCGCGGCGGCGGTGGTGGTGGTGGCGGTGGTTATGGTGACCGGCGCGGCGGCCCCGGCGGCGGAAATCGCGGCCCCGGCGGAAAGGCCCGCGGCGGCCAGCATAGATATTAATTTATAAGATAATTTGGAGCAACTCCCGCAGACAAAACCTGCGGGAGTTTTTGTTTAATCAATCCACCAGGATCACCCTGGCGGGCGCGCCGTCCGATCCAACCAGCTTCAACGGCAGGCAGCACAGGTTGTAGCTGCCCGGTTTTATGGCGCTCAGGTCCAGTCCCTCCACTATTATGATGCCGGCAGTGAGCAAGGCCACGTGCGTTGGAACGCTCTGGTGGAATGGCGCCACCGAAAGGTAGTCGATCCCCACCAATTTAATCCCGTATCTCACCAGCCAATCTGCCCCATCTGCTGAAATTCCAACAAAATCCTGATGGAAAGAACTCTCGTCCTGCTTCCATAACTGGGAATTGCCTGTTTTCAAAAGCAATCGTTCCAGCCCGGGTGGAAGCAGGGCGCTTTCCAGTACTTCCGCATTGACCACTTTCGCGTCCGGCGGAATTTCGACCACCTGGACCGGGCCGACCAGGATATCCAGCGCCAGCGATTCAACGGTGCGGTGATTATTCAGGAAATGATGGGGCGCATCCACGTGGGTGCCGGTATGGACGCCGCATGCCAGGCGGGAGACGTTGTCGTGCGCGCCGGCGTCCATCGAAGAGACTTTTTCCAGCACTATCGCCGGGTCCCCAGGCCAGACCGGAGTGGCGGGAGAAATCGGAACCGAGACATCATGGATATTCATTCTTCACCTCAATACTTCACGCTACCATCCGGCCACTTTGAAAATCTTTTCCAGGAACTGAGTCCTTTCCAGCGCGGTCATCGGGCGCGGCTGGGCGAAATCTTCGTCAACATAAGTTAATAATTCGGTATTGATGTATTTCCCATCATAAAACACATGCCGGTCGATAAACAATTCGCGCGTCGGCAGGCTGAACATCTGGTCGAAGAACAGGTTGCCCAGGCCGTAATGGATGAATGACCCGTTCAGTATTTCCATCGAGGCCGGTTCATGGCCCTGGCTGCCGCTGACGATCAGCGCACCTGCCTCGGCCATCCGGCGGAAATCCGCCTCTTCCTCCGGCGTGGGATTTGCCTGGTAATACTCCTGGTACTGGAAGGTCATGATCGGCAGATATCCCTGCGAGCGCAGCCGGGCAATCTTATCGGCCATCTGGTCCAGGTTGCAGGGCAGTGAACCGGGTGTGGTGGCCGTGGCCCAGTCATGTGGCGGGCCGGGATAGTCGCATCCAACGAAAGCCAGCTTGTTACCGTTATTTTCCAGCAGGGCCGGCTGGCTCGCATCCTGCAAATCCCGGCCTCCGCCATAATATTTCCAGCCCAGCCGGTCATAAGCATCCAATGTGGTCAGGAGATTCGCCTGGCCGGAATCCATCAGGTGGTTGCCAGTCAATTCGACCACGTCCGTTCCGGCGTCCTCCAGCAGGGCAATGTAACCCGGCTTGCTGCAAAAGGACAGGCTCAAGCTCAACGGATCGGGAGTGGGACAGGCCGGATCGAAAACCACTTCATTGCTTATGTGGGTGATGTCGGCCGAGCGCAGCACGCTGTCGACATACATGCCCGGATAAAGCACGCCATTTTTTTCCATCCGATCGGCTATGCCACGCGCCAGCGCGGTGGTGCCGGTCATGGCCAGCACGGTCAGCTTGTGCGGATCGCGGTTGGTTGGCGGTAAATTGAATACAGCCGGTTGGACGGAAAAAGCAATTTTGAGAGGGTAGCTGGCCGGGTCGAAATCGTTGTGGACCGGCGACTGGCCATCCACGCTGAGCACTTTCCAACGCGGCTCCAGTGCCTCGAATGGGACAATCGCCCAGGCCGGGCGCTCTGCCCAGGCTGAACCAGCCAACTGGTCTGACGGAACAACCAACACGGCCCCTGCTGCCGGGTCACCCCATAATTGACTGAATGCGGCCAGGGTAGTGCCATCCACCCACAGCGGCCTTCCGGCAAAAGGTCCCGCAGGTGTTCCGCTCCAGGTGTTGCGGATATCGGCCAGCGAAACAGCATCTGTCAGCGTTGGGAAAGGCGTGACCAGCGCGTAAATCCAGGAGGTTGATTGAGGATGGTTGGTTGGAGAGGGTTGAGTGGAAATTGTCGATTGAGAATTGACCACATCCAGGCGCGCCGTAGTCGCAGCGGGTACTAAAACCAGCCTCAGGCCGGAACTGGCCGCTATTTGACGCAGGACTTCCGGGACGGCCGGGGAAACCCAGACGTCGGACGGCAAGGGAGTGGCGGTCGGCGGTATTTGCGCCAGGATCGCCGGGATGGGAGTCGCATCCGGGGCGAGCTTTGCGGAGGTCTGTAGCGGGTTGAACGCCTGGCAGGCCGCCAGCAGCAGGCTGCCGGCAAGCACACAAACGTAAATGACTTTGTTTTTTCCCACCCGGCCCCAATTCATTTTGCGGTTAACCGTAATTCCGCCAGCCTGAACTTCTTAAGGGCGGCTGGATCGATAGTCACGCCCAGGCCCGGACCGGCCGGCACGTCTATGGTGCTGCCGGGGTCAAGGACAAACTGCTCGCGCGTGATATCCTGGGCATAGTAACGGTCGGAGGCGGAAATATCCCCGGGCAGGCTGAAGCCGGGCAGGCTGGCCAGCGCCAGGTTGGAAGCCCGTCCTATGCCGGTCTCCAGCATCCCGCCGCACCAGACCGGTATCGCTTGTGCCCGGCACAGGTCATGGATCAGCACCGCCTGGCTCAACCCGCCCACCCGCCCGGGTTTGATGTTGATGATCCTGCAGGCGTCCATTTCTAGCGCCGAACGGGCCTGCAGCAGGCTGGTGATGCTTTCATCCAGGCAGATGGGCGTGTGGAATTGTTTCTGGAGCTTGTGATGGTTCCACAGGTCATCCTCGCTGAGCGGCTGCTCGATCAGTAGCAATTTCAACCTATCCAGCGGCCGCAAGGCCTGGCAGGTCTCCAGCGTATAGGCTGAGTTGGCATCCACCTGGAGCGGGATGTGCGGAAAGGCTTTCCGGACGGCTTCGGCATCCTCTACATCCCGTCCAGGTTTGATCTTGATCTTGATGCGACCGTAGCCGCCGGCCAGATACTTTCCGACTCGCTCGACCAGTGCTTCCGGTGAATCCTGTATACCGACCGAGACACCCACCTCCACACGCGCCCGCAGCCCACCCAGCAGCTCGCGCAGCGACTTGCCCTGGCGTTTGCCGGTCAGGTCCCACAACGCCATTTCCACCCCGGCTTTGGCCAGGTTGTGGCCGCGGATGCCAGCCACTTGCTGTTGGAAATCCGTTGTGTCTGAGACATAGCGGTCCAACAGCATGGGGGCGATGAAATCCTTAAGAATGTGCCAAGCGGTGCCGCTGGTTTCATACGAGTAACCAGGTTCCCGGTCGGCTGCACATTCACCCCAGCCGGTCAGGCCTTCCGACTGGATGGATACCAGGACACATTCCCGCCTGGTCGTGAGCCCGAAAGAGGTCTCGAACGGAGCTACCAGCGGCATGGTGATGTGGTGGAGAGTGAGAGAGTCGAGTTTCATAAGGAAGGAAGATGCAGACAGGTGAACGGGAGGATCTTGATGATAGAAATGTAGTGACGACTGAAGTCGTCACTACATAAAGAAATTATTCATCCAAAGGATTCTCTTCATCCGGGAAGACCAGCCCGACCTCTTCCAGTGCCGGCCGGGAATCTTCTTCCCGCAAAGCTTTGCCATTTTCCTTCGACAGGCTTCGGACCACATCATCCAGTGTGCCACCTTCTTTGCGCATCCCGGGGGCGGGCGTGCCGCAATACGGGCAGATGTTCCATGGCAATTCCATCAGCCGCCCGCAGGAGTGACAGCGTTTGCGGAGTTTCGTCTGGCAGGAAGGGCAGATCAGCCAATCTTCCCGAATGTGCCGTTCGCAGCCCGGGCAAACCGACTGATCTTCGATGGACTGTAGCAGGGCTTCTTCTTCCAGCGTTTGCTGGTACTCTTCCTCCAGCGTACGCGCCGGACGCAAGATCAGATAAACCAGCACACCCGGCAGGTTCAGCAGCGCCACCATCAGAGCGGCCAGGATGGGCACCAGGCGGTCGCGATGGCGCGAGCGCATGTCCCGGTACGTCCATATCACCAAAGCCAGCCAGAGAGCCACCAGGAATGCCCCGGCCAGTCCGGTCAGGACGAGCGTCAAGCCACTAAGAAAGGTAGGATCCAAATTCATGATGCTTCTCCTTAACCACCACCTCCACCCCCACCGGCGATGCCGCCTTCGGTCAGTTTACGCAGGTCATCCAGCGCCGCCTCGACCTCCACCACGCTGACCGGGCGGTCCTGGTCGCGATGTTTCAAAGCGCCGGCAGCCGCTTTTTCGACCGCCACTTCCCGGATGGCCAGGTTGCGCTTGAGGGCTTCCTTGACCAACGCAGCTCCCTGGCTGTAGCCGATGATCGGGTTGAGCGCTGTTACCACGATGGCATTTTTGGCCAGCCAGCCGGTCGCTTTTTCGCGGTTGGCATCCAGGCCCTGCACGGTTCGCAGCGTGAAGGCACGCACCGCGCCGATGGTCACCTGCATGGCCTCAAAAAGACTATGCGCAATGATCGGCATCATCACATTCAGTTCCAACTGCCCGGCCTGGGTGGCCAGCATGACCGTGGTATCACAACCCACCACGTGAAACATGCTCATGTCCAGCATTTCGGCCATGACCGGGTTGACCTTGCCCGGCATGATGCTCGAGCCGGGTTGGACCGCCGGCAGCCGCAGTTCGTCCAGCCCGGTAGACGGACCGGATGCCAGCAGGCGGAAATCGTTGGCGATGCGGATCAGGGTCAGCGCCAGCGTACGCAGCGAGGCCGAGAAATCGGCTGCATCCGCCATGGACTGCATCGATTCGAACAGGTTATCGGACTCATACAGTTGCAGCCCGGTTAATTCCGATAATTTCCTGACCATGCGGGCGTGGTACTCGGGGTGTGCGTTCAGCCCGGAACCGACCGCCGTGCCGCCGATGCCCAGCCGCCGCAGCCCCTCGGCCGAACGGCGGATGCGTTCTGAGTCACGTTCGACCGCCTTGGCATACGCGCCGAACTCCTGGCCCAGCCGTACGGGCACGGCATCTTGTAAATGCGTCCGGCCGGATTTCACCACATCGTCGAAGGCAACCGCCTTGGCCTGCAACGCATCGTGCAATTCTTTAAGCACCCCCAGTAATTCCTCCAGCCGCCACAGGCAGCCCAGCCGCACGGCGGTCGGGATGACATCGTTGGTGGATTGTGCCATGTTGACGTGGTCGTTGGGATGGACGCGGTATTCACCCAGCCCGCCACCCAGGATCTGGGTGGCCCGGTTGGCAATGACTTCATTGACGTTCATATTATGGCTGGTGCCGGCGCCGGCCTGGAAAGGTTCGACCACAAATTGGGCGTCCCATTTGCCTTCGATCACTTCCTGGGCCGCCTTTTGGATGGCCCCGGCGCGTTCGGCGTCCAGCAGGCCCAGGTCCAGGTTGACCTCGGCGGCGGCACGCTTGATCGTGGCCACCGACCAGATGAAAGCCCGCCAGGGCTTCAAACCTGATATGGGGAAGTTCTCCACGGCGCGCTGAGTCTGCACACCATACAAAGCATCGGCCGGCACATGGAGTTCGCCGAGGGAATCACGTTCGATACGAGGGGAGATTGTCATGGAATAACGCAGCTCCTTTCAAGGTGATTATACCGCAGGCAAAGGTTTACACCCCGCTATACGCCGAGAATCCCCCGTCCACCGGCACGATGATGCCGGAGACGAAGGCGGAGGCCGGCGAGACCAGCCAGAGCAGGGTTCCCAACAGGTCGTCGGGGCTACCGAAACGTCCCATCGGAGTATGAGCGATGATGGCCTGTGCGCACGCGCTCAACCCGCCGGAAACCTGGTCGGTCAGCAGGTAGCGGTTCTGCTCCGTTAGCAGGAATCCGGGTGCGATGACATTGACACGGAGCTGCGGGCCGTATTCCTGCGCCATGTGCACCGCCAGCCATTGGGTGAAGTTGCTCACGGCGGCCTTGGCAGCCGAGTAGGTCGGGATACGCGTGAGCGGGCGCAGGGCGTTCATCGAGGAGACGTTCACGATCACGCCGCTTTTTTGGTCTGCCATACTTTTCCCAAACACCTGGCAGGGCAGCAGTGTTCCCACTAAGTTGAGATTGAAAACATCTCTAAGAGCAGCTTCGGGCAGGACAAAGAAGGATTGGGCCGGACCAGTGGTGGCGCCCGGCTGGTTGCCGCCCGCGCCGTTTACCAGAATATCCACCCGTCCAAAAGCTTCCTGCACCCTTTGTGCGGCGGCCTGCAGGCTGGCCATATCGAGCACATCGCATGCCAGGCCGATGGCATCCTGCCCCAATTCGGCCGCCAGGGCTTCGGCAGGTTCGCTTCGGTGACCGAGTATGGCCACTCTTGCCCCGGCTTCGGCCAGCACCCGGCACATGGCCGAGCACAATACCCCCGTCCCGCCGGTCACAACCGCAACTTGATCCTGGATTGAAAAATCTATCATTCTTCTCCCTTTCATGCTTTTCTGATCAATCAATCCTTTATGGAGTGTTTCTCTACCACAAAGTCGCCGGGTCACGAAAATCAAGAAATATTCTCAAACCAGTAAGTGTTTTATAAAGAACTTTTGTGTTTTCTTGCCTTGGTGGTAGTGGTCTGGCTCAAATCCACATTGGAAATTCCGATTTCATCCCTGGCCCACAAGTCCCGCAGGCGCTGGACGGCCAGCTTCGGGCGCCGGTCGCGCGTGAAAACGCCCTTGTAGTTCATCCCGCCGGGGCGGGCGATGCCCTGGCAGGTCTTGAAATCGCACAGGTTCCAAACGTGCTCCCCCACCACGTAAGGTTTCTGGCGCAAGATCTGAATGTAGCCTTCAAGCAGGTCGGCTTGGTATTCTTCGCTGAACATCTCGGGCGGTTGGGCATGCTGGCCCGGGAGGGCATCCGCGCCGAACTCGGTCAGGATGATCGGCTTACTGAACTGGGCATGCAGCGCATCCAGTTCGGCCGAAAGCAGCGGCAGGGCTTCCTCCAGGTTCCCGGACTGGCTGTACCAGCCCTGGTAACGGTTCAGGCAAACCACATCGAAAAACTCGAAGGCCGCTTCCTCGGCGCCCAGGAAGCTGGCCAGGGTAATCGGGCGGGTCGGGTCGAGTGCCCTGGCGTCCTGGGTTAGCTGCTCGAAGAATGGCCGTGCCAGCGCTGAGGCGGAATGCGGCTCGTTGGCCAGGCTCCACATGATCACGCTGGGATGGTTGCGGTCACGCTGCACCAGTTCGCGCAGATACTGCCGGCACAATGCGTTCCGTTTTTCCAGCCCATCCTGCCGGAAATACAATCCCACCGCGGGTGTCTCGTCGATGACCAGGAAACCCAGCTGGTCGGCCAGGTCGAGCATCTGCTCGGAATAGGGATAATGGCTGGTGCGGAAGGAATTGGCGCCGATCCAGCGCATTAAGGCATAATCCTTGATGATCAGCGGCGGCAGGTAGCCGCGCCCGACCACCGGAAAATCCTCGTGGCGACCAAAGCCCTTGAGATAGATTGGCTGTCCATTCAACAGCAGCCGGTCGCCCTCCACTGCGATGGTGCGAATGCCAATTTTCATCCGGTGGGAATCGGTGACGCCCCCAGCTTGCAGCAGCTCGACCGTCAGATCGTACAAATGCGGGCTGGTGGGAGACCATAAGGCCGGCTCCGGCACGTCCAGGATGGCCTCAGCCGAGTCCCCGGAAAAAGCGGTTTCAAGTGCGATCTGCTGCCCGGCGCCTCCCAACTGGAGGCATGCCCGGGCCGGGGCGGTGCCTGTCCGTTCAATGTGCACATGCACACGGGCGCGGCTTCTGGAGATTTCAGTCTGCACAACGACATCCAGCAGGCCTTCCGGCGGGGTCGCCACCAACCAGACCGGCCGCTGGATGCCGCAAAACGGGAAGAAGTCGAACTGCGCCTGGGGGAAGTTGCTGGCATGGCTGGGAAAAAAGTCCTGCGGGCCGCCGCTGACATTCCCGGGTGGGACATGCTCGAAAGCCAGCCGGCCGTCCACCCGCAGCACCAGGCAGTTGCGCTCTGCTCGTACGAATTGGGTGATATCGAATGCAAAGGGCAGGTGCCCGCCCTCGTGCAGGCCTAGCGATCGCCCGTTCAACCAGGCTTCCGCCAGGTAGTTAACCGAATCAAAGCGCAGCTGCAGGCGCTTTTCGGCAAAACCCCATGGCAGGTCGAAATCAGTCTGGTACCAGGCCGGGCCGAGAAAATCTCGCCCGTCCTCGAACTGGTCATTCCAGCTGGCCGGCACGGCCGCCGGGCGTCCCCCGGAAAAGCCGCTCTGCCAGCCGTTTTGCCTTCCAGAATCGTCCTGGTCAAAACGGAAATCCCAAAAACCGGAGAGGTCGCGGGCCTGCCGGTAGAGGTTGGAGCGAGGCGGTAGCATGGATACTTCCATATCGGTCATATGCGGTAGGTGCGCCTGGCCAGTCCGACCGCCAGTTCCTGAATCATTATTCGAGCATCCTCTAAATCAACGATGTGGCGGACCACCAACCCGGCCAGCCAGTCCGCCGAGACCCGCCGCCAGACATCATGGCGGGCCGGTATGGAGCAAAAAGCACGCGTATCGTCATTAAATCCGGCCGTGTTGCAAAGCCCGGCTGTTTCCATCACCTGGTCGAAGTACCGCCGCATGCCGTTCGGGCTGTCGTGGAACCACCAGGGCGGGCCCACCTTCAGCGCCGGGTAGTGCCCCGCCAGCGGGGCCAGTTCGCGCGCATACGTGGATTCATCCAGCGTAAATATCACCAGGGTCAGCCGGGCGTCATTCCCGAAGCGGTTCAGTAATGGCAGCAGGCTGCGGGTGTACTCCGTCCGGATGGGGATGTCGCCGCCGAGGTTGGGCCCGAAGTACTGAAACAAGGGCAGGTTGTGGTTGCGCAGAGCCCCGGGATGGATCTGCATGACCAGCCCGTCCTCCACGCTCATCCGGGCCATTTCCATTAACATGTTGGCTGTGAAGCGCTCTGCATCTTCACTTGTGGCCTGCCCGTGCAGGGAGCGCTGGAAGAGCCTCTCCGCCCCGGCCGGATCCATCTCGATCGTCGTGGGTACCAGCACGCCGTGGTCCGTGGCAGTT
Organism: Anaerolineales bacterium; assembly: GCA_050014715.1. Lineage (GTDB taxonomy): Bacteria > Chloroflexota > Anaerolineae > Anaerolineales > Villigracilaceae > UBA877. The sequence continues at coordinate 48,406 of JBEKCT010000003.1, read as the reverse complement.
GCGCCCATCGAACGGAAGAAATCCCGGCGCTGCTCGAGTGCCTGCAGGTAGGAAGGGTAATCCTTCACATCCACCCCGCTGGCCTGGCTGAGCTGGTCGATTTCCGCTTTCCAGCCGGAGCCGTCCAGGGTCATGAGCGCATCCGGGCGGAAGGTCGGCAGGACGCGCCCGCCCCAGCCGCTCTGGCGGATGGCCCGGTGCGCTTCGAGCGGATCGGTTGCCGATTCGGTGGTGCATAGCACTTCGATATTAAAGCGTTCGAACAACGCCCGCGGCATATATTCAGGGCTGGCTAGTTTTTCAGCAATGGTATCGTACAGCCGGCCGGCATTGGCAAGCGTTGGTCTCTCTTTGATTCCAAAGACCTGGCTCAGTTCGCTCTCCAGCCAAAGGCCGGAAGGCGTTCCCCGGAACAGCTGGAAGTTTTCGCAGAACCTGCTCCAGATCTTGCGATGATCTTGCTCCACCGGCTTTCCATCCAAAGATGGCACGCCCAGGGACTCGAGCGGAATGCCCTGGGAATACAGCATGCGCGTGATGTAATGGTCGGAGATGATGAACAGGTCAGCTGGCGAGCCAAAAGACGCCGCTGTGTCACTGAACAGGCGCGCATCCACATGCCCATGCGGGCAGATCAGCGGGAGCGCGGCGACGCTCTCGTAAAGTTCACGCGCGGTCCTGCGTGTGGTCAGGTCGGGGGAAAAGAGTCGGTCAGGATGCATGGCAGCCTGCCATCTCTTTCCTACGCCTGCGCCTGTGTAGATTTTCGTTCGATAATTGAAACCGGTAACACAATATCCTGAACGCCGCCAGTATTTTCCCCATCGAGGCATTCCAAGAGCCGCTTGGTAGCGCGCTGTCCCATCTCATACGCCGGTTGAACCGCCACTGTCAGAAAGGGGTCCACCACAATGGCCGCAGGCAGGTCATCAAACCCGACCACTGACATTTCTTTAGGCACAACCAGTTCTGCATCATGCAGGGCTTTCAAAGCGCCAATTGCAATAAAATTGTTGCCGGCAAAAAGCGCAGTTGGACGGGAAGGCAACGCCAACACACTGCGGGTCATCTCATACCCGCTTTCGACGGAAAATTCCCCGGAGATGATTAACTGTTTTTCTGATTTCAAGCCGGCTTCATGCAACGCGAGTTTGTATCCGGCGACACGGTCATCGGCCGATGATACACCGCTGGGGCCGCCTAGGATGGCAATGCGGCGATGGCCTAATTTCACAAGCAATTGGACGAGTTGATATGCGCCCCCTCTTGAATCACACCGTACCACGTCGGCCTGCATATCAGGCAGCCTGCGGTCCAACAAAACAACCTGCACATTTTGTTGGTGCAGGAAGCCAATTGGATTCTCCTTGCTGTGTGCCGGTACCAATAATATCCCATCCACCTGTTTCTGGATCATCGCTTCCAGGTAGCTTTGCTGCTTGCTGGCAGATTCGTCGGTGTTGCAGAAAATTACGTGGTAGCCAACTTCACTGGCGGCATCTTCCACCCCGCGTGCAACTGTCGTCCAGAATGGATTGGTTATATCGGTCAGAACCAATGCCAGTGTGCGGGTCCGCTTCGAGCGCAGGCTTCGGGCCAGGGAGTTGGGTACATAACCGAGCTGTTCGGCGGCTTGATTGACACGTTGGCGTACATCCTCACTGGCATAACCAGAGTGGCTGATAACTCTGGAAGCGGTAATTGGGGCGACTCCAGCCAGTTTGGCGACATCTCGGATAGTTGGCATCAGTTAAAGTTTCGTTAACTAAATTAGAATTAGTTCCAATTAAATAGAATTAACCTATTATATTCCACTCTTATCCTCCCGCGGCATGCAACCGAATACTTTTCATCAAAAACCCAGACTTCAGTGGTGATCTCAGCCTCAAGGGGCAAACCCTTGCATCCTCATACGTACTCCAGGTAGATTGGGTTTAATTTGGAACGGTCCAGAATGAGCCGATGACCGGATGGCAGAAATTTCCCTACGCAGATACCAGGATCATATTCGCATACTGGATGGTATCACCGGTCCGAATCAGACCGGTGGCGTGCGGTACCCTTAATTTAAATTCAATATGGGGTTCAAATACAATGGGAATTTTACCCCTGGAATTTGCAAATGCCTGTTGTACCTCGGCGGTATTAGTCGCTGTGAATTCTTCCGCCATATAAATCTGGCCAACCACAAAATTTGCTTTCAGAGCTTCAAAGACCTGCAGCACTGTTGGAATGTCATCCACTAGGGAAATGTCGGCCGTCTCGATCATCGGCCAATAGGGGAAGCCCCGGTCCGAGATGACCAATGTATTGGTATGGCGTACGCGTGCGATCAAGGACAAGATTTGTGGATTGAGAATTCCTTTTACGATCATGGTACCCTGCCTATCCATGCCTAAGAACCGGAATCAGCTGCTCTTTGCCAATCTAAATAAATTATAATTTCCAATTGTCAAATATAGTGTTCTTTATTTGTTTGGTTGAGATACTCAACCAGTACTTTTACTCCTGTTCCCGTTCGCGTGAACATACCATGACGACATCCTCTGTGTCGACGATCACCAGGTCGTGTACCCCCATCAGGGCCACTAGTCGATTATCACCAAAGACCAGGGTATTTTTAGCATCTTTCTCGGCATGCGGTCCGACAAATACGTTATTATCAGCATCCGCTGGTAATAGGTCATACAGACTCCCCCAGCTTCCTACATCCGTCCAGCCAATGTCTACAGGTATGACCACTACATCTTCTGCCCCTTCCATGATGCCGTAATCAATGGTTTCTTTCTTTACCTGGGGCCAGACACGTTCTATCACAGCCCGGTATTCGGTGGTTCCCAGGGCAGCCCTGACCTCCATCAATTGTGCGTGGAAATCCGGAATTTGTCGCTGATATTCCTTCAAAATCCGGCCGACCTGCCACACGAACATGCCGCTGTTCCAGGAATATTCCCCGTTGTCAACCATTTCCCGGGCAGTGGCAGGATCTGGTTTCTCGGTAAAGCGTTCGACTGCATAAAAAGGAAATCCATTTTGCTCGCCCGCCAGAGCCCCTAGGTGAATATACCCGAAGCCTGTGGAAGGACTGGACGGCCGGATTCCCAGAGTTACCAGCCTACTCTCAGCTATTTTTTCTGCGGCGGTTAAGACATCACAGAAACGCTTCTCATTGGCAATAAAGTGGTCCGCCGTTAAGATGACCATGCTGGCATCCGGGTCCTGATCCGCTACATGGATGGCAGCCAGTCCAATAGCCGGCGCAGTGCCGCGCACTTCCGGTTCAAGGATGAAATTCTCCGCAGGGAGTTCAGGTACCTGTTCCATCAGGATGGATGCGTGCTTTGCCAGAGTAACCACCAATATTCGTTCGGGAGGAAAAATAGTCCTTATCCGCTCCACGGCAAACTGGAACATGGTTCTTTCCCCCACAAGTTTAAGCGCCTGTTTGGGGTAGTTTCGCCGGCTGAGCGGCCAAAGACGGGTTCCCGAACCGCCAGCCATAATGGCAGCGAAATACATTAAATTCTCCCTAAAAACCGCGAAAATCGGTGCTTTGCCTGGACATCAGTCCGGCTTTGGGAATACGTTTCAAAACCACGTAAGCAATTCCGTGCTCCTGGCAAAATTGCTTTTTTTCCGGCTTGTCACCATCTTCATTAACTGCATAATAATCCGGCTTGATTTGTTCAATCTCCGGCTCGGCATCCATCCAGCCGTTGCCGCTCGAAACCTGGGCCTGCTTCACAAAACGGATGGACTGGGCCATGTACCGGCGCTCCTGCTCGGAAAATAAGGGATGGCCTTCCCCTTTGAGCAGACGCACATTTGCGTCATTTCCGACAACCACATACAAATCACCCATTCCAGATGTCTCTTCGAAAAAGCGCACATGCCCAGAGTGGAACCAGTCATAGCAACCGGTCACCAATACTTTTTTCCTGGAAGTCACAGTATCTTCTCCATTTTTGAGGACAGGAAATCCCGCCAGATCCTCCTCTTTTATGACAGTATACTTAATCCCATAGGTGGCGCAAAAGTGGAGTTTGGCAAAGGTAGCTTCATTTTCAGGAACCGCCCAAATATCCGGGTTAACTCCCTCCACTTGGGGAATCTCATCCAGTCCAACCATCCCATCTGCCAGGATGACCTTCTGTACATATCTAACCGATTCCAGGAAGTATTGACGTTCCGCCTGCGGAAAATCCGGTTTTCGTCCCTTCACTTGTTGACATGCGTTATCGGACCACAACAGAATGGTTAGTGCACCAATCTTCGCAGCTTCTTCCAAAAAACGGATATTCCTTGATTGGATATTATCGAAACATCCACTGACAACGACATTGGTCATTTTGATACTCTGATGTTTACCTTGAGACCATTCAGCACAGGTTCCTTTGATACCACGTAGAGATAACCGCCCCCGCATCCGGAATACATGGCTCCGATATACCGGTTTTGATAATGAGAAAGGATCTCAGTCAGATCGATCGTGATGGTTCGGTGACGAACGGTACCCGGCAGGATGTTCTGCCAGCAGACCATGCATTCATTCATGGAAGACCCTAACGCCTGGGTATCTTTGCTGACTATGGCATTAAAACAATCCTTCCCAGACTGGCTCAGCCGACGAATCCAATCCGGGTCGAGATTCTTTATTTCCAGGGGGTCATATCCCAGCGGACGCTGGCTGATCGGCACCATGCTAACTACATTTTCCAACCATTGCGCCACTTCAGGATCATTGTTTGATTCAACATGCACAGGGAAATAACCACCCTCAAAATTGAAATCATAATCCAACCGGCTGACGCCCGGGTATATTATTCCAGCCATATCTTGTGAGCCGGATGGCGCCGGCTTGCCATCATTTTCCGCAGTATATAAATTCCGGATCAGAACAGCTGGATCCCCTTCAGGAATCTCATTCCCCCACATTTGAAGGGCAACCTTGCGAGTGCTGGTTCCCATTCCACAACGATCCATAAACGGTATGGTGGGAAGCAAAGAGACTACCACCATCGAACCGGGCGGTTCCGGGTTATAACGGGAAAGGAAAGGTTGATCGATCCACCCACCCGCAAATGCCATTCGGTAGGGTATGTTCAACTCGGTCTTGTTGGATCTTAGTTTTAAGGTCATTGTCTGCCCAAATTATTTTGCACCCACCTTAGTAGAGGGTATTCTTGGCGTCTCGTGCGCCACCAGGAATACCCGTCTACTGAGGAAGAGGAGAAGAATGATGTCTTAATTATTTTTATATCCGGCCGGGGTCGATTTCCCGGCTTTGCGGTCCGCATATTGCTGTTTGATCCAGGTATAGGTCTTTTCCATGCCTTTTTGCAGCGGGGTATCTGGTTCCCATCCCAGCACCTGTTGGATGAATGTATTATCGCTGTTTCGTCCTGCCACACCCCGGGGAGCTGTCAGGTCATAATGCCGTTCCAGTTTGACACCAGCGATTTTTTCAAGCAAGGTGACCAGGGCATTGATGGAGACCAATTCGCTCGAACCTAGGTTGATGGGGGTTGCGATCAATTCCTTGCAGTGCATGATCATGTCGATGCCCTTAACGCAATCTTCGATATACATGAAACTGCGCGTTTGGCTGCCGTCACCCCAGATGGGGATATCATAGCTGCCGGTTTCCAGGCCTTCAACCACCTTGCGGGACAAGGCTGCCGGCGCTTTCTCTCGTCCGCCATCCCATGTGCCGTTGGGTCCATAGACATTATGGAAGCGGGCAATATGAGTTTCCAGCTTGCGTTCGGCCCAATATTCCTGGCAGAACATTTCCGAGATCAGCTTTTCCCAGCCGTAGCCGCGCTCAGCCATGGCCGGGTAGGCGTCTGACTCTTTGAGCGCCCGGACATTCGGATCATCCTGCAAGGTGGTGTTGTAAGCACAGGCGGAGGAGGAGAAGAAATAGCGGTCTACGCCGGCCCGGTAAGTCGCTTCAATCATGTGCGTGTTGATTAGAACACTCCGCAGACATTCCACCCGGAAACGCTCAATGAACCCCATTCCTCCCATATCCGCCGCCAGGTTATAGACTTCCACTGCGCCTTCGACTGCCTTGATCGCATTTTCTTTCTCGCTCAAATCCATGCACAGACTTTCGACCTCAGGTGTACGCTGGTACCACATGGGCAGGGGTTTCTTATCGATGGCGCGAATATTCGTAAAACCCTGGTCGTGAAAATATCTGACCAGGGCTCCGGCTATAAAGCCACCCGCTCCAGCCACGACGATCAAATCGTTTTTAGTAAGCATGGTTAAAGCTGTTGGGTTATTTTTCATAAGATTCTCCTTACTAATTCCAATTATATGGTAACGGTACCATATCTTGATATTATCCCATATTTAATTCGTTGTCAAGTGCCCCATCAGACCATTAGCGCTTTGAAAGAATTACTCAAGAGATACCCGGTAACATTGAGCGAAATCGGCCGGCATCTGTTCGGGTAAATCCAATGCCAGGCCTCGGCTGGTTTGCTCAAACTTGATTGGAGCATCAGAACCCAGAATGTTTACCCCGATGACATTGGAGACTTTCCCTTTCGCCAGGCTGCGGATCACGCTATTACCGCCCTCCGGCCATTTCATTTGGAAGGCATATACCTGATTCCCTTTCGAAGTAAAACGAAAATCTTCCACGGTCCACGGCACGGCGTCTTCCTGGAAGCCTTCAATCACTACCTGAGAAGGACCTTCACCGGCCACAGTTCACCTCCGCGTTCCATAGAATGAGTCATCCGGTTCAGGGAGAGTATGTTGTTCGTTCATGGCTGCATCTCACAAGAACCAGAGGCCATTCTTACTGAATCGCTTCAAATTCCCTTGGAGATATCATCGCAAGGTATTTATGAATTGCAACAGTCCGGTTTTAGAGGAATATTTGATAGCTTACACACCGATGAATATTTTAGAAGAGCGGTTCAGAAAAACTGAATCAGTTCTTACAGAACTGAGGTAAAAGTATAAATTCCTAGACCTTCAAGAAAGTAAGAATGTGACATGGCATTCCTACTTGATTTCTACTGGGCAGACAAACACTCTCTTCCTTACTTGCGATTTCTTCTTACCGACGACTTCAAACGTTCCCTCTGCCCGAATATCCGCCGAGGACGAACCAATCATAACCTTGAAAGTGCCTGACTCAACTATTAGATTCAAATCCTGATCGTAAAAAGCTAATTGGTTCACAGGCAGATTGAAGGTAATGTACCGGGACTGCCCCGGCTGCAACGTCAAACGTGAATAACCCTTCAATTCTTTTACCGGGCGCGGGATAGTGGCGTATTCGTCACAGATATACAATTGAACAACCTCATCGCCAGCTACTTTTCCTACGTTTTTCACATCCAAGCTCACCCTCACCGCTCCTCCAGCTTTGACTTGCTCGGGGGAAATGGCTAAATCACTATATTCAAACGTTGTGTAACTCAGGCCATGCCCGAAGGGATAGAGCGGGCTGGCTTCCACATTTGTGTAATTGATATACCAATTCGATTTTCCTCCGCTAGGTTTTTGGTTATAGAATAATGGTACCTGTCCGGCATGACGCGGGAAGGATATTGGAAGTTTTCCGCCGGGCGTGAATTCGCCAAAGAGCGTTCCGGCAATCGCTGCGCCACCTTCTTCACCGGGTAACCAAGCTTCGAGGATAGCATTCGCCTTTTCAGAAATGAAGTTTATCGCATAGGGTCGTCCAGTGACTAACACCACTACAACCGGTTTACCGGTGGCAATGATGGTCTCGGCCAATTGCTCTTGAATACCGGAGAGATGCAAGTCGGCACAATCGCGGGTCTCGCCCGTAGTACATTCTGGGGTCAACCCCGAGCGATCTCCAAGCACCAGTACTACCACATCGGACAGCTTTGCCAATCTGACGGCCTCATCGAAGCCGCCGGTATAGTCACCAGTAAGATCACAACCACGCGCATATAGGATCTTGGTCCCTGGGTGGCCAACACGCAGCGCCGAAAGGACACTTGGCACCTTGACTGAATTCTCTTCAATGTGGGTAATGTCTACGTTGGTAAAGTTCGACTCAACCGGTTTCATTACGGTCGAGAACAACTCGAACGCGGCCGCGTAGCTGTAATCACCAAGCAAGCCGCGGCTGTCCGCTGCATTTGGTCCGATCACCGCCAGGGAACGAATGTTTTTCCCGAGTGGTAGCAGGCCGTCGTTCTTGAGCAGCACCATGCTCTGGCATGCAATCTCGCGTGCCAGGCTACGCTGGCCCGAAGTCTCGAACACTTCCGAGACACGCCCTTCTTCCACATAAGGATTCTCGAACAGGCCCAGCTCGAATTTTTTCTGCAAGAGGCGCCTTACAGCAGTATCGATCGTTTCGAGATCGAGATCACCCGATTCGATCGCCAACTTAAGCGGATCGCCATAACAAATGCAGGTGGGCAATTCCAGGTCGATGCCGGCCGTCAATGCCAGTGCAGCTGCCTCGCGTTTATCGATCGCGATCCGGTGGTATGAATTGATCATCAGGATGGCTCCATAATCCGAAACGACCAGACCATCGAAGCCGAGTTGTCCCCGCAGCATGTCAGTAAGTATTCGACGCGAGGCGGCCACCACGACCCCGTCCAGTTCGGGATAGGCGTTCATAATGGTATCTATTCCGGCTCGAATGGCTGCCTGGAAAGGCATCAAGTATACATCCCACAGGTCGTGCACGCCCAAGCGCACGGGGGCACAGTTCTGCCCACCCTGCGAAAAGCTATGACCGACGAAGTGTTTACCGGTGGCCATCACACCGCCGTTCTTCAGGCTGGTTCCTTTCAGACCACGCACGTAGGCCGCCCCAAACTGGCTGACCAACGTCGGGTCTTCACCGAAGGTCTCTTCCACACGACCCCAGCGCGGGTCGCGAGCTACGTCGAGTACGGGAGCCAACCCCTGGTGCGCGCCAGTGGACCGCAACTGTACACGAATTTCGGCCGTCATACGTTCCGCCAGGTCTGGCATCCAGGTGGATGCCAGACCTATCATTTGCGGGAACATCGTACCGCCTAGGCCCATGTAACCGGAACAACACTCTTCATGGACTATAGCAGGTATCCCCAAACGGGTCTTATTAATAAGAAAAGTCTGGAGACGGTTGTTGAACTGTGCAACTGAAACCGGCTCCAGCGTACTGTCGCCCGCTGTTCTCGTAATCTGGCCAATACCGTTTACCAGCAGACTTCCGGCTTTGACCGGCGAGAAGTCCTTCCCATCCTGGATTTCGTGCATCCAGAACGAGACCAATTGGGCCAGTTTTTCTTCGATGCTCATCTGGCAAAGCAGGTCATCAACGCGCTGCGGGATGGGTTTGCATGGGTCACGATAAATCATATCAGCGGACTCCTGTGATGATTTCTTTGGTCAACTGGTCTAGGCTTTGCTTTTCGTTCCACGTTAGCAAATGGCCGTAATGCAACGATTTCCTTTATGGCCATACTGTCTGACCAAGCATTCTCCTGTTTTTTTGTGTATAGGTCGGCACATATTCCGAAGCGGATTACGCTGACCCACCTAAGAAGTGTGGCCCGATTTGGTAGAAAAAGAGTGTTGAATTAAGCCTAGGCGTTGGGTCATGCACAGTTATATCTTTTTGTGGGTAGCGGCCCCAATCCGGGTTTATGAATTCTGACCGGCCGCAACCGGGGATTTTGCGGGTGGGTATTCTACACAAGGGCAATTATTAAAAACTCTTCGGATGGCATGGCAAGCCAGCCTGTTCTTGGTCAATGGATACAATTACTCTAGGGATACCCGGTAACATTGAACAAAGTCGGTCGGTTTCAACTCGGGTAAATCCAGCGCCAATCCCCGGCTGGTCTGTTCAAACTTGAACGGAGCGTCAGAACCCAAGACCTTCACCTCAGTGACATTAGCGATTTTCCCTTTCGCCAAGCTACGTATCACGCTCTTACCGCCCTCCGGCCATTTCATTTGGAAGGCATAGACCTGATTCCCTTTCGCAGTGAAACGAAAATCTTCCAAAGTCCACTGGACGGCATCTTCCTTAAAACCTTCAATCACCACCTGCGAAGGACCTTCGCCCGAAGCAGTCCACGGCCGCGTCCCGTAAATCCCTTCCCCATTTACTTTCATCCATTTTGCCAATGATCCTAAAATATAGACACACTCTTCATCCAGCGTCCCATCTGGAAGCTGTGGGATGTTGAGCAGCAGATTGCCATTCTTGCTGACGATATCAACCAACGTTTCGGTGATCTGGGCGGGTGTTTTGTATACATCCCTGAGGTTGTAGAACCAGTCTCCCACGCTGGTATCTGTTTGCCAGACGGAGGGAAATATCTGCGGCAATTGGCTGCGCTCGATATCCAACACGCCCACCTTGAACACCTCCGCATTCCGGTCTTTTTGGGTGTATACAGCTTGATTTGTACCTCCATGCAACCTGGTGCTGGTGTTGTACAGGTGGGCAATGGCATGCAAGCCATAAGAATCAAACGGAACACCGCCATCTGAATAAAGAAAATCCGGCTGATATAGATCGATCAGTTCTTTGACATACAAGTACCACTTCTCATGCCACCAGGGATTCTTTGTGTACCATTCGACATTCCACTCGGGTGCATCACGATTGGGCAGGTAAAAGTCTTCATACGCCGGATCATTCCCATCGTAGGGAACCCCGGCATACGGGCCAGATTTATCAGCGCCCTTGGTGGGTTTATACCAATTGAAGCTGGCGCCGATATGTTCGGAAAATCCATACGGCAGTCCACGTTTCCTGGCAGCCTCGGCCCAAAAAGCAATAATGTCCAGGCCAGGACCCATGTTGACCGAATTCCAGCGGTGATGGTTGGAATTCCAGTTATGAAAGTTATCGTGGTGAGCTGCCTGGGCAACAAAGTACTTTGCCCCGGCCCGGACATAAAGATCCATCAAACCGTCCGGGTCAAATTTTTCAGCCTTCCACAACTTGACCACATCTTTCCATCCAACCCTGGAGGGGTGACCATATTTTCTAAGATGATAGCGGTACTGGTCTGAACCCTCCACATACATATTTTGGGCATACCAATCTCCATACATCGGCACCGACTGCGGACCCCAGTGTGACCAGATGCCAAACTTGGCATCCCGGAACCAATCCGGGCATTGGTACCGTCGCAATGATTCCCAGGTTGGCTCGAAAGGCCCACTTTCGATATTAAAATCCGTCATGTTATTGTCTCCTTATTAGAGGGAGGGGTTAATTCAGGTCGTATGTGGAACTTTGCCCGGCAGACAGAAACTTTTAAGTATTATCAATGTCAAACTGGCAACAATCCTGCCGTGCTTAGCAAATTAACTTGTGGCGCCTACGGGCTTATCAATAATGCATCCAATCTGCAAGCGATCCGTCATATAAGATCGGACCTGGTTTAGTCATTAATTGACCGCCCAAGCGGTCTCCATTATTAGTCAACTTTCGGGCCAGGAACAGCGCTGGTGCTGCCGCGCACAATTAATTCGAAAGGAACAAGGATTTGCTTTTCACCGTCCTGGTGTCCTTCCAATTGCTCAATCAACATTTTGGCAGCCTGGAAACCGGCTGTCTCGGCGTGATAGCTTACAGTAGTCAAAGGTGGGGTGGTCAACTCGGCCATTCCCGCATCGGCTGAGCCCACTATGGAAATTTCATCCGGGATAATCAATTCCCTTCTTTGAACAGCTTTAATGATCCCGGCAACAACTGATTCCTGCACCGTGACGATCGCAGTAATACGGGGATTCTCTGCTAATAAACGCAAGACGCCGTTTTCAATACTTTCTTCAGTGATATGAATTTGTTCACAAATAACCGGCAATCCAAACTGCTCGCAGGCATGCTTATATCCTATTACGGCCCAGGTGGAATAACCAAGCCCATTACCATGGTCCTTACCGGTGAACAGATAAGGTTCTACAGATACGAAACCAATCTGGCGATGTCCCAATCCAATCAAATGTTCCATTGCGATTCTGACACCTGCTTCAACATCGAGATCAATATAACTAAATCCGGAATTGTTCTCACAACGACCGAGCATGACAAATGGGAAATTGTTCTGGCGTAGAACGTCAACCCGCCAATCCTGCATCATTATTTCCATCAGGATCATCCCATCCGATTGTCCGCTGCGATAAAAGGTCAACAGGCTGGTTTCATCCAATGGACTCACCACAAAATTAAGTGAATAGTTATTTTGTTCGCAGGCTGTCGCCGCCCCGATGACAAAAGAATTAATCATATGGATTCTGTTAGGATTTTGAGGATAATGCAAAGTGATGAAATGACTTTTCCCGGATTTAAGTTGTTGCCAGGGGGCCTGGGGTGCGAAACGATAATCCTTGATAATGTTGAGAACTCTTTCCCGGGTTTCTTCTGCAACATCGGGTTTATCGTTTAGGATGCGGGAAACAGTCGAGACAGACACACCACTGGCTTTGGCGATATCCATAATGGTGGTTTTGGCGATCTTGTTTGATTTTCTCATTTTTACAATACCATCCTATAAATCCGAAACGGAATAATCAGATTCTAACAGCATTCCATTCTTTTTCTAGAAATCAACAACCAGCTTTTCTCCCGCATAAACCACGGAAATAGCACCTCCGAAGGTTTGATGTTTTCCCACGAATATTATATCGAGTTTCAGAGATTTTTTCATTCCAGGATAGGATCCCTGTCGTTCTCCAAGAATGAGGCAGCCAGATTCATCCTCCCAGTTAATTTCAATGGCAGCAAATGAACCTTTTTCATAGTTGTAGTTATCAGCCTCATCTTCGTACAGCGTAAAATGACCATTGCAGCCTGTATAAATCTTCAAAACCAGAGCTGCATCAACCGCCTCCCCGGCGTATTGAATTTCAGGACCCAAAGGGAGGATCGATCCACTGCGAACAAAAAGCGGCATTGTATAGATGGATGCATTCGCGAGAACTGTTTGTCCACCTGAATAGCATTGATCTGTCCAAAAATCAAACCAATCACTGCCAGCCGGAAGGTAAACGGCACGCGTTTCCTCGGAGGAGGGAAGTGGGGTTGAATTAGGACCATAGTACATCGGGTGGGTAACCGGGCAGACGAGAAAAGATGGTCCAAACATGAATTGATCGTGAATATCGTAGGTATTTGGATCATCCCGGAAATCAAAAGGCAACATTCGGTAAATGGTGTAATCCGCCTGGGTGACCTGGCCAGCCAACGAATATATATATGGCAGAAGGCGATAACGTAGTTTCAGAAATTTCACCATGCTATCGTAAATTGGCTCTCCTGGAGCTCCGAAGCGCCATATTTCGCGCGGGGTGTCTGTTCCATGGGCACGAAAAATTGGCAAAAAAATCCCGTACTGGAACCAGCGCAAGTACAATTCCCGGTAACCAAGGTCTTCGCAACCGTTCTCATAATCTCCGTTCCAAAACCACAATTCCGGTTTATTCCTGACAAAAAATCCTCCAATATCGAGAGTCCAATAGGGAGACCCGGTTACACAGAAGTTCAATCCATCCGCAATTTGGCGGCGGAGCGTATCCCATGAGGCTGAGATGTCGCCAGACCAGGTAATGGTGCCGTAGCGCTGCTGCCCGGGATAGGCAGAGCGGGTCAGGTTCACCACCCGCTTCAGGTCTGTAGTCCCTCGCTGGCCTTCATAGATTCCTTGCGAATGCAACAGAGAATACGCATTAATATACTCCGGGTCCAAATATCTTTTTGCTTCACCGGTATTGATTCTCAAGCGCTCTTCCGGTTCAGGCTTGAAGACTCCCTGCCAGTCTGCTTCAAACGGTTCCGTGCAGTCACACCACCAGGCATCGATACCATGCGAAAATAAACCTGTATTGGCCTGACGCCAATAGATTTCCCGGCCCTGCGGCTGGAATGCATCATAGGTAGTCCGGTTGCCTAGCAGACAGCCTTGCTTTTTCATTTCCTTGTTATCATCAGCTTTTGGATCCGTGTTAGGCCAGACCGAGATCATCAGGCGGGCGTGGAGTTTATGAATCTCTGCCATCATCCCGTCAGGATCGGGAAAGCGGATGGGATCAAGGGTCTTCTGACCCCACAAGTCGCCTGTCCAGGAGCGCCAGTCCTGGACAATGCCGTCTAGTGGCAATCGACGAGTTCTATACTCTTTTACGACATCGATCAGCTCGGCTTGCGATAGATATGCTTCCTTTGACTGCAAATAACCGAACATCCATTTTGGCAGCATGGGTACTTTTCCAGTCAATCGGCGGATTCCTGCGACAATCGAATCGAATTCCGGTCCATAGACGAAATAAAAGTCCATTTCGTCATCGACATCCGTCCATAGATAGGAGCCAAAGGCGTCATCATGGAAAATCATGAGAGAATAGCTGTCCAGAAGGATTCCATAGCCTCGCGTGGAAACCAAAACTGGAATGGCAACTTTCATATTTTGTTGATAAATATATTGGTGCTGCCCGCGCAAATTCAACATACCCTCTTCATGCGAACCCAGGCCGTACAGTGCTTCCCCATCAGTCCATTCGAATTCCAGCTTGGTGTGGTAGGCCTTACGGTCGACCACCTCTTTAAAAGTGCCGGCAGAAGTTCTTAATCCATCCGCTCCCAGCTCGGTTTGAGTATCGCTTTCCTGGAGAGGAATGGATTTGATCACATCCACAGGCATGAGTGTCTTGCCGCCCCGGGCGGGCTCGCGGGTAAGAATCTGGCCTTTTGCATCCCGGTATATGAATGCCAACGTCCTACGGTCAATCTGGACGGTAAGCTTGGACGTAGAAAAGAAAAGCGCCTCAGGTGTTTCCCGGACGGAAATTTCGGTCGGGTTTTGAGCTTCAGGTAATACCATCAAGCTTTTTTTAGGAGAGAACGCCGGGTCAAGAGTATACCGGATGCGAATGATGCCTGATGTATATGCAGTCAGGTCAATAAGACCTTGCGAGGTCTCAAGCTGGAGGCTGTTTGGGTGAAGAGTGAAATTGATTAGATTCATGCAACTTGATCCCCTGGTCTACCCTTTGATGGCTCCGGCTGTCATTCCCGATAGGATGTAGCGCTGAGCAGCCAAGTAAACCACAATGACAGGCAGAATCGTCATTAAAACGTCCGCTGAAACCAGATTCCAATTCTGCTCATATTGCCCGAAAAAGTTATAAACGGATAGAGTCATCGGCCAATTGGCAGTAGTATTTAGAAAGTAGAGTGGCATGATGAAGTTATTCCAGGCTCCCAGAAAAGCCAAAACACCTTCAGTAACCAGCACTGGCATCATCAGAGGTAATATGACCTGGAAAAAGAGTTGGAAAGGTCCGCATCCATCGATGATCGCGGCTTCATCTAATTCCCTTGGGATAGTATCGAGGAAGCCATAAATCAGAAAAACCCCAAACGGAATTTGTCCGGCAGCATACAAGAACGTCATCCCGATCTTCGTATTGATGAGGTCGGTGATTTGCATGACTTTGGTCAAGGTAAAATAGTTCGTTGGTAAAGCAATTCCCAGAATGATAAAAAAATATAGAAAGCGATTGAAGCGTGTTTTGTTGCGCGAAAGGACAAACGCGGCCATCGCTGCGAACAGAGTCCCGAGGAGCGTTGAGCTGACAGCATAAAAAAGACTATTAACAAAGCCCTGAGGTAGATCGCCTGCTGTAATCACGGTAGCGAAGTTATCCCAATGCCAGACAGTAGGCAGCGCCGCGCTCATTGAACTTGCATCTGTCTTTGATTTGAAGGAATTGATCACGATCAGATAGACCGGGATAACCGTAAACAGGCAGGCAATAATAGCCAGCAGATGGGCTCCTACTTGTTTAGATCTTTTAGTTAGCATCGGTGAAGATCTCCTTAATCTCTGGTACGCCCGCGATCCATCAATCGAATCACAAAATATCCGACCACACCCATGAAAACGAACAGGAGGCTGGAAAACGCTGTGCCGAGGCCCCATAGCCCCTGGCTAAAGGCTTCAAAGATAGCAGTGTATATTACATCGGTGGCATAGCCTGGACCTCCGTTCGTCAAAGCATAAACAACATCAAACACCTTTAATGCGTACAGTAAATTTAACACGGTGACAATGATAATGGCGGGCATCATCATTGGCAAAGTAACCCAGATAAGTTTTGCCCAGAAACCGGCGCCATCCACTTCGGCAGCCTCCAAATATTCCCGCGGAATGGATTGAATACCTGCGATCAGGATGACCATGATGTATCCTACACCCGCCCAGCTATCAACGCCGATCACGGAATACAGGGCGATTCGCGGGTCTACCAGCCATTTCTGAGCCAGTATCCCCAAGCCCAATGCCCTGAGAGCTGTGTTCAGGAAACCACTGGCCGGATCCAAAATCGACCGGAATATAAGCGCAATCGCTAACATGGGCAGAACCACGGGCAGGTAAATCAATACCCGATAGAGATAAGCCAGGTGCTTGACCCCCTCTGTTAAGAGCAGCGCCAGAGCTAGCCCTAGCACAGTTTTTAGTACTATGGTGACTATCGTAAAGATAAATGTATGTCTTATATATAATAAATAGTTTTCGTTGGCTGAGAAAACGGTTATGAAGTTTTCCAAGCCGATAAAATTTACCTTGGTGGTATAGGGGCTCCAGTTCGTAAATGAATAAGCGATTCCTGCAAGCCCTGGGATGATCATAAACACCAGGTATAGAACGAGGGCACCAAGAGTAAAATAAAAAGGATAATTCGTTCGAGGTTTCATGGGATATTTCTCTTTTCCAGGACTTTCGCTTGATGTGCCACCGGATCCCATATAGGCATGATTGCGGAGAGGCAGTATAGAGAAAGCTGGATATGTAGGGTGCGTGATTTCACGAGCACAAATCTAGCCGAGCACCTGGATGATCCCAAACCTATCAACATCTCAGATTATAGGAGTATTGAGCATCTTTCGGTATGAGGCTTCTAGGACATGGTTGCCGGATTGATTCAAATTGCTGGTTGTTATCATGATTGGCAATCTTTGAAGGTGAAATCAAAGTCTCTTAGGAATATGCCTTACCAAACCAAAGAAGATTTATAGAACCATTGATTGAATCCACAGTGAAAAGACAATTACCACCAAGAAAGAAGCTAACCATCTTTTCCAAGACTCGTATTTTAAAGGCAATCTCCTCAACGAAACCGATTTTCGGGCCGAAGTGGTACGCTACGTCCAAGTCCTTTGTCGGCACGTCCTTTTCATCATAGAATATTAATAACTTACGAACAGAATTTGCTGCCCTTGAATTTGGCCCGTCATGCTCGGATAATTGAAATTCTGTCGCCCTGAATTCCCAACCCAGTGTGCCTAGGCACACTGGGTTGGGAGACTTACACGAAATATCTTAGTTGGTCAATTGACCGCTGCAGAGAAAGCGTGATTCAATTACGGCCAATTTGGATCGTTGGCAGCTTTGGCTTCCTGGGCGCGGCGCTGATCGATATTGGCTAGGACCTGCTGTGGCGTCTCGGCGTTAGTCAACATGGCCACAATGTCCTTACCCATATCCATCCATTGGGGATTCACATAGTTAACCTGAGTCTGATATACAACTCCCCGCGTGGTCTGGGCAGCCAAGAAAGCTTGCTGGAAGGGAAGCAGCTTGCTCTGGATCCCGGTAAAGGGAAGGGTCGGGCTGTTGGGATCGTTATTGACCATATACTGCAGGCTGTCGGGTTGAGACAGGAAATCAAAGAACTGCTCCACCTGAGCGATATGCTTGGACCCTGTCCAGATAAACATGGTCGGACCGGCTGGATTCGTATTCAAAACCTGATTGTCGGCCAGCGGCATTAAGAAGATGCCCATGTTGTTCTCATCCCAATTCGGATAATCGGCCTTTAACTGCTGATCGAAGGTCAGGTTCGCGACGGTCATGGCTGCTGCACCCGTAGCCATTTCTTTCTCTTGGTTGGCGACGGTATCGGACAATGTGTTATCTCCGAAGCAACCAGAGTTGTACAAATCCTTAATCTGTTGCAGGAGCAGCGACGCCGTTGGAAGCTTGGACAAGGTGGTCTTATTGGAGTTCAACAGGGCGGCTGTCCCAGGCAAAAGGTGCTCGATCTGGACGCCCAGCTCCGCGAACCATAAGACCTGATGCCATCCATCCGACATCGGTTCATAGATCGGGGTAATGCCGGTCGGCTTAAGGGTCAGACAGTCAGATTTCAGGCCTGCATAGGTGGTTGGAACGGTCAGGTTGTACTTGGAAAATATAGCTTTATTGTAGTTGACAACCCAGGTCGTGCCGAGTGTATTCCAAACCGTCAGGCCATACACTTTGCCGTTGACCGATGCTTGATCGAGTACCAGGGGATCCTCCGTCTTGACCCACGGTTGATCAGACAAATCTACGGCATTCTTTTCAACATTATAATTCACCTCCAGGTCGGTCTTCCCGCTTTGCCCGCCAAAGATATCCGGCCCTTCTCCAGAATTAAGCTTGGTCTGCAAGACGGTAAAGTACTGTGCAGATGGGATAATCTGGGTGTTAATGGTTATGCCAGTTTCTTGCGCAAACTGCTGCATCAGCGCCGTTTGGGCATTGGATGTCCAACCCTGGCTGGTTAGGTAGGTAAGGGTAATGGCTGTGGGGGCTTTTGTTGCTGTAGTCTGCATGGGTACGAAGGGGGGTTCAGTGGCAGTCGGTGCGGCTGTAGCGACAGCAGTCGCGGGAGCAGAAGTTGGCTTGGCTGTTGCAACAGCAGTAGCAGGAGCAATAGTGGGAGCTGCGGTGGCTGGAGCAGCGGTAGCTGGAGCGGCAGTGGGGGTAGCTGAAGCGCAACCCACCACCATACTTGTGATCACCACAAGTGCAAAAAGGGTCGAAACAAGCTTCTTACCAGACATGTTACTTCCTCCTCACTAGGTTTTTATACGAGATAGGGTGACTTGGGAACAAATGATGGAATCGATAAGGTTTATTGAATGATTTTTGCACCTCCTTCGAAGAGATTCAAGTAGATAAGGGGGTTCTATATTACAACAGATAATGATACCGGTAATGTTACCGGTAATGTTACCAATAGTATATAACGATATTATGTTAAAATCAATAGGCAAATCTTGCTGTTCCTCTAGCATACGTGATGGACAGGCGACTTTTCTGCAAAGATTTTGATATCACTAGCTTTTGGAGGCATTTCCTATGCGTAGGAACGCTGATTTAAATGATAATCCGTGGGTGGTAACATTTTCTCCGAAAGATACTTTGGAAGATAAACTGAGGAAAGCGGCGCATGTAAAACCGAGTGAGGCACAGCTAAAATGGATGGAAAAAGAATATATTGCTTTTATACACTTTGGACCCAATACTTTCAGCGGAAGGCAGTGGGGAACCGGCCATGAGGATCAATCGATTTATGCAACAGATTTTCTGGACCCAGAACAATGGGTAAGGGTATGTGCAAATGCAGGTATGAAAATGATGTTATTCACGATGAAACACCATGATGGATTTTGTCAGTGGTTTACTGGTACTACCGATTTTTCAATAAAAAATTCACCTGTAAAAAAGGATGTTGCCGATTTGTTGCGCAAAAGCTGCGATGCCAATAAAACCGGGCTGGGTATTTATCTTTCTCCATGGGATATGAACCAGAGAAACCGCGGGCTATGGAATACTAAAGAATATAACGAATACTTCCTTTCACAGTTGAGTGAATTGTTGACACATTATGGAGGTATAGATGAAGTTTGGTTCGATGGTGCTTGTGGGGATTATGAAATATGGAAGAGTGTACCTACTTACAGACCTGATTCATGGTATGACTTTATCGAGGCGGTTCAGCCTTATGCTGTATTCAGAATGTATGACCCGTATTTTTTTGCAACAGAGCAAAAATGGGAAGAGATCAAGGCTGGCAAGGCCAAAATTAATTGGCGCGGGAAGGCTGTGCGCTGGGTAGGGAATGAAGAAGGAAAAAGTCGAACGGATGAATGGAGTGTTCAGCCGGTATTTGACCGGACGATCGCCGAAAGTGCCACTTTCCCCGATCTGGGCCAGGAAAAATATTATCAAAATGCAGTTGGAGCCGTATGGTATCCTTTGGAGGTAAATACGACAATACTGAACCAATGGTTCTGGAATTCAGGGACATCCACTACAAAAAGCTTATCTGAACTCATTGAAATATATTACAACTCCATTGGCAATAATGGAGTATTGCTTCTTAATGTCAGTCCTGACAATACCGGGGTGATACCGGAGGACCAGGTAATTCGCTTGATGGAATTGAAAGAGTTCATACATCGTACTTTCAGCACCAACCTGGCGCTTGGAGCAACCATTAAAGCGACTTCGGAAACCCTCATCCATAAGGCGGATTCTATTCTGGATAATGACAAAATGACATACTGGACTACAGACGGAGAATGGGATATCAACAATAAGAATGCCACCATCCTATTTGACCTAGGACAGACCAGGACATTTAATAATGTACTTGTTCAGGAATATATCAGGGAAGGGCAAAGAGTGGCAGAATGGAGCTTGGATGCCTGGGTTGGTGATTCATGGAAGGAATTAGTTCATAAAAAAACCATCGGTTATAAGAATATAAGGCGTTTCGAACTTTGTACTACCGGCAAGGTCCGGCTGAATATCCTGAGAAGCTGGGACAACCCAATGATATGCAACTTTGGATTATTCCTATCAAGTATTCCTGAAGAAGTTGCAGAAGATAAAGAAATTATGCAAAAAGGGCCCGAGTCCAATTATGTAAACCCCATGGATTTGATACCTGGATTAATTTACACATATTATTCGGGAGGTGTTCAATCTGCAGTAGTAATTGAATCCATATTTTCAGTAAAACCCGCAAA
Organism: Anaerolineales bacterium; assembly: GCA_050014715.1. Lineage (GTDB taxonomy): Bacteria > Chloroflexota > Anaerolineae > Anaerolineales > Villigracilaceae > UBA877. Next base: position 27,579 of record JBEKCT010000003.1, on the reverse strand, counting down.
GACGGGCATGGTCCAAACATTCAGCATTCAACCCACCCAGGAACCTATTGGGTATTCAATTTCATATACAGGGTATATCAAAGTTCCACTTGACGGCACATATACATTCAAGCTTGAAAGTGCAAACGGCAGTGTTTTATTTTTAGGAAAAATATTATGTGTTGACAATGACGAACCACATGAAATAAAAGCCGTCGAAAGGAAAATTGAGCTGAAATCAGGTTATTATCCAATAAAGGTTCTTTATACAAGCTTCAGGCTAAAAGGAATGCTAAAAGTAAGCTGGAGTGGCCCAGGGTTTGAAATGAAAGAAATTGAGGCAGACTACCTATTTCATAAAGTGGTACCCAACCGCTCACCCGGTTGTTCTTCTTCGAGGTACTGATGACGTGTAAACTTATTCACGCATAAGGAGAAACCGATATGACTCAAACCGATCCAACTTTTTCAGATCTGAACCAGGCGGAGAATCATCCCAAGATCGGCATTCGCCCTGCCATTGACGGCCGCCGGAAAGGCGTGCGTGAATCCCTGGAAGAAACCACCCAGGGGCTGGCCAAGGCCGTGGCAGAACTCCTGACCCGCAATTTGCGCCACCGGGACGGGGCGCCGGTGGAGTGTGTGATTCCCGCTACCTGCATCGGCGGTGTTGCCGAGGCCGCCCAGACTGCCCGCCTGTTTGCCCGCCAAGGGGTGGGGTTGTCCATTACCGTCACCCCGTGCTGGTGCTATGGCTCGGAGACGATGGATATGGATCCGCTCAATCCCAAAGCCGTCTGGGGCTTTAATGGGACCGAACGACCCGGGGCGGTCTACCTGGCCGCGGTCCTGGCCGCCCACAACCAAAAAGGCCTGCCGGCCTTCAGCATTTACGGTCAGGATGTGCAGGATGCCGGTGATACCACCATTCCTGCGGATGTGCAAGACAAATTATTGCGTTTTGCCCGCGCCGGCTTGGCCGCAGCCACGCTGCGCGGCAGGTCCTACCTCTCCATCGGGGGCGTTTCGATGGGCATCGCCGGTTCCATCGTGGACCAGGGCTTTTTCGAAAGCTACCTGGGCATGCGCGTCGAGGCAGTCGACATGACCGAGCTCACCCGCCGTATCGATGAATGCATTTACGATCCGGATGAATTCACCCGCGCCCTGGCCTGGACAAAAGCCAACTGCCTGGAAGGCCGTGAATACGACCCACCTGAAAAGCAGCGCTCGCTTGCCCAAAAGGATGCCGATTGGGAAACGGTGGTTAAGATGACCCTGATCGCCCGTGACCTGCTGGTTGGCAACCCGCACTTGGCCGAACTAGGCCGGGGCGAGGAGGCCCTCGGACATAACGCCCTCCTGGGCGGATTCCAGGGTCAGCGCCAGTGGACCGACCACTTTCCCAACGGCGACTTTATGGAAACCATGCTCAACAGCTCTTTTGACTGGGACGGGCTGCGCCCTCCCTTTGTTTTTGCTACAGAGAATGACAGCCTGAATGGGGTCTCCATGCTGTTTGGCCACCTACTGACCAATACGGCCCAGGTTTTTGCGGACGTACGCACTTATTGGAGTCCGGCTGCCGTCAAGCGCGTCAGCGGCCATGAGTTAAGCGGCCCGGCCGCCGGTGGGCTGATCCACCTGATCAATTCCGGGGCAGCCTCGCTGGATGCGACTGGCAGAATGGAAGAAGACGGTCTGCCGGTCATGAAACCTTTTTGGGAGATCAATGAAGCAGACGTCCGGAAATGCTTGCAGGCCACCACCTGGTACCCGGCCAGGACGGATTACTTCCGCGGCGGCGGTTTCTCATCCGGCTTCCTGACGCGCGGCGGTATGCCGGTGACCATGTGCCGCCTCAACCTGGTCAAAGGTCTTGGCCCGGTGCTGCAATTGGCCGAAGGTTGGACAGTTGATCTGCCGGCAAACGTACACGAACTCCTGAATGAGCGCACCGACCCCACCTGGCCAACCCACTGGTTTGTCCCACGTCTGACCGGACGGGGCGCCTTCCGGAATGTGTATTCCGTCATGGCTGCCTGGGGCGCCAACCATGCCGCCCTCAGTTTCGGTCATATAGGCGCGGACCTGGTCACGCTGGCGGCGCTTCTGCGCATCCCGGTCTGCATGCACAACCTGGATGACTCCGTCCTGTTCCGCCCGAGCGCATGGAGTGCCTTTGGCACAGATGACCCCACCGGCGCCGATTATCGCGCCTGCAAAAACTTTGGACCTCTGTATGGATAATTCGAAAGCGGCCCCGGCCTTTTTGGCATTCGATCTGGGTGCCGAAAGCATTCGGGCCGTGCTTGGCCGCCCGGCGGGCGGGCGGCTTGAACTGCAGGCAATCCATCGTTTCCCGAATGTACCACTCCAGACGGAAGGATCGCTGCAATGGGATGTGCAGAAACTCTGGGCCGGGATGAAACACGGATTGGCTTTGGCAGTCCAGGCGGTCGGGAATGCACTGGTCAGCGTCGGAGTGGATACATGGGGAGTGGATTTTGCGCTGCTCGATCGTGCCGGAAACCTGCTTGGCAATCCGTTTCATTATCGTGACCGCAGGACGGAAGGAATGGTGGAGGCTGCCTGCTTCATTCTGCCCCGCTCCGAAATTTATGCGCAGACCGGCATCCAGATCATGCCACTCAACAGCCTGTATCAACTGCTGGCGCTGGTGAAAACCGGTTCGCCACAGCTGGCGCAAGCACGCACGTTTCTTAATATGCCTGACCTGTTTAACTATTGGTTCACGGGCGTGAAAGCCTCCGAATTTACCATCTCGACAACCACGCAATGTTATGATCCGCGGACCAAGAACTGGTCGCTGGGCCTGCTGGAAAATCTGGGCATACCCACCGGCATTTTCAGGGAAATAATCCCACCGGGCACTCTGCTTGGAGAACTGCGTACTGATGTCGCCACAGAAGTAGGCGTAACCGGCCTGAAAGTGGTTGCAGTTGCCTCGCACGATACGGCATCGGCGATAGCCGCGGTCCCCGCCACAACGGATGATTACCTGTATTTGAGTTCCGGCACCTGGTCTGTGATGGGTGTCGAGCAGGCGCAGCCGGTGATAAATTCCGAAAGTTTGAAAAACAACCTGACCAACGAAGGCGGTTTCGCCGGCAAATTCTGCTTGCTTAAAAATATCGTTGGGTTGTGGATGGTACAAGAATGCCGTCGCCTCTGGGCGGAGAATGGGCGGCAATATTCTTACGATGACCTGACCCACTTGGCTGAATCTGCTCCATCTCTTCGAACGTTTATTGATCCGACTGATGCGCGGTTTTTACCCCCTGGAGATATGGCGGGGCGGATCCAGGCCTTCTGCAGGGCCACCGGCCAGAGTATTCCTCAAACGCATGGCGAAATTATCCGCTGCGTATTGGAGAGTCTGGCGTTGGAATACCGTCAGGTGGCCGGCCAGATTTCGAACCTGTTGGGGCGTTCGCTGCCGGTCATTCACATCATCGGAGGCGGTTCGCGCAATGCCTTGCTGAACCAGTTTACAGCCAATGCTACCGGTCGAAAAGTCATCGCGGGGCCGGTGGAAGCCACAGCCATTGGTAATATCCTGGTGCAGGCTATCACAGCCGGGCAGATCGCATCGCTGGCCGAAGGCCGCCTCATGCTGAGGAATACATACCATGGTTCGGAATTTGAACCCCGCTCGGTCGCCCAATGGTCCGACGCGTATCAGCGCTATCTTGAATTGAAACTGGAGGTTGCAAAATAGACCCTATGGAATTCAACAACGAAAAGGAAGCCAGGAATGAAATTATCCGGGTGATACGCATTGTCGCCGGCCAGGGGCTGATTCGTTCCAGCGATGGAAATATCTCCATCCGGATGGATGATAACCATTTTTTGGTTACACCCAGCGGCTTGTATAAGGCGGCATTAAAGGCTGCTGATTTGATCATCGTGGATTGGCAAAATAAAGTGGTAAAAGGCCGCCCTGGATTGCTCCCCACTTCCGAAATGCTGATGCACCTGGAAGCCCATCGCCAGCGTAAGGACATCCGGGCGGTGTTACATGCCCATCCTCCCTATGCCACCGCATTAACCATTGCCGGGCAAGCATTCCCAATGGATATCATTCCTGAAGTTCCGATTGCCCTGGGAGCTGTCCCGGTCGCTGAATAATCCACCCCGGGCACGCTTGCCCTGGCTGCCATTATCCAGAAGCCGATTATGCAAAGTAACGCAATTCTGCTCAGTCATCATGGCAGCCTGACGGTCGGTCAAACTTTGGAAGAGGCGCTGATCGCCCTGGAAAGGCTGGAACACACCGCCCACTCTTATTTCATTGCTAAATCCTTCGGAAAAGTCATCCCAATCCCTTTGGATGAGATGGAACGTCTGCGTGAGATCGGGCAACACGCACGCACGCAACAGGCGGTCTGAAATCCCCCCAGGCCAGGCCGGAAATCAGTCTTTTGTCTTCCCCTTCACCAATACCACTCCCAGGTTCGTCAATTCCTGCAGTGCTTCCAGGATCATGCTGCCCATGCTGGCTACGTAGGTACCGCTCGGGCAGTTCATCATGACTAATTGTCCGAAGAGTTCCCGATTTGGCTGCAACTGCTTGAGCGGGTAGCGGGTCGCCCAATCTGCCAGCGCGGCCGCACGCCAGGCCAGGTACTGTCGCGCTGCCTGCGGATTGCTCGTAAAGACGCTGAAATGCGGGTCCAGTTGCGGATCGAACGTGCCCAGCAGGCTGGCGGAATCCAAGCCGGGTGTATCCTCGCTCCCAAATCCATACGTCCCGATGGTCTTGCGATATAGCAATTTGTTCATTCCCCCCAGAAATCCGCCGGTCAGGCCAGCCTGGCCGGCAACCTTTTGAACCACGAACACGAACCCGCCCGGGCATTGTTTTGGTCGGGCGAAAACCAGCGTGTCACAGCCGTCCCGCCGAAAGCTATGGTTTGTGTTTTCCAATGGACTTCCTCCGTGACATGATCTTCTGCCTCCGGACCGGTCAGAGATTCCTGTTCCTCTTGAAATACCTGCCGGGCAGCGCTGGTTGCCTGGTTGAGCATACCACCCGCCGGCACTTCCATGCCACCCACGCCGAGAAATGCCTGCAGTCTCTTCGCTTTGCCTTCCTTGGCGGAGACTCCGCTTGAGTAGCCGATCCGGAACGGGATGGTCTCGTTATCTTTTGTGATCACCACGATCCGGTAGCTGGATGAGGAGCTGCCTGAACGCTCCAACTGGAGTGCGGCGATATTGGTGACCGCTATTTCACGCACATAGTGCCGCAGGAGCGATGTCCGGCGGATCGTCAGCGTACCGCCCGCCCGGTCTGCCTGGACCTCCAGGGTGGTCCCAACTAAAATGAAAAGCATTCCGGCCAGTCCGGCAATCAGGTTGATCGACCAATCCCCGTTGGCGCCGACCGCCGTAAAACCGGCGACTGCCAGCATCAGCAGCCCGAAGCCCCATTCATTCAGCGGGTATTCCCGGATGGTAAGAATATTATTTTGCGTGTCCATGAACTCCTCTATTTGTGCATCGCCCCGAAGGTTTACCCCAGGCCCGGTTACCCTTGCGCTCGACCGCGGGACATTTTGCCTGGGTTTGGAATAAAGAAACCCGGCGTCTCGGTGAGACGCCGGGTTGGTTGATTTACATTCCAGTATCCTGGTCTTTGGCTGCATAGCCCGGCCCGGATTTAAAGAAGTCGTAGTTGGGTTTAATATCTTCCTGCAGGTTGACCACCTCTCCTGCGGCAAGTTGCTTGACGGTATCCAATACGATTTTCGTGCCATGGTGGTTGATACCTTCGAAATGGCCGGTCAGGCCGACCTTGCTGATGTACTCGCCGCCTTTGGCGGTATATGCCGCCGGGACTTCATCTTCAGGGAAGATGGCCAGGTATGGGCATTCCGGTATGCACGCACCGCAGTCGATACAGGTATCTGGATCGATATAAATCCATGGCCACTCTCCAACCGGTTCCCCGGGGACCATGCACTCCACCGGGCAGACTTCGATGCAACCACGGTCACGCACACACAGGCTGGTAACGATATGTGTCATTTCGTTCCTCCATTGGGTTAGATATGAATAAGCCTGACATATTATATCCGTGTTACCGTAATTCCGCAATTAAATGACATACGCCGGGTCTGTACCGGCGTACGCAAGTTGATTTGATTCTTTCGTTCAGGCGCTCATCGCTTGCTTCTACTTCGTGATCGGGGGAAACAGTCCCGTGATATACGATTTTTTTGAAGATCAATTTTGTCAAATCCAGAATGCGCATTACTAATGTTCGGCGATCTCTTTTATATTGCCAGTAATCTATGGATTCAGAGTTGGATATGGAGTAGGAAGAGATGAAGCACAGAATACTGGTGGATTCGCCATTTGTGAGGCAGTTTTAACATCTGCGCTCACACTGGGTCCCTTCGTCCCCCACCAATTCTGGGAGGCATCCACCGCAAGAGAATTGTCATTCTCGATTCCATTGTAGGACTTGGGCAACAGGGATTGGTTATCCAGGATGCAGCTGCCTGTGACGGAAACCTCACCGCCGGTAATTTCCAGCGCGCTGCCTGTCCCGGCAATATTGCCGGAAAAAACAGAGCCAGTGATGGTCGTCTTTTGACCGCCGGCAATAATTCCACCGCCAAAGCTGGCAGGCGCTTGATTGCCAATGACCAAACTTTGGTCGATAACCAGTTGATCATTGTCCGCCCTGCTATTGATCCCACCACCGCCATCTGGGGACAAGCCATTGAATTTCCATGTGGCCAAGTTGCCTGAAAGGAGCGACTGATCAGTAATATTAACGGTGCCGCCATCATTAAAGATACCGCCGCCCAGAGTAGCCGAATTCCCAAAAACCTGGCTGTCATCCAGCGTGAGCTGAGCGTCCTGGCCATCATTATCAATGCCGCCGCCGCCAAACACCCCATCCTTTGCGATATTAGATGAAATCACGCTCTGCTTCACGAGCAGATGGCCGGCATTATGAATACCGCCTCCATCTACTAATGCGGTGTTCTGCGTTATCGTTGAACCCGTCACCGTATTCTCAGCATTAATCCCACCTGCAATATCCAGGGCTCCGCCGTTATAAGCCATGTTATGGGATAAAGTGACATGAACCAGAGCCAGTGAACCACCCAGGTTTTCAATCGCGCCGCCAGGATGATGCGTGGCACTGACATCACCTCCCGAAATGGTCAGATCCTTGAGCGTCAAGTTCCCACCGATGAAAACCTGGAAGATACCGAATTGATTGGAACCTGAACGCTGTATCACTGAGTCGTTGCCTAAGATCGTAACAGTACCGGCGATCACTGGAAAACCTGCCGGATCGAGGTGCTCGCGATCACTCTGTGGTTTCCCAAAAAGTATGACCGGGGCATTATCAGGTTCTGTCAGACTATACGTGCCGGTTGGCATATAAACGGTCTTACTGCCAGGCGGTAGAACACATCCATCCACTGCCTGCTGGAGCAATACTGATTGGATGGCTTCACCCAGTGCACACTTGCCGTTGGGATTGAATGGATAAACGCCTTGCTCCAGCGTGTTGACGACGACTGCGTCGGAAGGCACAGAGGCAGTGCTGGTGGCTGTTGGAGCCATTAGCGTTGCCGTTGATACCGGTGTGGGCACTCTGGAAGTCGCCGTTGAACCGGTTGTAGGTGTGAAAGACACATTCGTTACTGAGATGGTTGGCGGCACGTTTGTCAATCCGTTGACAAGCGTACAACTCATTAGTAATACGACCACTATAAGAAATCCAGCAAGCTGTTTTTTCAAGTTAAATATTCCAAGTTCGAGCAGAAATCAACAAACTTTATGGAATTTTATTCGTGATCTTGCAGCAATGCTATCCCGAGAGATTATCGAGAATATGCTGCCGGATCATGTCCGGGTCACTTTGATCTTCCGTGACCGACTTAAGTTGATTACCCAAAAAGAAATCCGATTCTAGTTATTTTGCCGTATAGCGGCTGGCGACCGCCTTCCAGTTGATCACGTTCCACCATGCGGTTACGTACTCGGCCCGGCGGTTCTGGTACTTCAGGTAATAGGAATGTTCCCAGACATCCAGCGTCAGGAGCGGCGTCATCCCTTCCGACATCGGATTGTCCTGGTTGGCTGTCGAAATAATGCTCAACTTGCCGCCTTTTTTCACCAGCCAGGCCCAGCCGGAACCGAAACGTCCCATGGCAGCCTTCTCGAACTGCGCCTTGAAGTCGGCGAAACTGCCAAAATCCGCCGTAATGGCTTTAGCCAGCTGCCCTTCCGGCTCACCGCCGGCTTTGGGGCCCATGATCTCCCAGAAAAGGTTATGGTTCCAGACTCCGCCGCCGTGATTGCGCACGGCTGTGCGGATGTCATCCGGGACGGCATTCAGATTCATTAGCAGCGCATCCAGGGTTTTGCTGCCAAGTTCCGGGTGTTTCTCGATAGCAGCATTCAGGTTGGTTACATAGGTCGCATGGTGTTTGTCGTGGTGGATCTGCATAGTCAGCGTGTCAATGAAGGGTTCCAGAGCATCATAGGCATAAGGAAGAGGCATAAGTTGGAAAGACATGGTTTATTCTCCTTTATTTATCTGTGCGAATAATATTTATGATATTTATTATCTATATTATATGCTTCCTCTTTCGTATGTCAATATTCCGGCCCGGATTTCTAATATATCGTTTACAATACCTTGCACTCTTGACGTCTAATCCCTGATTCCTTCCACTGACCCGTGGCACCCTCGAACACTCCGCCCCGACGATCCACTCTGGCCTTCACCCTGTTGGGCGGGATCCTGGCCGTTTCCACCGCCTCGATCTTTATCGAATTTGCCCAAAATGCCGGTGCGGCCTCCATCGTCATTGCGGCTTTTCGGTTGACACTTGCCAGCCTAGTGCTGGCACCGCTTGCGCTGACCCGCTACGGTTCACAGTTACGCCAATTAAAACGGACAGAGTGGCTGCTTGCGCTGCTCTCGGGTTTTTTCCTGGCGCTGCATTTTTCAGTCTGGGTCACCTCACTTCAATATACCAGCGTCGCCAGTTCGGTGGTATTGGTGTCGACCACGCCTTTATGGGTTGCGGTATTGTCGCCGCTGGTGCTGCACGAACGCGTTGGGAAAGCCACGTATATCGGGTTGGTGCTGGCTCTGCTGGGTGGCACGCTCGTCAGCCTGAGCGATGCCTGCACCTGGCAGGCTGGGTCCATTACCTGCTCTTCAGCCGGTGGTTTCTTCGCCGGTTCTACATTGTTGGGCGATTTCCTGGCCCTGGCAGGTGCCTGGGCGGCAACCGGTTACATGCTGGTCGGGCGCAAACTGCGCACACGGATGGATCTCGTCCCCTATATTTTTGTTGTCTACGGTATGGCGGCCTTCCTGCTGGTCGCCTTCATGGCTGGGTTGAGGGAAAGCCCGCTCGGCCTGTCCTCCATCACCTATCTCTGGCTGGTCTTGCTTGCTCTTGTCCCGCAATTGCTGGGGCACTCTATCTTCAACTGGTCGCTCAAGTACGTCCCAGTTTCGCTCGTCTCGATCACCCTCCTAGGTGAACCGGTCGGGTCAACAATCCTGGCATATTTCTTCCTTCAGCAGCAACCTGGTTGGACAAAGATCGGCGGTGCCGTCCTGATATTGCTCGGCATCTGGCTGGCTGCCAGCCCAGCTGGAAAGCAGTAATCAGTTCAACCAGTTTAATATGCCGGAGTGATTCTATAAATTTGGAATCCGGCTTTCGTCAGAAAGCGGGGAATATGCCTGACGGTATCATCTGCAATGGGCCAGTCAAAATCATTTATCAATGCAACCTGTTGGGGCGTTGATCAATGGGTAATAAGATGTTTCTTTCCACAAAGGAAGAAAATTATGTGTTCTTCTGTCGCGTACTTAGATTCCATTATGGTTGAAAAATATTTCCATTGGTCCATTATCACAACTTCATAGCACATCAATAGCTTCCTGTTAGCGGCCGGTTAGGCAGCTTCTTCGGCCTGGTCGTATACTCCTGCTGGTATCCGGACAGAAGAAATGCTGGCACATGTCCATCCGGCCAGACTAAAACTAACCATCCGGAGGATACGTATATATACTGACAGTCTTCGAATGTCCATACTTTATAAAAGGAGAATGATTATGTCTAACAAACGGATTTCTGGTTCTCTCGTGGTCGGGATGATTCTGATCGTCCTCGGCCTGTTGTCCCTTTTCGGGCAGATTTTTCGCGGCTTCCCATTCCTGAGCTATCTTTGGCCCTTCATTATCATCGGCTTTGGTGGACTCTTCTTCGTCGGGATGCTCGCCGGCGGCAAGTCCCTGGCCGGGCTGGCCGTCCCGGGCACCATCATCAGCGGCCTCGGTCTGGTGATGTTCATCCAAAACCTGACCGGTTATTGGGAAAGCTGGGCTTACAGTTGGACCCTCGTCCTGGTGCTGGTTGGGCTGGGCGTCTTCATCATGGGCCTGTATTCCGAAGACACCCATCACCGCCAGGCCGGTCTGCGCGTGATGAAAGTCGGCGCGATCCTCTTCATCATCTTCGGCGGTTTCTTCGAGCTGATCTTCAATGCCTTCCGGCCCTATGGCATCCAACAATACCTCTTCCCGCTCCTGTTGGTTGCGCTGGGAGTTTACCTGGTGGTCGTCCGATCCGGCCTGCTTTCATCCGGCCATATCGATTCCAATAATCCTACCATCAATCTTTCCGAAGAAAAGAAGTAAGGAACACCATGCGCAATCGACCTTTATTCTGGCCGTTCTTCCTGATTGCTACCGGCATCGTCTGGCTTTTGGTTGAGATGCATAACCTTCCGCTCGAAAACCTATGGGCACTGTTGTACATCTGGCCGTTCCTGCTGATGGCGGCCGGTGTCAGCCTGATCCTGCGCGCCCGCTGGCCGGTCACGCGTGGCTTTGTCTCGAGTCTCACCGTTTTATGCATGCTTCTGACGGTGCTCTTTGCTCCCCACCTCGGATGGAACCGTGCACCCGCCTGGAACTTCTTAAGCATAGGCGGTTTCAACGGTTCCATGGCTGGCTCCGGGGTGGTAGTCTCCCAGACCCGTCAGTTGGCAGACTTCAATATCATCGAGATAAATTACCCGGTCGAACTCATCGTCCAGCAAGGCGGTACAAATTCCCTGACAGTCACCGCAGAAAATAATTTGCTCCCGCAGCTTGCCACAAGTGTCTCGGGCAGCACCCTTACCATCGCAAACAACCAGCCGGACTGGACTAGGCGTGTGAATCCCTCCCGCCCGGTAACGATCCACCTGACCGTCAAGGATCTACAGCAGGTCGATTTCCCCAGCGCCGGCACCCTGACAATCGCTAATTTCCGGACCGATCATATGGATTTATCCATCAGCGGTGCAGGGACGGTTACGCTGTCCAACCTGACGGCCTACAAACTTGCTGTGAACCTGAGTGGCGCCGGGAACATCACGGCTAGTGGTGCGGCTGACAACCTGGACATGGATATCAGCGGCTTGGGCAGCTTCCAAGGCGCTGATCTGGCCAGCCAGGTCGCCGTCATCAGCATCAGCGGCGCCGGCAATGCCACCGTCTGGGCCAAAACCAATTTGGACGTCCATATCAGCGGTACCGGCTCGGTGAATTACTACGGCTCCCCGCAGGTCAGCCGGGAAGTCAGCGGCCTGGGCAGTGTCACCAGCCAAGGCGCCAGGTAACTTGCTCCGTACCCTTCCAATCGATATCTCCTCCTTCCTGCCTCCGGGCAGGTTTTTTTTCATCCGCCAATCTACACCAACTGTCCAAATTTTCCTGTACATAAGTTAAAATTCAAGGGTTCGTGTGCCAGGTAAGGGTATTAACAAATCAAATAAAGAGGTGGATTATGGAAAAGCTGGATCTCAAGAAAGACCTGAAATACCTGTATGCCCCTTCTCCCAAAAAGATTGAACTGGTGGATGTGCCTTCCATGAACTTCCTCATGCTGGATGGCGCCATCGAACCGGACCAGGCCCCCGGCACATCTCCGCTCTTCGCGGAGAACATGCAGGCCATCTATGGCGCTGCCTACACCCTCAAATTTTCGCTTAAGCTGCGCAAGGAAAACCCGCTGGATTACCCGGTCATGGCGCTTGAAGGACTGTGGTGGATCGAGGACGGCACGTTCGACCTCCAGAAGCCCGGCAACTGGAAGTACACTGTCATGATCATGCAGCCGGACCAGGTCACGCCGGCCGCTTTCGCGGATGCGTTGACGCAGTTGCGTAAAAAGAAAGGCGACCAGCCCGCCTTCGCCCGCCTGCGGCTGGCACGCTATCATGAGGGGCTCTCGGTCCAGGCCATGCACATCGGCCCCTACTCCACCGAGCCGGAAACTGTGGCAAAGATGCAGTCATTTATGGAGGCGAACGGTTGTAAGGACCTGGTCGGGTTGGGCGGCAAGCACCACGAAATTTACCTGGGCGATCCGCGCCGGGCCGACCCCTCCAAACTCAAGACCGTCCTGCGGCACCCGGTGAAAAAGATCTGACCATTTAAGCGGATCATTTTTTGGGTGACCTGGGAGCAATCTCACCCAAAGATGCCCAAAAGGTTTCCCCTCTGTAGAAGCTGTCGAAAGACATTCCGGTTGAAAACAAGCAGGATCGGCTGCTCTATGTCTTGTTCATGCTATTTCAGGATTTGGATCGATCCTACCAGTCTGCAGTGCTGAATTTTGCCAAACGTTGGCATTGTTCTTCCCGTAAGAGCACACAGAAAAGGGCCATAGGTATATTGCGATTAAAACATCGGTATTTCCCTCGGAGTCCGAAGTTTCCCGACTTTGGATTCTGCCAGCGAGATTGTCATCCTTCAGGAAAGTCGTTTTTCAAGGAGTGGACCTTGCAAGCAAAAACCCTCTCCATTTTTAAAAAGGATTTTGTTTTATTCTACGGTATCACGTCTTTTTCAAAAGCCGGGAAAACATCCAGAAGCACGTATATCCGCACATGCGCAGGCAGCGTCAGGCCTTTCAGCAGGGAAAGTTTGACCGATTGCAGGTTTCCGTCTGAATCCGCCTGGAAACCCGTATTGGCATGGTAATCCATGAAAACCGCTGCCGTTAAACCTGTTTTACAGGAAATGTGTGATAATTGAGCAAGCACATATCTGAAAGATCTGGTAGAACTGCTATGGCTTGCAACGCCTGTGAACCTATCCAGTGGACCTGCATGGCATCCGGAACAGGCTGAAAACCATCTGTTTGCTAAATTTCAGTTCTGCCGAAACCAAATCGTTGGTTAGCTTTTTCCAAACCTGCCGAAGCGAGAATTTCAACTATGCTAAAACAGCCTGAAATATTGGAAACGTCTCGTCTTCTTCTTCGTCTGCCAGCCTTGGAAGATAGACAGGCGTTCTTCCGGAAATGCGCCCTAAACCGGGAATTTGTAAAATATCCGGTTTGGCGTCCCATGAAAATATCGTCATTACTCGGGATTTTCTTAATCGTTGAATAAATTGTTGGCAGGATGGATCTGCTTTCCCATGGATTGTTGTTCGCAAGAACGATCATGAGCTGGTTGGAATAATTGAGCTTCGCATCGATAAATTTCGTGCAGACTTGGGATATGGAATAGCGCCTGATTACTAGGGTAAAGGCGATAATACGGAGATAACAAAGTCTCTGGTCGAGAGGGCGCTGATGCAGAATACTATCTATCGGGTTTGGGCTACCTGTGATGTCGAAAATTTCGCCTGTGCGGGCGTGCTGATAAAAGCCGGCATGCTAAAAGAAGGCATTTTGCGAAGGTATATCCTTCATCCAAATATCAGTCCCGAACCACGGGATAGTTATTGTTATTCGGTGGTGAAATAAATTCTTATGGGTGTTGCCTGACAGAATAAGCCCAGAGGAAAAAGGAGCAATTATGGAAAATAAAGCTGGTCCCTATTCAATTGATGAGTATATAGCGTTATACCCTGAGGAAACACAGAAAATCCTGAAACAAATTCGTGGGACCATCAAAGCCGCCGCTCCCGATGCAGAAGAAAAGATCAGCTATCAAATGCCGGCCTTCGCCCAAAAGGGCATCCTGGTTTATTTTGCCGGCTGGAAAGATCATATCGGGCTTTATCCCATTCCCTCCGGAATCCAGGCATTCAAACAGGAATTGTCCGAATATGAAACCAGCAAAGGTTCTATAAAATTCCCACTGGACAAACCGATTCCGCTCGATCTGATCTCTAGAATTGTGAAATTCAGGTTGGCCGAAAATCTTAAAAAAGCTGAGGATAAATCCAACCTGAAAAAGAGGAAGAAATAGGAACGGAGTGAGTAATGGTTGATCCCCTTCCCTGGCTGCTCGAACCACAGGACCCCGGTGTGCGCTACCTGGCCCTGCGCGACCTGCTTGACCTGCCGGCGGACGACCCTGAACTGCTTGCTGCACAGCAGGCCGCCCATGAGCAAGGCCCCATCGCCGCCATCCTGGACAAAATGCACCCGGATGGCTACTGGGCCAAGCCCGGAGCTGGCTACAACCCCAAGTATTATTCCACCATTTGGTCGCTCATCACGTTGGCGCAGCTGGGTGCTTCAGTCACTATGGATATGCGCATATCACGAGCCTGCGCTTTCTTGCTGAAAACCGCCCTGACCCAAGCAGGCCAGTTCAGCATGAACGGCACCCCCTCCGCTACCATCGACTGTCTCCAGGGCAATCTCTGCGCCGCGCTAGTTTTGCTGGGATGCGACAACCCGCGCCTCGCGCTTGCCTTCGAATGGATGGCACGCACTGTCACCGGCGAAAGCCTCGCCCCGGCCGGTGACCGGCAGGCCCCTCTGCGCTTTTACTCGGCCAAATGCGGGCCTCTCTTTGCCTGCGGTTATAACGGGGGTTCGCCCTGCGCCTGGGGGGCTACCAAGGTTATGCTGGCCTTCTCGCACGGGCCGGCTGACCGGCGTACGCCGCTGGTGGAACGCGCCATCCTTAAGGGAGTCGATTTCTTACTCAGCCGTGATCCGGCCCTGGCGGATTACCCCACCCGCAATGCCGCCAAACCCAGCATTAACTGGTGGAAATTCGGCTTCCCGGTCTTCTACATCACCGACATCTTGCAGGTGCTGGAAGCCCTGGTCGCGTTGGGCCATGGGACCGACCCGCGCCTGGGGCGCGCCCTGGAGCTGGTCCGTAAAAAGCAGGATGAACAGGGTCGCTGGGCGCTGGAATACGATTACAACGGCAAAACCTGGGTTGATTTTGGATCAAAAAAACAACCCAATAAATGGGTCACTCTGCGTGCCTTGAAAGTGTTGCGAAATTGTGGGCAAAAGCCCTGACGAAAATAACACACCCCCTTTGGTTAAAAAATTACTTTAAATCCAGAACCAGCCGTAACGCGTGTGAACGATCACCGATCCAACGATCAGAAGAAGGATCACAATTATCGTCAACCACTTGTACGGGCGTAGGCGTTTTGGCGTGGTGCCTTCCATCCGGGCTTGCTTGCGTTGTTTGTTATCCAATGATGTTCCGGTCGCTGCAGCGATCGGAACGGCTGCGCAAAACATACACATTACTGCCTCCAGAATAACCTCATAAAACTGTCCATAATAGTATAATCCCAGGCTGTTCGATAATCAAGGATTGGCTTTTTTGGAATTGCTGGAGCGAGGCAGGCATGGAGAGATTAAATGAAAAATAACCTGACCGTTTTCTTCATATTGGCTGCAGGGATCACCCTTGCAATTATTGCCTTTTTTCTGTGGGGCCTGCCCTATTTCTTGAATACCTCGTTACCAACTCCTACCAATACGGGCTTTGGATCCGAGACCGTGCCTGCCCAGATCGTGCAAATCATCGATCAAGGTACGGTCAATCTGGGTGGTATTTCCCAGCCGTATCAGGATCTGAGCGTAAGGATACTGTCGGGCCAGTACAAAAATATGCTGGAAGAAGTAACCTATGGGAAGGATCAGATCCAGCCAGCCGGCGTCCTTTTCCGCCCGGGAGATCAGATCATGGTTGAGGTAAGTTCGGGTCCGAATAACAATATCGTGGTGGATTACACCGACGCCGTCCGGACACGTCCGATCCTCATCTTGCTGGCAATTTTCGTTCTCGCTCTCATCATCGTTGCCCGTTGGAAGGGCGTCCGCAGCCTGCTTGCCCTGGCATTCAGCTTTGTGGTTGTGATTGCCTATATAATCCCGCATATCATCCATGGGGAGGACCCGGTGCGGGTGAGCATCATCGGATCAATGATCATCCTGGTGATAACTCTCTACCTGACGTATGGCTGGAATATAAAAACGCATGCAGCCGTGATCGGGATTCTGGTGGTTTTGATCCTTACCAGTGTCCTTGCCTGGGCGTTTGTAAAGATTGCCCTCCTGACCGGGGGAGGCAGCGAGGAGGCTCTCTACCTGATCCAGGTGCCCGGAATAACGATCGACTTGCGCGGCTTGCTTTTAGGCGGGATCATCCTGGGCGCCTTGGGTGTATTGGATGACCTGATCATTACGCAGGCCTCGGCGGTCTTCGAGCTGCATGGGGCCAATGCAGAGCTCGGGTTTCGTCAACTCTATCAAAGCGCTTACCGGATCGGCCAGGACCACGTTGCCTCAACGGTTAATACCTTGGTCATGGCCTATACCGGGGTGGCTTTGCCATTATTGTTACTGTTCGCAGTGGAGCGTGGAAACTATGCTGATCTGATCAGCGTCGCCTCGGTCGCGGAGGAAATCGTCCGTACACTGGTCGGCTCGCTGGGGTTGGTAGCAGCGGTACCGGTATCGACCCTGATCGCGACATTATTTGCTTTGTACAGCGAGCACCTGGGAGCCATCCGTCCGTACCTTGGACCGGTAACGAGCGGAGAATCCCATTCACATTGAATCAGGTGTTTCTTCCCTCCCTCTCATTCCCTGCAATCCGGGCAAAGCCCAAACAAAACCAGGGAATGTCCTTCGATGTGGAAGTCGGTTTGGTACCCGATTGCAACCAATTGGTCATCCGGGATGCATATATCCACGTCCACCACACGATGACATTTTCTACACGTGAGATGGTGATGGTGTTCATCCCTGCAGGCCCGATAGGTATGGCTTCCGTCGGAGAATTCGATCCGGTTTAATAATCCCATGGTCACCAGCATTTCGACCGCCCTAAATACGGTCGCGCGACCCAGGCCCGCCTCGACCGACTGCACATCGTGCCAGAGCTCCTCCACACTGAAATCCTGACCACTGGCGGCCAGTTCAGCAAGTCGGGTGGCAATCCGGTCCCTGGGTTGCGTTTTCCTCCGTCCTTTTTCTTCGAACGCAGCCCGGATTTTTTCAGATATGCTTGTAGAATTAATTTCAGGTTTCATATTTTACGGTTTTCCATAAACGAATACATTAAATCAGGCGAAATTCGATTCAATACCATTAGGCCAGCTGTGGTTTTTCCATAATTTCCATAAATATTAATTCCATACGATCATCTCATTGGAATAGATTTGTTCGGGAATCCAACACCATTCCAGGTCGGGTGGTAGCGGCTCAACCGGCATTAGGCACCTCAGGAAATACTTCCCGGCTCGGATGGGCGGGTTCCTTGTAACGGCGCGGAAAGAATAAGGCCCGAAGACCCAGTGAGACAAAATAAAAAATGGAGGTCAGGCTGACGATATAAAAACTGGCCGGCCAATGCCCCACGAAGGCTAGGACCAGGCCTCCCCAGCAGGAAACCAGGCTGATAGATACAGATAGTAGTATAGCTGAGAAAGGCCGGTGTGCCAGGTGCTCGGCCGCCGCCGCCGGTACCACCAGCAGGGCAAACACCAGCAGCACCCCCACCACCTTCATGGCCTCGGACACGCTGATTGCCAGCAGGAGCATAAACAGGATTGATAATCCCTGGGACGGCACACCGCGCGCCTCGGCTATTTCCGGATCAAAGGAAGCGAAAAGTAATGGGCGGAAAAGTACGCCCAATGCCAGGATCGTTATCAGGCCGGCTGCGATGGTGACCAGTACGTCGGTCTGCGTGACGCTTAAGATCGACCCGAACAGAATATTTACGGCCGTAGTTGCATTCCGGGTGATGATACTTAATAAAAGAACGCCCAGGCCAAGCATAAAAGTGAGAATCATTCCCACCTCGACATCCCGGTTACGCAGTCGTTTTCCCAGCAGACCCATCCCAAGGGCTGCCAGCAACGTAAAGAAGAGCATCCCTTCCAGCGAGTTGATCCCCAGCAGCGCTGCCGCCGTAGCGCCCGTAAATCCCACATGGGAAAGGGCTTCGGATGCAAAGGCCTGTCCGCGTAGTACCACAAAATATCCAACCAGTCCTGATACGATGGCAACCACGCCTCCTGCCAGGAAAGCATTACGGACAAAATCGTGTTGGAATAAATCAAGCATGGCGCTGCCCTTTGATGGGCTTGGCTGAATCTAAAGATGGTCTGTCGTTCGTAACAACCTCTGCTTCAAGGGACCCCGCGGCAATTTGTAAGTGGGAGCTTCTTTCACGCTGGACTTGCTTATCAATCCGATATTTTGCCAGGTATCGCACCGGCAGGTAGATGCCAAAGGCCAGCGTGGTAATGTAAAAGCTGACCGGCCAGCTCGAATTGGCGGCCAGGATAATTCCCAGCCAGGTGTAAGCCAACCCCAGAATAATTGACAACTCGATCGCGCTGGCAGGCCGTTGAACCAACCGGATGGCAGTCGCCGGCGGCCCGACCAGCAAAGCGAACACCATCAACACCCCGATCACCTGCATGGCAATCGACACGGTCACTGCCACCAGGACCAAGAACAGGCTCCCCAGCAGTCGCACCGGCAGCCCGCGTGCTTCGGCCAACTCCGGATCGAAGGAACTGAAGAGCAGGGGCCGTCCGACCACAGCCAGGACCGCCATTAATCCGACGCTTAACCCGGCCGTCACCCAAACATCATTCCGGCTGATGCCTACGATGGTCCCAAATAGGATACTGTAGGCTTGTTCGGCGTAGCCATGATAGAGTGAGAGGAAAAGGATACCCAGTCCCAGGGTAAAGGTCATGATTACTCCGATGGCCACATCCCTTTCGCGTATCTCCCGGCCGAGCACCGAGATAGCCAGTGCCGCCCCCACGGTCGAAACCAGCAAACCAACCACTGGCGTAATGCCCAACAGGACCGCTCCGGCTGCCCCTGCAAACCCGATATTGGAAAGGGCATGCCCTGCAAAAGTAAGCCCGCGCGTGACCAGAAAGTATCCCAGGATGCCTGTCGTAATGGCTACCAGCGAACCGGCCAGGAAAGCGTTCTGAATGAACGGGTACTGAAAAACAGCAAACATCCGAACCTTTTATTCCTTTATCGATTCCAAGAGATTGAATTGCAGGCGGGGATCAAACTTCTGCGCCCACCACAAAATATCGGCCTTTTGCATACATCACATCGACCGTCGAACCATATAACCGGCTTAACGTTTCGCTGGTAATCACTTCACTTACCGTACCGATGGCGGTATGGTTGTTCGCCAAAAAGATGACCCGGTCCGTGAATTGAAGCAGAGGGTTGATATCGTGCGAGACCAGCAGGACGGTTACGCTGCGCTCGCGGCAGATTTTGTCTACCAGCGCAACGACTTCCTGCTGGTGGGCCAGGTCCAGGTTGGCTAGCGGCTCATCCAGCAGCAGCAGGCGCGGATCGGAAATAAGCGCTTGGGCGATCAGCAGGCGTTGCTGTTCTCCGCCCGATAGCTGCCCGACTGGAGCATTCGCCAAGTGCAGGGCGTCCACTTCCTGCAGTGCAAGGTCGATCTTTGCCTTGTTTCGGCGGCTGGGCAGCCCAATCCCCCAGCGATGCCCATCTAGCCCGAAACCGACCAGGTCACGTGCGCGTAATGCCAGTTCGACGTCCAGCGTCCTCCGCTGCGGCACATACCCGATCTCGCGCAGCCCGCGGTGCGGCGTCTGCCCCAATACGCGCACTGACCCTGAAGAAGGTTTCACCAATCCAAGCAACAGCTTGATCAGGGTGGTTTTACCGGCTCCATTGGGCCCCAGGATGACGATGAACTCGCCTTGTCCAATCGACAATGAGACATCCTGCAGGATCGGCATCCCGCCTAATTTGACCTCGATGGCTTCCAGGGAAATTACTGGGTCGCGCGTTTCCATCCTAACCTCCCAGCGCCTTCTGGAGTGCATTCAATTGGTCCAGCATCCAGCCCTGGTAGGTCTTCCCCTCAGGCATCGTCTCTGAAACCGCAATAATCGGTATGCCATTCTTCAAAGCCGCTTCTTGCAGGTTGGTGGTAAGCGGTGTGATGGTCTGCACATTGTAGATCAAGACCTTAACCAGCCGCTGGTTGATCTGGCTGTTGGTGATTACCACCGTATCGGCCGGGGGATCGTTCCCTTCCGCAATTGCTTTTTCGTACGCAAAGGGAGTCAGAACGTTCAAGCCGATCGGTCCGGTCTGGTACAGGAAAATCGTTTCAGTCAACCCCACCGGCGTACCGGCATATTTGGACTTCAATTCAGATAGCTTTTGCTGGATTGGCACCAGGGATTGGTCGAATATAATCGCTGCCGCCTCGAATGCAGACTGGTCAGCCGGGTCGATTTTCTCCAATGCTGCCGTGATTCCCGCAGCAATGGCCTGGATGTTGTCGATGCCATACCAGACATGCGGGTTGTCGGTCAGTTTGTGATTGGCCATGTCTGCCCCCTCCAGGACGATCCGCTTCGGGTTGGGGGAGGCCGCCAGCAGCTTTTCCATCCAGGTGTCATAATCATCCCCGTTCAGGATGACCAGTAGAGCATTGCTGACAGCGATTCCATTTTGGACGCTGGATTCGTATTCGTGCGGATCGATATTTGGATCCGAGAGGATGCTGACCACCGAAACATGCCCGGCCCCCAGTTGCTGAATGATGTTGCCGTAGAAATTCTCGGCAGCCACAACCGCAATCGTTGGCGCGCCGGAAAATTCGCTTCTCGCAGGACTGCTGGATCCTGCTCCTCCGCAAGCGCTTAATCCGAAAGCGGTCAGGATTGCGCCAACCAGTACAAATTGCAAAGAAGATTTCCAAAACATTGCTGGCTCCGTACATTTACCATGCTCTATTATTGGTACTTTGTATCAATAGTGTGCGAGTTTACCGCAATACCTGGTTGTTGTCAATATTGAGATAAAGTCTCAATAGTTTATTTTGCTTGCAGTTTGTGGGGTGCCTGTCCTCCTGGCCATTACTTTGAGAAAACAAAAGCCGGCATGGCGATCGTATTGCATGTATTGTGTAATTGCAGTCAGGGCGTCAGCCCGGCATCCGTGGGGAAGCAACCTCCTGGTCTACAAGGCGATTGCTCCCGGCAAACAAGCACCGCTCTTGGCATGTGTGCCCGCGGCTCAGTGCATGCAATGACACGCCTAATAAATAGTTCGATCATCCCATATGCGATTGCCCTGGCTTTTCCTCGCAAATCTCAATGGAAACAAAACCCATCGGTGGTAACATTGCAGGGTAAAAAATCGATCGTTTCCTGCCCAGGGAGAGGTTTGTCTTATAATTAAAGACGGAGAAACTCATGACACCCACACAATCAGAAGATTTCATTCGGGGCTTGCAGCGTGCCTGGCTGGCAGAACAGACCGGCCTGCGCATCTACCAGGAGTTGGCCCGTCACGAAAAAAATCCAGCCCGCCGGAAAGTATTGTTAAAACTGGCCGAAAGTGAACAGGGTCATGCCGACCGTTGGGCCAACCGGCTTAAAGAACTGAACTCTCCCCTGCCCGATGACCGGGAATCCATACGCCAGCGCTTGTGGCGCTGGGTCCTGGTGCAGAGCGGGACAGACAATGCCCTCAAGCAGATTGAAAATGCCGAAGAGAAGGATGAGCAGCAGTACGGCAACCTGTTGGAGCTGGCCCTCAGCCCTGCCGATGGCGAAGCCATCCAGGCCGTTCGGGAGGATGAGCAGGGCCATGGCCGCTTGATGCACAAGGCCGGTACGACTGCTGAAACCGCCGCCACCCCGCAAGGACGCCTGGACATGATCCTGCATCGTGAGTCCTGGCATAAACGCGGCGGCGGCTGGATCGGGCAGGCCATCTATGGGGCCAATGACGGGTTGGGATCCGTTTTCGGGATCGTCTCGGGGGTGGCGGGTGCCACCGCCGGTGGGCCGGCTGTACTGGTGGCTGGGTTGGCGGGCATGCTGGCCTCGGCCCTCTCGATGGGCTCGGGTGCCTACCTGGCCAGCAAGGCCGAACGGGAGGTGAACCAGGCCGAGATTGACCGCGAGCGGCGCGAATTGGAGACCCATCCGGACGAGGAGATGGAAGAGCTTTCGCTGTTCTACCAGCTTAAGGGCGTGCCAGAAGAGGAGGCCAATACCCTGGCAATGCGCCTGGTGGCCCAACCCGAACAGGCCCTGCGGACTTTGACCAGCGAAGAATTGGGTTTTACCGATCAGGCCCTTTCCAATCCTTGGCTCGAGGCTGGCTCGGCCACCCTGTCAACTGCCCTGGGTGCATTCATCCCGATCATCCCCTTTTTCTTCACGCGCGGCTACCCGGCTATTATCGCTTCGTTTGCCATCAGCACCCTGGCGCACTTCCTGATCGGCGCCGCCAAGACGATCGTCACCGGGCTTAGCCCCTGGAAGAGCGGCCTGGAAATGACCCTGGTGGGATTGGGAGAAGCCGTCACCACTTATATTCTCGGTCTGTTGATCAGCCCCTATGTAAAATAGTCTTTATCCACTCTATTATTGAAAAATATGACAACTCTTAAACCCTCCGCCCCGCCTCGTCGCCAAAGAGAACTTCGCACCGGTCAGGTTCTGCAAACCACCATCACCGTTGCCATCCTTTTGGCCACCCTGTTCACAGCCTTTTCACCCAGCTTGTTCTCGAATGCCGATTTCAACACCATGCTGGCGCAGTATACGAGCCCGCAGCAGGCAGCCGTGGTCCCGGTGGCAACACCCCAGCAGATTCGCATCGGCATCGTTTCCGGCCACTGGGGCCACGACTCAGGCGCAGTCTGCGACAACGGAACCACCGAGCAGCAGGTCAACCTGGCCATTGCCACCCTGGTGCAACAGAAATTGACCGCCTATGGCTATCAAGTGGATCTGCTACAGGAGTTTGACCCGCGTTTGAATGGGTACAAGGCTGCTGTCCTCTTATCGATCCATAATGATTCCTGCCAGTATATAAACGATCAGGCCACCGGTTTCAAAATTGCCGCCGCCCTCGCCAACCGCGACCCTAACCTGTCCAGTCGCCTGGTTTCCTGCATTCGCGACCGATATGGAAGGATTACCGGACTGCCTTACCATGACAGCGTTACGCCCGACATGACCCAGTACCATGCCTTTAATGAGATCGACCCATCCACCACGGCCGCCATCATCGAAGCCGGATTCCTGTATGAAGACTATACCATCCTGACCAGTCACCCGACCGTGATCGCTGACGGCATCGTGGCGGGCATCCAATGCTTCATCAATAACGAAAATATCGCTCCGCAGCCCACCGTTTCCCCCTGACCGGAAATAATCTAATTAATCTTTAAACCTCCTTCATGGGGAAATCATCCACATCGTTCCTGCCTGGACAAACAGGTTGCTCTTTTTATTCCAGAATGAATTGAATTCCAGGAAAGTCATCGAGTACAAGTGGGAAGTACCGTCCTTTAAATCCAGTCCTGGATTTAAGAAGATGAGCACTCCTCTTTGCTTGTCGAACCCCACCGCCACCATGTAATGGCCCACCGTGGCGTGCCGCAGGTCACGCAGGATTTCCCAGGTCGTTTGCCACGCCAATGCCACAATCACGATTTTATTAATGGATATGGCTTGCTCCAGGTCATCGATGGATGCCTTCCTCTTATGCTCCACCGGCCTGTGTGCAAAACTTTCCAGTGCTCTGCCATAATTCAGCCAGGTCGGCATTCCGAATCCAAGCAGCTTTAAGCATTTCCTTTCAAGAATGGCTTGTACATCCGTCCCCAGAAAATTTGATCCTTGCTGATTACGGTTGCACAGGTTGGCCGCCATCGCTATGGAAAATGGGCCGCAACCAGTGGCACTTCCGGGATATTGTGATTGGAAAAATGAAACCAATTCCGCCTCGGAGAGGTTTCCATAATAAATAGGACCGGTATTCGCAGGTCTATTAGTATCCATATGATCCACCTCCTTATGGCGGGCAAAATGCGTTCCACAATCCTCCTGCTCCAATACAGCTACTTCAATTCATCGGCGATATTGAGATTTAGTATTGTTATCTGAAAATATTACTTGGACTTATCCACTTGGCGAAGTAAAAGCACATCACAAGCAGCGTGATCGAGGACGAATCGGGCGATATGACCCACCGATTCCGGACCTATCTGGGGCCAGCCTTGTGTTCCTTGGCTTGCCTGGATGGCGATGAGTTGGCATGTCCAGTCTTGCGCCATCTTGATAATTAGCTGCTCAGGTTTGCCATGCAGCAATTCGGTCTGAAATCGGAATCCGGCCTGTGCCGCTTCCTGGCGGGTTTCTTCAAGAGCGGCATTTCCAGCCGCCAGTTCGGCTTCGTCAATGGGGCGCTCATGCCCGGGCGAGGCTACGGGTGGGCGGTGCAGCATGCCCGGCCCGTGCAAGAATTCTTCCAGAACGCGCCGCGGGCCGGTATCGATGACGTGCAGCAGGTAAAGGTCGTGATCAGCACCGGTTGTTCCAAGTACCCGGCGGACCACTTCTGGCCCATCCCTCAATCCGATCGCACATAAAATGTTCATCCTTCCATCTCCTGAGTTAATTAACGCTTTTTACCAGCGCAGCCAGATTAAGACAGCTCCAACCAGGACCATCACTGGCACTACCAGGATACCCAGCTTGGTGTATTCCACCGACGAGACCTCCAGGCCTTTGCGACGCAGAATCAGCAGCCAGAGCATGGTGGCTAATGATCCCACGGTAGTCAGGTTGGGTCCCAGGTCGCAGCCTAGGATGGCGGCGTACACCAGCCCAAGGTGTGACGAACCGGTAGTTACCATGCCGCGCAAGGCTGAGATCATGACCAGTGCCATGGGCACATTGTTGATCAGATTGGCTCCCAGGGCAGAGCCGGCGGCAGTGAGAAGCACAGCCCGGAGCGGACTGGATCCCGCCAGCGCGGCCAGCCCGGCTCCAAAACTGCTGGTCAGGCCCAGGTTTTCGACGCCCCGGATGACCAAAAACATTCCACTGATAAAAATGAATAGCGACCAGGATATCTCATGGCGCAGGCGTTTCCACTCAAGTTGCCTAAATCGCCAGGCTCCGAACAGGAGCACGACCGCTCCACCCAGAGCCACCAGCGAAAGCGGTACTTGAAAAGAAGAGCCCAACACGAATCCCACACCAATCACGCCGAGAGCAGCCAGGGTGAAGCGAAAAAACGCCTGGTCGGGTGGTCGGGTGGCAGGCAGATCGCTCATCTTGTATTTAAGGCGTAAGTCCTTCCGGAACAGAAATAAAAAGATGCCAATGTTCAAAACGATGCAGAACAGCGCCGGCAGGAACAGATAGTGCATGAAAATCCCCAGGCCCCCGCCAAAACTGTCCAGAATCAAAATATTGATGGGATTACTGACCGGAAGTAGGAAGGAGGCCGTGTCAGCAATAAATGTACAGGCAAACATGTAAGGCAGAACGGGCAGGCGCAGCCGGGTGACCAGGACATATACCGCGGGTGTTAGAATAAGGGCGGTCGCGTCGTTGGAGAGAAAGGCGGTCAGGAGCATTCCGGCCAGGAAGACCCACAGGAAAAGCCTGCGAGCGCTGCCCTTGGCCATGCGACCGGTCTGGTTGGCCATGGCTTCGAAAATTCCTGCTTGCTCGGCAATCGCCGAAATGGTCATCAAACCCAAGAAGAAGCCATAGATATTCCACTCGCCTTTGAGAAGCAGGATGGCTTCGCCAGGCAGTAGAAAACGGCCGATCAGCATCAATACCGCCCCTGCTGCTGCCGCCAATGCCTCGGAGATGCGATACGGGCGTAACATGATCACGCCCAGAGTTAAAACAAAGATCAGAATACCAATGATAAAATGCAACATAACTCCTGCCGTGAAGTTTCAGGAATCTGTTAGGGTTTTTTTTACCTCTGGTACAGCCAGTTTAATTCCTTCACCCTGCCTTGCAACTCATCATTCAAAACTCGATTGCTTATTCTCCACTCCCAATTTCTGCCCAGGCGAGAAGGATAATTCATCCGGGCGGTCGTCCCCAGGTCCAGCAAATCCTGCAAAGGTGCCAGGGCAAAAAAAGCCACAGAGCTCCAGGCCGCCCGGATGAGATCCCAGGCAAACCGGTTTCCGTCCGATTGCAAATAACGCCGGGCAAAATCCTTCTCTACTTCAGGTGCAGACTCGTACCAGCCGCGCGTAGTATCGTTATCGTGCGTACCGGTGTAGACCACGCAATTTTGCAAATAGGAATGCGGCAGGAAGGGATTATCCGGATCAGAAAAGGCAAATTGCAAAATTTTCATTCCAGGCAGGCCGAACTTGTCCCGCAACCTGATTACATCTGGCGTGATGACGCCCAGGTCTTCGGCCAGGATCGGCAGGCTGCCTAGGTTGGACTGGACTGCCTTGAAGAAGTCCTCTCCTGGGCCTTTAACCCACCGTCCGATTTCGGCTGTCGGGTTCCCGGCTGGGATTTCCCAGTAGCCGGCAAAACCCCGAAAATGATCTATACGCAAGATATCCACAAGTTTAAGCGCGGCGTCCAAACGCTCCAGCCACCAGGCATACCCGCCTGACCGGTGGACTTCCCAGTTGTAAAGCGGATTGCCCCACAACTGCCCCGTCGGTGAAAAATAATCCGGTGGTACCCCCGCCACGACCGTCGGCTTGCCATCTTCGTCCAGGTGAAACAGGTCGGGATGGGCCCATACATCCGCCGAATCATTGGCAACGAAAATTGGAATATCGCCAATGATTTGCACGCCCTTTTCATTTGCATATGCGCGTAGCACCTTCCATTGGCGAAAGAAGAGAAATTGGTAAAACGAAAAACGGATAATGGCGGGTGCCAGTGAGGCGCGTGCTTCCTGTAGGGCGGACGGTTCGCGCAAGCGCAGGTTCTTCGGCCAGCCGTCCCAGGAACCACCTCCATGTGTTTCCTTGATGGCCATAAATAACGCAAAATCCTCCAGCCAATTGGCATTTTCAGTGCAAAATGCCGTAAATTCGGCCTGGAGATCCCCCGGTTTCGCCGAGAAGTGCCCGAAAGCCTTTTCCAGTAAGGCCGGCTTCCAAAGATACAAGCGTCCGAAATCCACCCGCTGCTCATCCCAGGCCGGCATGTCCGCCAGATCTTCGCTGCTCAACAGCCCCTGCTCCAACAATACTTGCGGACTGACCAGGTATGGGTTCCCGGCAAAGGCTGAAAAGCATTGGTAGGGACTATCCCCAAAGCCAGTCGGACCTAGTGGCAGCACCTGCCAGAGCTTGCAGCCGCAGCCGGCCAGCCAATCCAGCCAAGCGTACGCAGCCGGACCAAGATCGCCTATCCCATAAGCACCCGGCAAACTGGTCGGATGCAGCAATATACCCGCAGAACGATTAAATTTCAAATGGTTGCCTTTTTGTCTGAATGATCTCGCCAGATTTGATTATTTG
>JBEKCT010000002.1:0-68655 GCA_050014715.1 Anaerolineales bacterium | reverse complement strand
AAAACAACCTTACTGCGATGGATCATGCTGCAGAGATTGATGCAGGGGCGCACGATCCTTTCCATTGATCCAGAAGGCGAAAATAATTCACTATGTGCCGCGATGGGAGGGCGAGTCGTTCCTGCATGCGTGCCTGACGATCCCGATACATGTTTGCTTCATCCCTTGCAGGCGGAGAACGCATCTGAAATGCTATTAGCTGTTAAATTTCTTATCGCAACCTTGATAGGAGCAGAAGGAGTCACGCCCGGTATTCAGGCTGTCTTACATGAAGCAGTACAGCACCGATGGGCACGCAATCCAGGGGATATGTCGATTGCCGATCTGGTAGACAGCCTGGGGACATTGAATGATCCCAATGCCGCCGCTCCCATGGCTTTGCTGAGGCCATATATGCATGGTGGGCTGTGGGAAGGCTTTTTTGATCGTCCCAATGCTTTGTTGGGTACGGCGATTAATCCTGGACAATGGGTCAACTTCGACCTCTCTACTCTGCGGGAGGAAAATCGAGGCATTATTCATTCCGTCATGGCCTGGTTTTTATATAACGTAGTCACTGTGGGCAAGACCACTATGGATATCTTCATTGATGAAGGTTGGCGTTTACTACGCAGCGGACCCTTCGCTGACCTTCTCGATGAGCTGGGACGGCGCGCCCGCAAGCGCGACATTGGCGTCACGCTTATCACACACATGCCGCAAGACCTTGTAAAGAATCCTTCTTCTCTCAGCATGGCATCTACTGTTTTCATCGGTCGCATCGGTCCGGAAGAAGCCTTTGCTTTCTTTCGATCGATGGGGATAGCACAGGCAGAGGCAAGGCGTAACGCAGATCAGGTATCTCGCTTACCTCCACATACCTTCCTGGCCGCACCATCTGGTGGACGCGGCGCGTTGTTCCCCGTTCTGGTTGTCATTCCAAAGAATTGGCTTGAGTTTTGGAAACAACTAGGGGCGGTCAAGTAGTCACCGAAGCAAGACAACAACCATGACTATTCAGTGCCAAAAGTGTGGGTGCACGCTCTCGAGCACAGATTCCCAATGCCCTTTATGCCATGGACAATGGGAAGCATGGGAACTGCGCCTTCCGCCTCTCCCCCTGCCACGCAACCGGGAACAGATATCAGCATGGCTGAGCCAGCTTCCTGCACCGGTTGCCATCGAGATATTCACAACGACGGATGGCATCAAGATACGCTTGTACACGCCACCTGAAAGGGCTTTAGGGGCGGTATATGCATGGGCTTCGATGACCCATCAGCAATCCCGCTGGGAGAAAATTCCAACAGATCCGCAAACCGGTCAACTCCCTGTGGTCGCTCTGCGAACCAGGTCGCGCATCCCCAATTTGGTTATGGGCGACCTGAACGCAGACCCAATGCTGGCAATCGGTGGACAGTTGCGCACCGGACTCCAACCTGGGCAGCAGGCCAGCATGCGCATATGGCTCTTGGGTAAAGAGAAGCATCTTCAAGAAAGGCTTCGAACACTGGTGTCCTATTCGTACGGAACCGAGTCAGGCGTAAGCGACAAAGGCACCCCAAACCCCTGGGGAATACGACTTGGTTTCTTACGCGTTGTTCTGATTATTGGGGCTATTGTCGCAGCCGGATGCGGCGGTCTGCTTGGAGCAGGATGGATGCCCCCCCTGCTCGCTGCAGGTGGAATCATTGGAGGTGGATCGCTTGCCGTTGTTGGTACGCTTGGAATGCTCGACTGGATGTACTGGCGTTCCATCCCAAAAGAAATCATCGAGAAGCGCGTCAACGAAACCTTGCTGAGAGTATCGTTTGCCGTCAGCGGCACGTCTCCGCAATCTATTTCTTTATTGGGCGGCAATAGCCGGTGGGTGGCTCTCCCGGCCGAATGGCCGAATATTCGGGCCATGTCTATGCCCTTACCGGTTAGCGAAATTGCCGCGCTGGTTTCTCCACCAGAAATGGGGGAGGGGAGTGGCTCACTTGATCGTACCACCATTCAGGACGTTCCTGCACCACCCCCATCGCGTCCTCTCGTTGAGGCAAAGTTCAAAATTGGCACCAGCCCATCCACCGGCGAAGAAATAGGCGTGGATCCGGACGGTCACGGCTTAGCCACTGGGGGTAGCCGCACGGGTAAATCGTCCTTCATGTTTGGGCTCTTAGAGCAACTCATTGAGCGCGGCCCAGAAGCCCCGGGAATTTTTTTGGCAGACCCGCATCAGTCGCTATCGGACAGTTTTCTCCAGGCAGTAGACGATTTGCCAGATGAACTCCGCAAAGAAGCCATCCGACGCTTGCGGATAATTACCCCGGACCAGCCGGAAGTTATCCCATTGAATTTGCTGGCAATCCCAAATTTCACTTGGGCCGGGAATGCCCTCGTACAGATCGGCCGCAGGATTTGGGATGATTATTGGGGGCCGCGTATGCAGGCAGCTCTGCTGGCTTTGTTTCGTATCGCCCACGCCTGGAATGCAAACCATCCGGAAAACAAAATGGGCTTGCTCCACGTGGTTTTTGCTGCATTCAATGACAAATGGCGGCACGATGCCCTTCAATACCTTCCACCAGTAGAACGCATGGGCTCTCTGGCCCTGGATGCCCTGCTGGGACAATTTAGCAGTGAAGGCAAAAAATGGGACCAGGGTTGGGTTACTGAGGTGATTTCACCAGTATTATCCAAAGTGATGCATATTCAGCTTTCGCCATGGTTATTTGCTGCGATGCACCAGGATTCATTTGTTGACCTGGAAAAATGGATCGACGAACGCGCCTGGGTGGTCTTGAGGCTGCCATCTGGCAGCATGGGGCAGGAGGGAGCCAGACTGACTGCCGGCGTTGTTTACAACGTCTTTGATGCTGCTTATCGCAGTGCTACGCTGGTCAGACAAATTCCTTACTATTTCGTGATTGACGAAGCGCAAGAGATAGGTGGGGGAATGCGGTTGGAATCCATGTTGTCAGAAGGCGCCAAGTTCGGCGCGCGCATGTTTGTTCTTGCACAGTCACTATCTATGCTAAAAACCATAGATGGTTTTGAGCCTGTGGTGCAGGCGCTTTTAGCGAATACATCCACACAGGCATTTTTCTCGCCCGACCCGGAAGATGCAGTCCTGATCAGAGACACGCTGTCATCAACGGCCCGCTTTGGTATCACTACGCTTGACCTTCCCACCTTGCACTGCTGGTTACGCGCCCGCGTTAATTACGCCTGGCAGCCGCCAACAGCGCTGAAAGTAAAACCCCTGAAGCGTCCCAATCCGGAGCGCATCACAGCGCTGATCCGGGAAGTGATTGGCGCACATCCGGAGGATTATCTGCCTGGGGATGGCTGGCAAGAGAGAGCAGTTGCCATGCTTTCAAGTATGGTAACGCCAGTTTATCAGGGCTATCTCAGCGAGTTTTTCCGCGGTATAAAAGACGATAACGACCAGCCCATGTCACGTGAAGATCTTGCCGAATATGACAAAGCCCGGGGTAAAGTTGAAGAGCCTCTGCCGATGGCCGATAATAAACCGGGCTTTTAGATTATGTCGAAGCAACAGAAAAGGACATCAGCTAGGCGAATATAATTTCCAAATCGTTTCGATCTCCTTAGTCAGAGCAAAGTCCCCATTAGGGGATAGGGATGGGAGATCGGTATCGGAAACCGCCGGAATCCGGGGACCTGTATTTCGTTGTTTCCTAGCAAGGCAGCTGGACCGTGCGCGGGCCGCCCAGGAACGTCCTACCATTTGAAGTACGTATCCAAACCAGGCTGCGATCATCTCCGTCCCGGCAAATCGGGAAACCTACGACGATCTTCGGAGGAGTTCCATGCCGGCGGGCGGTCAAAATTCCAGTGAGGTCATTTAATCCCATGTAAATATCTCCATTCCTGTAGGTTGGTAAGTGTACAATAGAAAGCGTAATTATTCATTCTCGAGTGGCAACCCCTTCTCTTCATCTAATATGTTCTTCTCCAGAGAGCCGTTTCTTGCGTTTGGCATCAATCTTCTCGATACTGTCGGCAATCGGCAGATCCTCCGGCATCGTACCGCCGAGCTTTTTGATGGTCTCTCGTACCTCCCGACCCACAGTGAAATGGGTGGCATTCGCGGCTGCTTTCCCCTTTACACCATCGTGCCGGAGCTTCTCCTCTGCCTTGGTTGCGCGAAAATAATTTACGGCCAGTTCAGCGCTGCCCATATGATCCAGGATCTTCTGGCTCGGTTTGAGACCTTTGTGCTTGTGGATGTCGGCCGTTTTCAAGCCGTAGTACAATCCCATATAGCCGTGGTTTTTGAATATTGCGTAGTCTACCGGTTCGACCACGCCGGCGTTCCTGGCGGCACCGGCCAGCTGGGTGTTATGGTGGCGGATCTCGTCCCGCAAATGAAACCGCCGATCGTCCTCAAGTTCCGCTTCCTGGATTTCTTGTATCCGGGTCTGCACCGCGAAGTAGGTTTGCCCCTGGGCTACGATTTCTTTTTTTGGGTCGGCGTTTTGTATGGCCAGATAACAGGCGTACCGCGACATGAG
The DNA here is from genome assembly GCA_050014715.1 of Anaerolineales bacterium. Taxonomy (GTDB): domain Bacteria; phylum Chloroflexota; class Anaerolineae; order Anaerolineales; family Villigracilaceae; genus UBA877. The sequence goes on along the minus strand of JBEKCT010000002.1, from coordinate 64,153 downwards.
AACGGTCTCAACTTGTCGCTGTCCGCCTTTGCCGATTTTGATCATATCATGCAACTCCATGAAATGATCTTCGATTTTATGTCCACTGTTCAGGTAGGCCAGCTTGGCTTTCTTGATGACCGGTTCGAAGTATTTATAACTTGTATATCCCAGCACCTTGTAAAAGTCGCGGGACGACCAGAACTCGCCCCCGGTATCTGGGTCGGTGCGCTTGATTTCCTCGAAAGGTGATTTATGGGGGAATTGGATATTATTACTCATAAAAAATGGCTCCTTTTACTGATTGGCCTGATCTGGTAGGGCGGCCGACTGGGGTACTCCGAGCTGGAGAGAGGTAAGTCCGGTATTCGCTTTCCCAATCAGGGCGCGCATATCATCCCGGCTGTTTGAGAGCATGGTTAGCGCCTTGGCAAACCTACCGTCCAATTCATCCTGCATTCCAAGGATACTGCCTGGACGGCATGTAGATGGGCTTCGAGCCTCTGCAGACCAATCGACCGCAGGTTTTTTATGGTTGGGGGGATTGAAAGGATTGAAATTAGAATAGGGCATGCACACAGTCTGCATTCTAACAACTCCGGATTTATCTTTTCTGCTTCTCACATCTCCCCATTTTTTTGCTATATTAAGAATTGCTGCGAAAACTCTGGGCTTGGATATTTTTTAATGCTATCATAGGAACATGTTTTCTGCCGAGTCTTTCCGTACCGCCAGCCTGCGCCTGGCCCGGGAGGGTGAATCGATTTCCCGCATCCTCGCCGCCTCCATAAATGCCGTGGAACCGGGTGCGGCGGTGGAACGCTTTATCCGCCGCTCCGGCGATATTCTGAACGTTGCCGGGCGTGAATATCACCTGGCAGATTTCCGGAGCGTGCAGATGTTGGGAATTGGGAAAGCTTCGGTCGCGATGAGCACACGCCTGGCCGAGATACTGGCAGGTCGCCTGGATGCCGGGCTGGTCATTACCAAACATGCACCTGCCATCCCCGCATCCCGATTTACCATTCTCGCCGGCGGCCACCCTGTCCCGGACGCGCGCAGCCTGGCAGCGGGTCAAAAAACGCTTGAATTCATCTCCACGCACGGCCCGAACGACCTGCTCTTTTGCTTGATCTCCGGCGGCGGCTCTGCCCTGCTTACTGCCCCACTGGAGGGCGTTTCTCTGGAGGATATGCAGGCCCTTACAGCTGTTTTGCTGGCATGTGGGGCGCGCATAGACGAAATCAATCTCCTGCGCCGCCGCCTGGAGCGGATAAAAGGTGGCGGGTTGGCACGTTTATCGAATGGGGCTACCATTGTCAGCCTGATCCTCTCGGATGTGGTTGGGAACCCTCTCGAAGCGATCGCCTCCGGCCCGACTGCCCCCGACCAGGCCACGCGCGCCGATGCACTGGCATTGGTGGAAAAATATGGATTGCGCAGTAAAGTCCCCGCCTCCATTTTGGCCGCTTTGGAACAGGCCCGGGAAACTCCCAAGCCGGGCGATTCCATCTTCAAGAAGGTTCAGAATGTAGTTGTGGGGAGCGGCCTGCTGGCTGCCGAGGCTGCGCTGGCACAGGCCAGGACGGAGGGATTCCATCCATTTCTTTTGCGCACCAACCTGCAGGGCGAAGCGCGCCAGGCTGCCTTTGAACTTGGTACCTTCCTACGTCAGGCCAAAAAGAACGGCAAGCCGGCCCCGCGCCCGGCCTGTATTGTGGCAGGCGGTGAGACGACAGTTACCCTGCAGGGAAAGGGGAAAGGCGGGCGCAATACCGAACTGGCCCTGGCTGCCGTGGCCAAATTAGCGGACTTTCCCGGCGTGATGCTGGTCACGCTGGCCACGGATGGCGAGGATGGCCTCACCGACGCGGCTGGGGCGGTCGTCACCGGCGAAACATTTCACCGCGCCGTCGCGCTGGCTCTGAGTCCGGACGATTTTCTTTCCCGGAATGATTCCTACTCCTTTTTTGCTGCTCTGGATGACCTGCTCAAGCCCGGCCCAACCGGCACAAATGTGAATGATCTGGTGTTCATGTTCATTTTCTGAAAATAAAACAGAGATGCATTTCCGCACATCCCTGTTTTGAGATTTCCAAGGTTGAGCTATCTGCCTGTTTGATTAATTACACCGTCCCGCATGGTCTAGTACCCGGATTCTACGTTGCAAAATCATAGATAACAACATTTTTAGCCCGGTTAAATATACCATAATTTATTCTCCTACTCAGGTGGTAAAAGGGCCCAGAAAATGGTAAATTGTGCTAGATATGAACCCAAAACAAGACCATTACCCCCACTTTTCCCTAAAAATATTGTCAGCCTGCCTTTCCAGTCTGAAAACACAGGAGTTGTGTCAAGTTTGACTTTCACCCATTAAGGGAAAGAAAAACCTGCATGTTAAAATTTGAAGGAGAAAAAAACAAGCACGAAGAAGTACGAATTGTGATCAATAATATTGATTTTACAGCCAGGAATCTGACGTCCAAAGCAGATTTATTTCTATTGTTTGAAAATGCAAAGGCAATCGTATCTTTGAACTCATTGACAAAGACCTTGTGTTTGATAATGAATCAACAAACACGATCAAGATGAACCATGTCAAAACGCTGCTCTGCGGCCACTTTATTGGAATTGATAAACTGGAACGGCTCAAACTGCTGCAAGAGGATGCACTGGTCAACGAGTTTGGTATTTCGGTGAAAGAACCAGAAACGGTATCCAGATTTTTGGGAAACTTCAGCTATAAAACAACTCAAATGCTCAGAGATATTATTTTCAAAGTCTTTAAAAAGCTGCTTGATCGAAGCAAACTAAGATCCATGCCACTTCGTGGTACTTTCACTATCGACATTGACAGCAGTGTAGTCAACGTGGAAGGTCATCAGGAAGGAACTGCCAGGGGATATAATCCCAAAAAGCTTGGCAATCTTTGTTACAACATCCAGTTTGCCTTCTGTGAAGAACTAAAGGCATACATCACTGGCTTTGTGAGAAGCGGCAACACCTATACGGCCAATGGCGCAGCTGAAATGATCAAAGAGATCGTTGCCAATATCAAAACCGATGAGTTGGAAATCATGTTCCGAATGGACAGCGGCTATTTTGATAAAGAAATTATTGAAACGATCGAATCTCTGGGTTGCAAGTAATTGATCAAGGCCAAAGAATATCCAACCCTTATATCTCAAGTAATGGATTCATCGGTTTTATTCGTGACAGGTGAAGAGGGCAGGGAAACGGCTGAACTTTTTACGAAACAAAACACATGGGACAAAGACAGAAGATTTGTAGTCTCTCGGGTATTGGCTGTCCTGGCAGACTAGGCCAGGGAAACCAGAAAAAGAAAGGGTGCAATTATCTCTCATAGACGGCGACGAATACGATTACTTTTTCTTTGTAACCAATACTGAACTCCCTTCAGAAAAAGTGGTTATTTCTTACGAAAAGCGTGACAATGCTGAGAATTACATCTAAGAAGCCAAGTATGATATGGCAGTAGGGCATCTATTATTGAAATCGTTTTGGGCCAATGAGGCTGTGTTTCAAATGATGATGCTTTCATTCAATCTGTTTTTGCTGTTCAAATTCGATCTTATGGGCATTTCAGAATTCAGGAAGCAAATCAAGACATTCTGTTTGAAATATGTTTCTCTTGCCGGGATAATTATCAGATCGGTAAGATATATTGTCATGAAGCTCCCGGCAAAATACCCATATCAAGATGGGTATGAAAAATGCCTGACATAATGATCGTTCTTAAATACCCCAAACTGTTATTTCTATTTAATCGGGACGATGAAAACGTTTCAAAATGTTCGGTTCTGAGCAATTAGTTGCGAAAATCATTGGGAAATGGCAAAAACAATGCTACACTTAAGATGGCTCAGCCAAAGTTTTCTCCCGATTTGGGCGAAATTGATGGCAAAATGATTTCGACATGGAATCTCGGTAATAGTTACCTGAGTCCTTCAACTGCTTTTCAACAGAACCGGCTTTCTCTTTTTTACTTCTCGCATCTCCCCAGCTTTGCTATATTGAGAATTGATGGCGAGATCCGGTTTCGATTTGCGGAAATAGAGTATAAGATATAATGGACAGAAAAGCGTGAAAATGTCTTTATGTGGTTATGACCCGGGAAAAATCGGAACAGGATTTGCAAGAATTGTATTATTACTTATTTAGAAAAGTTAGGAAGGGCACCTATGAAAGCTGTCGGGTATCGCCAGTCACTTCCAATAACCGAAGCAGATTCACTGATCGATGTCGAACTTCCCGATCCAGAACCGTTGGGGCGGGACTTGCTCGTGCAGGTGAAAGCAATATCGGTCAACCCGGTCGACACCAAAATCCGTAAGCGTTCCGCTCCCCGAGACGGCGAGGGAGTAAAAGTATTGGGGTGGGACGCGGCAGGAATCGTACTGAAGACTGGCCCGGACGCACAGCTTTTCAAGCCTGGGGATGCGGTCTGGTATGCAGGCTCCATCGACAGGCCGGGTAGCAACTCAGAGGTACAGCTGGTTGACGAGCGCATCGTCGGTAAGAAACCCATTTCGCTGGGATTCGCCGAAGCCGCAGCTATGCCGCTAACAACGATCACGGCATGGGAGCTGTTGTTTGAGCGTTTCGGTGTAATGCCGGGTAAGTATCCTACCGAAGAATCTCTTCTGATCATCGGCGCGGCAGGCGGTGTGGGGTCGATCCTCACACAGCTGGCTCGCAGGCTGACAAATATGACCGTAATCGGAACGGCCTCTCGCAAAGAAACCGCGGATTGGGTACTGTCGCATGGTGCGCATTACGTCATCGATCACAGCCAGCCGCTTCCAGATGAGTTACGGCGCATCGGTATTTCGCATTTGAGCCACGTCGCCAGCCTGACCCAAACTCCGCTGCATTATCCTGAAATCGTCGAGTTGCTTGCACCGCAGGGCAAATTTGCCCTGATCGATGACCTGGGGCAGAGCGACATTGGATTGCTCCGCCGTAAGAGCATTTCCTTGTATTGGGAATATATGTTCACGCGCCCGGTGTATGCTACGCTTGATATGGTCGCTCAACACCGTCTGCTTTGTGAAATGGCCGATCTCGTTGACGACGGCGTGATCCGCACTACCCTCGGTGAACATTTTGGACGCATCAATGCGGACAACTTGAAGCGTGCACACGAACTAATCGAGAGCGGCAAAACAAAGGGTAAGATCGTGCTTGAGGGTTTTTGATCGCCTCCCGCGGCTTAGCCAGGCTAAATGAGTGACGCATCTGATTTATAGGTAGGGGGGAGATATAATGCGCATAGCCTATTTTTATCCTTGCTCAAATAGAAATAGAACTTCCTATCAAAAAGAACACCCAATCTCTATCCCCATAGATCTCCACGCGGTAGGGGAGGGGGCTGCTCTTACTCAATCGGTCGGCGTGCGCAGTATCTGCTCCGATGAAATCTCATCTTGAAACGGCTGTATTCCCTACAGTTCTGTAATAGACCCCCCAAGAATTCGTATCTTATCAGGATGTTCCAGCTGTTTGACCTACTCATCCAAGCAGGAGCAGAACAAAAGAGACGAGAAGGCTTATACCTTTGTCTCTTCAAGCGCTTCCGGACCACTCAATGCCGGCGTACTTAATGATGTGCGAATCTGCAGGCTGATCAGGTTGCTCGAGGCCTTGCCGATCTGCTGCTCACGCATATCTTAGCCCGAATTAGCGAGCATGGTGAGTGCCTTTGCGAATCTCCCGTCGAGTTCGTCCTGCATGGCCTGGACGATCGAATTCAAGGCGGCTTATCCTTGCTGCACCTTGGCTAGTTCCCCGGTCAAAGTGTTCTGGATAGCCTGGGTGGCAGGTTCCAAATGGGCAAGTTTTTCGTTGATCACTGCCAGGTTGGTCTGAGTCTGCTGCAGGGCAGTAGCGATCCCGTCACCACTAATTGGAGCTTTACGGATCACGCAGCTGCAGCGACTGAGAGGAGGATTTTCTAAAAATTAAGGGAAGGGTTAAAATTCTCAAAAATCTCGAGCTTCAGAAGAGGTGATATACTGAATTAGGTTATCCAGATGGATAGAACTACCATTTTCAAGGTGGACCAACTGGCTATGAGATTGTTGATATGAGCCAGAACCAAACGGACAACATGATCCGATTGCTACAACCATATTCATGGTTTACGACGATCCGTGGGGCTAAGGTGGAAGGGCTTTCGATCCTGACCACCGAAGGCTTCGAGATTGTTTCACTGAGTGACCATTGGCCAACGATCTCAGTGGAGACGGAAAAAGGCCCGATACTCGTGCCAGGGATGCTGGTGCGATGAAAAATCACTATTTTCAATATTAAATTTTTGGAGGAGTATACAATGGCAAAGCCAAAACTATCTGTTATTCTATCGAACTATAACACTCCGAATGACCGTTTCACGTCTTACGGTGGGACTCAAAAAGATTCGATTGCAATGATCGAGACCTGTGGCAAACAGGGCGTCGCTCAGGGTGTAGAACTGCACATGGGTGATGGTCCGGTTTGCGTTAATGATGGTAACAAGAAGGAAGTCAAGGCTGTACTGAAAGACAACAATTTACAGACTGTTGCAATCCTACCAATAACTTACAGCGAAGAATTCTATAAAGGCTCTCTGGGCGCAGCCGATGCACATATCCGCTTGAAAGCCATCGACCTGGTAAAGAAAGCGATTGACCTGGCCGCGGAGCTAGATTGCCCCTATGTCGGTCAATGGCCAGGACAGGATGGTTGGGATTATTACTTCGAGGTGGATTATCAGAAGATGTACGATTGGTGGGTCAAAGGAATGCAAGAGCTGGCGGATTATAACCCAAAGATCCAGCTAGGTCTTGAGCCTAAACCGTTTGAACCGCGTTCCTTTTCTTTCATCGATACCCCTGCAAAAGTGATGATGTTAGCTCGTGACATTGGGCGTGAGAATGTCGGGCTTACATTGGATATCGGGCATTCGCTGTATGGGCACGAGAATCTGGCGGCGGTGGTGTCTTTAGCCCAGCGTGAAAAGAAGCTGTTCCACCTTCATATGAACGATAATTACGCTGACTCAGATAGCGATATGGCTTTTGGCTCGGTGCATTTCCTGGGATATGTTGAATTTGTTTATTGGCTGGTGCGTACCAACTATCAAGGTTGGCATTCTGTCGATATCTTCCCCTACCGCACAGACCCTTCTCAGACAGTGCTGGAAAGCCTGAAATGGATTCAAGCCATGTATGACTTCATTGAGAAAATAAGGGTGGAGAAGCTGGATGCATTGATCAAACAAGGTGACGGCATGGCGATGATGAGCTTCTTCCGTGAAATCCTGTTCAACGCTAAATAGGTAAATTTTATGATTAAGATTGGAATTTATTATGCATATTGGACGCATGAATGGGATGCGGATTTTCATCCCTTCGTGGATAAAATAGCTGACCTCGGGTTTGATATCCTTGAAGTAAACGGTGGTACCATCGCCAACATGACCCGCGCAGAGCGAAAAAGCCTCAAGGCTCACGCGGATGAGAAGAATATCACTCTCTCCTATTGTATTGGCTTGCCAGCAAAATATAATATTGCGTCTGAAGATAAGACCGTGAGCGCCGCAGGTGTCGCATATCTTAAGAAAATGGCTGCAGCTATTGGCAAGATGGGCGGCGGCCAATTAGGGGGTATCCTGTATTCTTGTTGGCCTGCGACATTACCGGCTGGAGAGACAGACAGGCGGCCTTATTTTGACCGCAGTGTCACTAACATGAAAGAAGCAATCAAGGCTGCTGAGGATAATCAGGTGTTCTTCAACATGGAAGTGGTCAACCGCTTCGAGCAGTTTTTGTTGAATACCTGCGAGGAAGCGCTTGAGTATGTGGATGCGGTGGGCAGCCTGAACGCAAGAGTCATGCTGGATACATTCCACATGAATATCGAAGAAGATTTTATTGATGATGCCATCGTAAGGGCAGGTGGAAAATTGGGGCACCTGCACGTTGGCGAAAACAACCGTATGCCACCTGGTTATGGGCATATCCCGTGGACTGAGATTGGGGCAGCTCTGCGAAAGATAGACTACAACCGCTATGTGGTTATGGAGCCGTTTGTGATGCCTGGTGGAAAGGTTGGTGAAGATATCAAATTATTTCGCGATCTCAGCACCAACATGGACCTTGATGAGGAGGCGAGGAAAGCTCTCGCCTTCATACGTGGTGTGCTGAAATAAATGCTGAGGCGTGTCCGGCTGTGAGTAATAGTAAGAGGTTGTCTACTTTTCAAACAGCCCCTTAGCTACCTAGTGGGTCGGATGGCATGGGTATAGCCAGGCAGAAGAATGTGATATAGAATTGGTTGATGGAGGGGAGGTCTTTCATGAAATGCGCATAGCCTATCAACTTCATAAACCCAACATAAAAACTACTCCATTAAAGGCAATTGTTTTACGCCGCAGTTGATAAGCCTTCCTCCTGCTCACCAAGCCCTCCTGAATGTAAAATCCCAATCTGATCCGGTGCCTCTACGATCTGAATCAAGCGTTGCAAGAAGCGGGCGGCGGGGGCGCCGTCCACCAGGCGATGATCAAAGGTTAACGAAAGGGTAATCATCTGTCCCAGTATCAGCCCTCCATCCCGTTCGACCGGCGATCGGCGGATCCGACCAATACCTAAGATTGCGCATTCGGGTAAATTAATCACCGGGGTGAACGCATCGATCCCATATTGGCCTAAGTTGGTAATTGTAAATGTCCCGGCTTGTAAGTCTTCTGGGAAAGAGCGGCCCGCGCGGGCCCGCCCGATCAGGTCAGCCAATTCCTTCCCCAGCTCAAGGAGCGGGCGGTGGGTGACATCTTTCAAGACCGGCACGATCAGACCTCTCTCGGTATCCACTGCCACACCAATGTTGACCATATCATGGAAGGTAATCTCGCCAGCGCTCAACGAGGCATTCAAAAGGGGAAAGTCAAGCAAAGCCTGCCCGGTTATCCGGGCCAGGAGCAGGTTATAGGTAACCCATTCCCCTGTCATGCCCGGGTGATGCTGCAGGTTTTCGCGGAGGGAAACCAGCCTTTCAGCATTCCCCTCGGTGACCAGGGTGACCGGTGCGGTGGTATGCGCTGACTCTTCCATCCGGCGGGCAATTACACCGCGCAAAGTCGACAACGGGGATTTTTCCTCGAGCGAGAATCCCCTCCCGGCTTGTTGCTCCATGACCTGCCGCACGTCCGATTCCACAATCCTTCCGCGCGGTCCTGACCCACTAATTTTGGTGATATCCACACCCTGCCGGGCAGCCAGACGCCTGGCAAGTGGGGTGACCATCACCCGGCCCGAACGAGCCGTGGTGGGTGGCTCCGGGTTGTTCATCGGCAACGCGACTGGCCTGAGGGGACTGGCAACGGATGCGGAGGAGGTCTTGTTTGGGAGGTCTTCTTCCTGCGGATATTCTTCCCCTGGACTCAACAGCATCCCGATCACCTTACCAGCCTCAATCAAGTCCCCTGCACTTGCAAGAGGGATAAACCGCCCCGACTCCCCGGCTTCGATCTCTACGGTCGCTTTATCGGATTCAGCTTCAAAAAAGGGCTGCCCTCTCCGCACTTCATCACCCGGCTGGACAAGCCAGCGCAGTAAGGTTGAGGTTTCGCTTACTACTCCCAGGTTGGGCATGATCACTTCAAACGACATAGTTCTCCAAAAGACTAAATCTGTTTCTGGACGAGCCTACGGGCCACCCGCGCGATCTCCGCAGCGCTTGGGATAAATTTCGCCTGCAAGTGAGGCGCGAAGGGGAGGGGAACATCCGGTGCGCCCAGCCTCACCACCGGAGCATCCAGCTCGTCAAAGCCCTCTTCGGCGATCAGCGCGGCGATCTCCGCTCCCGCTGACCCTGTTCGGGCTTCCTCGGTCACCACCATCACCCGGTGAGTGCGGGCAACCGACCCTAGGATGGTCTCTCGGTCGAGCGGGACGAGCGTGCGTGGATCGACAACCTCCGCCTCGATCCCCTCCTGTGCAAGTTGGAGGGCGGCCTCAACTGACCGGTGGACCATGAGTGCCGTGGCAATGATCGTCACGTCCCGGCCGGGCCGCTTTAAATCCGCTACTCCCAAAGGAATCGTATATTCTTCCTCAGGGACCTGTGCCCCCAGGCCGCTCCCGGTCTCTCCGTTTTTCGGATCCGGCAGCCCGCGGCCGCCCACCGATTGGGTACCATACAGGACTTTGTGTTCGCAGAAGACCACCGGATTGGGGTCGCGGATGGCGCTCTTCAGCAGGCCTTTGGCATCGTAGGGGGTAGAAGGGATGACAACTTTCAGACCGGGGGTGTGCATGAACCAGGCTTCCGGGCTCTGGTCGTGCTGCGCACCGTGCTCTTTGGCCCCGATCGGCAAGCGCAACACCATCGGGACGCACGCCCCTCCTCCGGACATCAGGTGAATTTTTGCCGCCTGGTTGACCAGCTGGTCAAACCCGCAGGTGACGAAATCGGAATACTGCATCTCGGCTACCGGATGCCAGCCCATCAGGGCCATCCCGACCGCACAGCCGATGATCGCCGCCTCAGACAGGGGGGTGTCCCGAACGCGGTCCTCTCCAAATTCCTCCAGCAGCCCTTTGGTTACTTGGAAAGCCCCGCCGAAGCGGCCGATATCCTCGCCCAATAGAACTACTTTAGCGTTCCGGCGCATCTCCTCGCGCAGGGCCAGGTTGATCGCTTGTGACATATTCATGGTTAGCATGACTACCTGCTCTCTTCGCCGTCAGCAAAGGTCAAGTGCAGCGCTTCCTCCAACGATGCGGGTGGGCTGGAGTGGGCAAAGGCGATTGCATCGTCCACTGCCACCTGAGCCTCAGCCTGCACGGCATCGATCTCGCTATTTTTGAAAATACCCGAGCTGATGAGCCGCTGACAGAATCCTTTGATTGGGTCTTTTTCTAGCCATGCATCCAGCTCCCCGGCTGGTCTGTAGCTGGCCGGCTCAAAGCGTGAATGGCCTTTATGGCGGTAAGTCAGACACTCCAGGAAAGAGGGGCCATCACCTGCCCGCGCCCGGGCAACTGCGGCACAGGCCGCTTCATAGATCGCCAACACATCGTTGCCATCCAGCGTCATCCCAGGAATACCGTACCCTGCCGCCCGTTCGGCGATGGCGCTGATTGCAAAAGCCTTCTGCATGGGCAGTGAAACGGCATAACCGTTGTTCTCGCATACAAAGACCACCGGCAGCTTCCAAACCGCCGCCAGGTTGATCGCCTCGTGGACGGCACCCTGGTTCATGGCTCCATCTCCCATGAATGCGATCGCCACCCTGTGATTGCCTTCCAGATGCAGGGCCAGCGCGGCACCGGCCGCGATCGGCACCCCGGCCCCCACCACGCCTGTCGTGCCCAAAAACCCGTTGGCAAGGTCGAAGAGGTGCATCGAACCGCCTATCCCCCGGCTCGTTCCCGTCTGGCGAGCGTACATCTCCGCCATCAGTTTCCGAATGCTTAGCCCCTTGGCAATCGCATGCCCATGGCCGCGATGGGTAGAAGTCATCACATCCCCGGGCTGGAGCGCCTCTCCAACCCCCGCCGCAATCGCCTCCTGGCCGGTCGTTTGGTGCATGGTGCCGGGCATTTTCTCAGTTTGAAAAGCCCGATAAAGTGCTTCCTCAAAGCGCCGGATGACAAGCATTTGATACAGAAGATGCTGTAATGTCGATTTATCTACTGCCAATGGGTCAGTATTCAAGGTTCACCAGATTTCTTAGCGTTTCCGGTAATAAGCGTCCAAGGCATTGATCTTTTCCACCTTGGGTGCTGATCGCCCACCGGAAAATTCAGATGCCAGCCAGATATCAACCAGTATTTTGGCCAGCTCCGCGCCGACCACCAGGGAGCCCAGAGTCATTATCTGAGCATTGTTGCTTTTACGCGCACGGTCAGCCGAATAGGGATCATGGCATACTGCTGCTCGCACACCCGGGATTTTGTTAGCCACAATTGCCATGCCGATCCCCGTACCGCACACCAGGATCCCCCGTTCGTACTCCCCTCGGGCAACGCACTCCGCCAGCTTCTGACCGATATCCGGATAATCGACCGGCGTCTCGTCCCGCACGCCCAAATCTACCGGCTCATATCCGCGGTCCTTGAGATGCTGCACAATCGTTTCCTTCAGTGGGAAGCCAACGTGATCACTGCCAATAATGATTTTCATAAGTCACCTTATTTATTCTTCTTCGAAGGCTACCACCCGCACCGGGCAGCTATCCAAGCCGCGGGCCTTCCAGGGCAGGACGATTAGTGTAACCCGGCTCCGGGTGAGGGATGACAGGTTGGTCAGGTGTTCGATCACCGGGATGCCACGCTCGAACAGGATCTGGTGGTTCGGCTGAGTATCGATCCCGCGCACCTCAAAACCCGAGGCATCTGTACCCAGTAGGGCGATCCGGCGGTCTTCCGCCAGCCAATGGGTGGCTTCCACAGCGAGGTAAGGACGGTCATGCGCCTGCGGCGTCCGATACAGCCGGTCGCGCCCAGTTTTGAGGATGACGATATCCCCGACCTGCACGTCCCCTGCTTCGCGCAGTTCTTCCAGCTGGATGGGTTCGTTGGTCTGCTTGTGGCTGAAATCGAGGACCACCGCCGGGCCGATCAACTGCTCGAGCGGCAGGTCAGCCACATCTGGTCCATCCTTTATGTAGTGAAGCGGCGACTCGATATGCGTACCTACGTGGCTCCACAAGGTCACCTCGGTCATGACATACCACTGCCCCACCGGGGTGTGGTATTGGGGGAGCAGTTCGCTAACCGGGTAAACCTGCGCGTCGAAGCGGTACTCCTCTTGGGAGGGATATATCAATTGAGAGAGATCGACCAGACGCCCGCGGAGAGGTGCGGGTTTCCCTCGGCTGGCGCGGCGTGATCCGGTCTGCGGTGTGCGGGAATACCTGGCTTCTATTTTGCGCAGATTAAGATTGCGGGCCTCGTGACGGCCGCCTGCATAGGGGGTCGCCAGCCAGACACGCACGATCTCCTTCGCCAGACCTTCGCCGACGACCCGTGACCCCATCGCCAGGACATTGGCGTTGTTGTGCTCGCGCGATTTCTGCGCTGTATAGAGATCGTTGCATAGGGCGACGTCTGCCCCGGGGATCTTGTTGGCGGCGATGCTGATGCCGATCCCCGTCCCGCAGATGACAATCCCCCGGTCTGCCTGTCCGCTGACCACCGTCTCCGCCACGCGCACTCCGGTGAAATGGTAATCGTCAGCCGCGTGTGCATCGGTAAAAGCGCCCAGGTCGGTCACCTCATGACCCAGTTCCTGCAGCTCTGCCATAACGGTCTGTTTCAAGGGAAAACCTGCGTGGTCGCTGCCAATCGCAATTTTCATAGTTTCTTGGCGGTGGAAACCACCCGTTTCAACACGGGAGAAAGCCGCCTCTCCTTTCTTGCGGTACGATTGTTCTAATTAAACGGCACTGGTGTTTGCAGGAAGTACGAGAAATTCTTGCCAACTGGGCTGTTGTGGGACCGGAGGCCCCACTCTCTGTCGTAAGAGAAGTCATCCAATCGAAATGCCACAGGGTACACCAGCGCATAACCCTGATTACTGACGAATGTATCGGAAAAGGTAAGCAGCTTTGAAAGTAGGGCACTCTATTACTCCAGATATAAGCCATTAGCGGGTGGTAGTTGACGTCTCAATCTCCTATTGCAGCAGGACATCCGGAACAACCACTTTTTGTCCCTGATACTCGATCTCGAGCATCGGCCAGGTCGGATCTACAGTGATGAGCTGGCCACCCTGCTCATCTACCAGGGTAACCTCCTCGCTCTTTGCCCCTGCGAGGGTGATATACCAGCCAAGAGCCATACCGGGCTTGACCATTTCGTTCGGATCCTGGCAGCGTTCTGGATAGCTGACTCGGTAGCCAGTCGGCCCACCGTGCATGTGGTTGGTTTTCTCTTCTGGGAAGCCGAGCTGGTCAAAGAGGTCCAGGCAAGTCTGACGCATGGTCGTAAGGTGCATGCCCGGTTTTGCGCTGGCGACCATCGCCGCCTGGATAGAGGAGGCCGCCAGATGACGCCGGCGTTCATCTTTCGTGGGCTGGCCAAAATAAACAACCCGGCTGACCGGAAAATGCAGGCCGTACTTATAGGTTGCCGGAGCCAGGATCACCACCCGCTCGATGACCTTATTGGAGGGCACCGCGTGCCGGTAGCGGCGGATCCGCTCGTCCGAAACGACGAACATGCAGTCCCCATCAAAATTGTGTTCGGCGTACAACCCCCACATGTGGCCGAGGACCTGGCGCTCGGACATCCCGGGCCTGACCCAGCTGGCCAGATCGTGAATTAACTCGCCGGCCTCTTTTCCGGCTGCACGGTAGCGCTCCATCTCCTCGGACAAAAGCGGCTCGTGGAGTGCGGTCACCGCCGGCCCCAGGTTATCCAGCCCGGCGATGGCGCAATCTGCTGCCAGGCGGCCCGTGGCAAGCTCCAAGGCAGCCTGGTCGGGGGTCTTCCCAAAAGTGGGCAGCGCCACTGGTTCATACCCCTGGCCGGCCAGTTCCTCGTCAAAGGTGCGCGGCACGTCCATGCAGTATCCGATGGCATACTTGCGGGTGGGGGTCACCAGCAGATACACCGGCGCATTCTCCACCACATACGAAGTGACTGCCCGCCCACCGCAGCTGAGCCAGGCAAAGTTCTCCCGGCGCACAACCAGCAACGAATCATACCCACGCTGACCCAGCAGGTGATGGATCCGTTCTTCTTTTACCTTTGCCTCATTCGAAATGCCCATTTTTTCCTCTCTTTTAGGCGACCAGGGATTCAAGATTATGATCCCGAATGAACACTTCCACCTCCTCCCGGCTGGGCATGGAGGGCATTGCCCCTCGCCGCCGGGTTGAGAGCGCCGCGACGACGTTGGCAAACCGGACAGCCGGCTGCAAGGATTTTCCTTTGGCGAGGGCGACCGAGAGCCCGCCCATGAAGGCATCCCCGGCGCCGGTGGTGTCCAGCGCATCCTCGATGCGCAATCCTTCCACGTGGTGTGTCTCGTTGGGAAGCACAAGCAGCGCACCCTGCGCTCCCAGCGTGATGATTACCGCCGGAACCCCACGCTCGATCAGCGCCTTTCCGGCTGCTTCCGCACCTTTGACCGTATCCGCCGGGATGCCGGTCAGGACTTTAGCTTCGTTCTGGTTGGGGGTGATTAAGTCGATCTTCCGGAAAATCTGATCCGGGAGAGGCCGGGCCGGCGCAGGGTTGAGGATGCAGAACGTCTTTCCCTGCCGTGAGATGTCGAGGGCATGCTCGATGGTCGGGAGCGGGATCTCCATCTGAAGCAGCAATACATCCGCCTCATGGAGTCTCTCGGCCGCGGGGTCAATATCGGTTGGCTCAATGCGCATATTGGTCCCCGGCACCACCAGGATAATGTTCTCCGGCTTTTTGTCCACGATCACCAGTGCCACTCCTGACCCGGTCTGGTGATCCACCTGGACAAAGGATGTGTCTACCTCGTAGCTGACCAGGGTATCCAGCATGCGCTGACCGAACAGGTCATCCCCAACCCGGCCAATCATGCTCACCTGGGCGCCCTGGCGGCAGGCAGCCACTGCCTGGTTGGCGCCTTTGCCACCCATGACCATCAGGTACCGGTCGCCGATCACCGTCTCGCCGGGCTCCGGCAGGTGATCGGTCCACGAATAAATATCCATATTGCAACTGCCGACTACTGCAATCTTGGGTGTGGGCATCGTTTAGCACTCCAATTCGGCGAGTGCCCGCTGCGTCTCTTCGGGGGTCAGCGATCGGGCATGGTATTCCTGGCTTCCAGCCATAAAAGACACCCCGTACCCTTTTATCGTACGGGCGACCGCCATCGAGGGCTGGTCCGGGAAGGCGCGCGAACGCTCGAGAAAGCCGAGGATGTCCTCGAACGAATGGCCATTGATCTCTTCAACCCGCCAACCAAATGCGCGCCATTTATCGGCCAGGGGTTCGAGGCCCATTACCTGGCTTACCGGCCCGTCGAACTGGTAGCCGTTATGGTCGAGGAATACGGCCAGGTTGCCCAGGTGGAAATGGGCCGCTGCCAGGGCGGCCTCCCAGATCTGGCCCTCATCACATTCACCATCTCCGATGACGGCATAGACCCGGCTGTTGGCCCCGCGCATGCGGGCGCCCAGCGCCATACCGACCACTTGGGAAAGACCGAGCCCCAGCGAGCCCGTTGTCGCATCCACGCCAGGGGTCTTCACGGTCGGATGGCCTTGCAGCAGGCTGCCTACCTGGCGCAGGGAGAGCATCACTTCGTCGGAGAAATAACCTGCCTCGTGTAGCGCAGCGTACAGAACCGGTGCGGCATGCCCTTTGGACAACACAAACCGGTCCCGTTCAGGCCAGCTCGGATTGACAGGGTCGATGCGCATTTCCGAAAAATAGAGGGCCGAGAGGAACTCCACCGGCGAGAAGGATGGTCCCGGGTGGCCGCTGCCGGCGGCGCTAGTCATGCGGATGATGTCGCAGCGCATACAGCGCGCCCGTTCGGTCAGCAGCACAATCTTGGGAAGGTCAATTTGTGATGCGGCGTTTACCATTTAAAGACCCTTGGTGGTCGCCTGGCTTCTGGAGATCGCTTTTTTCACTGCACTGGCGATATCACTGGAGGTCAGGTGGTATTTCGTGTAAAGCGCTTTGACGGAACCGCTTTCAGCGAAGGTATCTTCTACGGCAATCTGCTCCATGGGTGCGGGGGCCAAGCGGGCCAGCGTCTCGGCTACAGCTCCGCCCAGCCCGCCAAGGCGATTATGGTCTTCAGCGGTGACGATAGCGCCTGTATCGTGTGCAGCGGCGACGATTGCCGCTTCATCGAGTGGTTTGACCGAAAGCATACTCACCACGCGGATGTGGATACCCTCCTGTACAAGTGCATCCGCCGCCTCAACCGCCGCAGCAGACATCCCACCAATGGCCAGGACCGTGGCATCCCGGCCTTCGCGCAGCCGGATGGATCCACCGATCAGATAGGGTGCCCCCGTTTCGGAAAGAATCGGCATCGCTGCCCGTTCCAGCCGGATATAAACCGGCCCTTGGGTCGTCAGGGCTGCTCTCAGCGCCGGTTCTACCTGGTTGGCGTCCATCGGTGTCAGGACGATCATTCCAGGGATCGATCGCATCAATGCCAAGTCTTCGATCGCCTGGTGCGTCACACCATCCGGGCCCACCCCGATTCCTCCATGCGTCGCAACGATCTTTACATTCAAGTGAGGGTAGGCGATCGAGTTGCGCGTGGGTTCCCAGGCTTTCCCGCCTACGAACATCGCGTATCCGACGACGACCGGTACCCAGCCCATGGTCGAGAGACCCGCTGCCATTCCAATTGTGTTCTGCTCCGAGATGCCGGTGCAAATGAATCGATCAGGGAAAGCAGCTTTAAACTTGATAGCCCGGGTAGATATGGATACATCCGGGGAGAGCACCACCAGGTTGGAGAATTCTCCTCCCAGGTGAACAAGGGCATCTCCCAAGGCCACCCGCTGTTCTTGAATTGTGGATGGAGAAGCGTTCATGAGGCCTCTTTGTTTTCTGGTGAAGGGGTGAGGCTAAGAACGAGAGCATTGCCAGGGTAAAAAAAGGAGTTGGGCATGAATATCCGGGCTCGGCCAAGTTCTACAGATCGACGGTTTGCCTTCCCCAACTCCTTCCTACGGTTCGCACGACGTCTCAAGTAATGCTATCGGTCGAAGCTTAGCCTGATGTAGGAGGCGCTCCTGGAGAAGCCGACGCAGGCGTGGGGGCAGATTTCACCACCGGCGCCCGGTAGCGAACTTTCTGGGCATCGATCAGCATAGCCAAAAGGATAACGCCGCCGCGGATCGGATCTATCCAGAAAGCGTTCACATCTGTCAGGTTTAGGCCTGAGCTGATCGCAGCCAGCAGCAGCACCCCTCCAAAGGAGCCCAGCATCGAGCCACGCCCCCCTTGCAGGCTAATCCCGCCAATCACGGAGGCGGCCATCACATCGAATACATAGCCACTCGCCAGGTTCGGGGGTACGGCAGTGATCCGGGCGCCCAGCATCCAGCCCGCAACCGCCGACAGGATCCCCGAGATCAGGTAAACCTGGCGTATGCGCCGCTCGGGGTTGATCCCCGAGGCCCTTGCGGCCATCCGGTTACCTCCGATCGCGTACAGGCTCCGCCCGAAGGGAGTATATTTCAGAACAATAAAGGCTGCGGCGAATGCCACGATGATGACGATCACAGGTAAGGGGATCGGCCCAATCCTCGATTGGCCAAGAAAATTGTAGGGCATGGTCGTGTTGTAAACCGTGTTCCCAGCCGGAAGCAAGTGCATCAATCCCCGCAGTGCAATCAGCATGGCGAGCGTGACCACCCAATCATTCATCTTCATGCGCGTAATCAGGAACCCGTTGAACCAACCCACGAAAGCGCCGGCAGCAAGCAGGGCCGCAATGGCTAGGAAAGGGTTCATCTGGATCCCCAAACCATTATCCGGAGGTCCTAGGCGCACCGTTAACCAGGCTCCGAGCAAAGCGCACAGAGCAACGGTCGATTCGACCGATAGGTCTATATTCCCGGTAATCAGGACAAAAGTTTCTCCGATAACCATCAGTCCCAATACCGCTGCTGAAAATAGAATATTGAGAAAGTTCAATGGTGACAGATAAGCTGAGTTCTGGGTAGAAAATAGGATGATCACACCTATCAGGAGAACCCAGATCAGGTTATCTAGCACCGCCGGAACATATTTGCGCACATCCATGGAGTGTCCAACCTTTCTATATTAAAAATGAAAAAAGAGATTCCACCAGTCGGCCGAATGGATACCGCTCAATCGTTCCCAGCAGACTCGGAGGCCGTGGCTTTGGCACTAATTTTGGCCAGGGGGGCTGCCTGAGAGGAGGTGAAGCGGACTTTCTGGGCATCAATGAGCATGGCGATCAGGATAATCAGACCACTCGCGATTTCAATCCAGAATGTTGAGATCCGCATAAGGCTCAACCCGGATTCAATTGTCGAGAGGAGAAGCACCCCGCCGAATGCACCCACCATTGTACCGCGCCCCCCGTTCAGGCTGATCCCACCGATAACCGAGGCCGCCATCACCTCAAAGATGTAACCCTGGCCCATATTCTGGACAATCACACCCGTTCGGCCTGCCATCAGCCACCCGGCGATAGCTGCCATAAGACCACTGATTACATAGACTTGGAGGATGCGCCTGTCGGGGTTAATACCCGCCGCCAGGGCTGCAGTCTTATTCCCGCCGACCGCAAATAAACTGCGGCCAAAAGGCCGGTATTGCAAAATAATATGGCCGATTGCGAACGCCACGACCAGGACGATCACTGAAATCGGGATAGGGCCGAGCGAGTTATTACCCAGGAACTTAAAATCAGCCGGAAGTCGGGCCATGGTATTGCCCGCGGTGATTGGCATCATGACCCCGCGGATGATCAGTTGCATGGTCAGGGTCACAATAAAGGCATTTGCTTTAAGGCGGGTAATCAGCAGCCCATTGATCAAGCCGATCAACACCCCGATAAGGAGCATGATCGGAACGGCCAGATAGACGCTGAACAGGATTCCCCCACCAAAAGTCGGTGCCCCCTTGGGGAGCATCAGCCAGGCGGCGATGAGCGCAGTTAATCCCAGCGTTGCCTCCGAGGATAGGTCAAAGTTCCCGGTAACCAGCGTAAACACCTGGCCGACCACCAAAAGGCCGATTACGGCAGCATGGATAACGATGTTCGTCAGGTTGATGCGGGTCAGGAAGTGTTTCGATATCAGCGCAAAGAAAATGACCGTCAACAATAATAAGAACCAAATCAAGTTATTCAAAACCCATAATATGATTTTTCGACTGTTCATAGGGTCACCCGCTCTCCTTCCACGGCACCGAGGATCTGGTGAGCGTTGTAGTTCGGGTCACCAGGCTTGAATTCCGAGGAGATTTCGCCGTTATACATGACCAGGATGCGATCACACACATCCAGCAGCTCACGAATTTCTTCGGAAATATAGATAACCGCCACTCCTTGGCCAGCCAGCTGGTCGATGATCCTCATGATCTCGACCTTGGCCTGGACGTCAACACCCTGGGTGGGCTCATCCAGAAAAAGGACTTTGGGCTCGGTGGATGCCAGCTTGGCGAACACAACTTTCTGCTGGTTGCCGCCGCTCAAGAACTCCACCGGCTGATTGACCGAAGGGGTCATGATGCCTAACTTTTTGATAAAGTAACTGATATGTCTGCGTTCTTTACCGGGGTCCAGTAAACCAAATCGGTTGCATAACCGCCTGAGGATAGAAAGGGTAACATTTTCCCCAACCGGCCGCATCCCTATAAGGCCCATCCCATGCCGGTCGCGGGGAAGGTAAGCCACGCCAGCATTAAGCGCGCTTTCGGGCCCGGTGGGAGAAAACGGTTGGCCAGCCAATAAAACTTCGCCATTCCCGCGCGGCTCGAGCGAATATACACCACGCGCCAGGTTGCCTTTACCACATCCCTCCAGCCCGGTCAGGCCGACCACCTCGCCCTCACAAACCGTCAGATGGATATCCCTATAGAACCCGGGACGGGTCAGGCCCTTAATCTCCAGAACTGGTTTCCGCTGTGTGTTATGCGATTCGCGGTGGAACTGCTCCACCTGTGTTCCACTGATCAGGCGAATCAATTCCGACTGGTCAAGATCGCAGACTTGGTTTTCACCGATGATCTGGCCATCGCGCATCACCGTGACCACCTGGCACAGCTCGAATACCTCTTCGAGGTAGTGGGAAATGTAAACGAATGCCACGCCCTGCTCGCTCTGCCGGCGCACGAAGTCAAATAACATATTGACCTCTTCTTTGGGCAGGGGAGCCGTCGCCTCGTCCAGGATAATCGTATGGGCGTTTGCAAACAAGGCTTTGGCAATTTCGATAATTTGTTTTTCCGCAACGGTCAGGTCTTCTATCTTTCGTTCGGCATCAATCTCCAGACCGAGTGTGTGCAACTGTTTGGTAGCTTCCGAAATCAGCCGTTTCCAATCCACAAACCCGCCACTGCGGGTAAGCGGACTGCCTAAAAAGATGTTCTCTGCTATGGAAAGAGCAGGGATGAGTTGAGATTGCTGGTGAACGTAAGCGATCCCCAGTTGCCTGGACCGCTCGGTCGTCATCGGGTGAATGAGTTCCCCGTTGATGAAGATCTTGCCCTGATCCGGTTGGTAGATACCTGTCAGGACGTTCATCAGGGTGCTCTTCCCTGCGCCATTTTTACCCACCAGGGATCGCAACTCGCCGCGTTTCAATTCAAAATTGACGTGGTCCAGAGCGCGCACCCCAGGGAAGGTTTTTACAATATCTTGCATTTGAATTACAGGTGAGCTATCCGTTGCTATCATAAGCTCCGCTCTTCTTTAAAGTATAAGCCCGTTGATAATCGGGAAAATTTTGGATCCTGCCCCGTGCTAAAGGGCTCAAAGAACACGGGGCAGGACATTACAAACTAATTACCGATCTTTGGAGAACAGTAGTTTATTTCACTACGTAGTTCGCCCACAGACCGGGATCGGTGTCATTGGCGGCTGTGACAGCGGTAGTGGCTAACAGGCAGGTAGGGGTGCCGTCAGAGTTTTTTACGATCTGGGCAGGTGACCAGAGGGCGCCAGCCTGGGTGAATGCGCCTTCCTGGACCGGCTTACCACCCAATTCCTGATCGATGAAGTTCACGATCAGCCCGAAATCCGGGATGGGTTGGTTGGAGGATTCGTCCCCCCAGCCATCCTTGATGGCCTGGACACCAGCCGGAGAGCCGTCGACGGAAGTCAGGATGACATGGCCCGGTTGGCCGACCTTGAAGAGCTTATTGGCCGCCTTGAGTTCAGCCATGGTGCCGGAGATATACACGGCGTCGGAGGCCATGTAGATGCCGTCCAGGGTGGGGTTCGCGGTCAAAACGTCGCGAACGGCCGTGGCGCCTGTCGCGGCATCCCAGTTACCGACCTTCTGGATGACTTTGATGTTCGGGAACGTATCCACGACACTGTGGAAGCCATCGCGGCGTTTCTGGCCCACATCTTGGCCCAGATCGCCGGTGATCTCCAGCACAATACCCTTTTCGGAGCCGTTTTTCACCTTGAGGGCGTCAACCATTGCCTGCCCAGCCTGCTTCCCGGCGAGGGTGTTATCGGATTCGATAGTCATATTGATGGCGCAGCCAGACGGAGCGCGGTCAATGGTATAGAAGGGGATATTGGCCGCCTTAGCCTTGGCAGCACCGGCGCAAATCGCGGCGCTGTCCTGAGGGACGGCCACGATCGCACTGACGCCCTGGGAGATCAAATAGTCAATATCATCATTTTGCTTCTGGGCATCGCCATTCGAGTTGGTAACGGACACCTGCCAGCCCTTATTCTGAGCGTAGCGGAGCAGGGTCTCCTGGATGTTAATTTGCCCACCGACCAGGCCTGGGGCGGCATAACCGATGACCACACTTTTCTTCGATGGAACAGCGGTCTCCATGACCACCTGGGTCTGGATGATAATCTGCGGCGTAGCGGTTGGACCAGCAGGCGCAACCGTAGCAGGCGCAGCCGTGGGGGTTGATCCGCAGGCACTCAGGATCATGGACGCCGCCACGATTAAAGATACAAGCAATATTCGGGTTTTCATAACTATTCTCCTTCTTATTGATTTTTATGGATCCTACAGATACAAAACACGAACCATGGTTTTGGAACGAACAGCAACTACAGGTTTGTTTTCTTTTCTCTCTCGCGCACCTCCTCTCAAGCTCAGCCGCCTTTGTTCGTTTACAGGCGAGCTATTGGCTTTCACAGATTACACGTCCGCTAATAGAGGTAAGATGATTGCAGGCACTTTATCGATCCAGATACACAAAACCGCAATCGGAAGTGGAGGAATTTCTCCTGGCAAACGTCTCAGTAAAATCGACTAAGGCTGATTATTCATTAGGCTCCAAAACAGAAAAGTCATTGAGCTTTCGAGTGAGCAATAATTGCAGAAATGTTCACTTTTGCACATTTCTTATCGCGAGGGACAAAAGAATTTACTGATGTCATTTTTAATTATAGACAATAATTTACTCGTGTCAATAGACAAACATCAAGTTTTTAATATGCGGTCCAATTTTCCACCGTGTCCGTAACGGCATTTCGCTGATCAGCCGATTCAGCCCACTCTGCATCCTGCTGACCCTTTTCAAGATAATTTTTTTCTTACATTCTTTTCACCTCACCGACCTCGTGGAGGACCGGTTTTAAGAGTGGGTACAGACTTCGGTAGAGATGGTAGCGGGGTTCGTACCGTGCTTGCTGGTGAGGATCGGGTGCTACCACAGCCTCAAACTGTAAAGACCGCTCAGCCCCTTCCAGGATGCTCGCGAAACAACCTGCTGCCACCCCGCCTAGAATCGCGGCGCCCCAGGAGGCGCTTTCAGTAATCTTCGGCACCCGAACAGGGATGCCGGTTACGTCAGCCTTGATCTGCAGCCACAGCTTTGACCGGGCCCCTCCGCCGATTGCGCGCAGCTCCTGGATATCGATATGACCGGCTTTAAACACCTCCAGGTTGCAGCGCAGCTCGAACGTCAATCCTTCCAATATCGCCTTGGCAATATCCTGCTTGGTCGTTGCAAAGGTCAACCCGATCAACGCCCCTTTGGACTGGGTATCGAAATCGGGTGTCCCGCTCCCCGCAAAATGGGGCAGGAGTAGGAGCGGAGATGGGTCCCGGTCAGCACCCTCGAAAATCAGATCATATGGGTCCTGATGGCTCGCTTCTGCCGTGCGCATTTCTTCCTCGCAAAACGTATCGCGGAACCAGCGAAGCACCAGTCCGCCACTGTGGTTCAAGGCCATCGCCAAGTAAAGCCCGGGTACGACATGGGCATAGACAGAGATGTTCCTCCGCTCGAGGGAGGGAGTGAGAACCGGAGTTGCCAGCGCGACTTCCATTACCTCCGCCGTTCCAGTCGATACCATCGACAGGCCAGGTCGCGTCAATCCGCAGCCCAGGGCGCCGCACGCCTGGTCGTGACCGCCGGTAACCACCAGGGGGCGGTTTTTCAAACCCAGCCCTTCCGCCAGCTCCTGCAGCATTTCACCTGCGGCCACGCCCGAGGGACTGACGGTGGAGAGCCGCCTCCGATCCAGTTGGATGGCCTGCAAAATCCTATCCGACCAATCATCCGCCGACAGGTCGAATAACTGGGTGCGGGATGCCAGGCAGCGGCTGATCAAAGCCTTGCTAGTCATCTTTTGGATCAAGAAATCTTCATAAAGGCGGAAATGGGTGGCCTGCTTCCAGACCTCCGGCTCATTTTGTTTCAACCAGAGCAGCTTGGGCAGCGTATTGATTGTGTGAACTGGCATGCCCGTGTGACGAAACAGATACTTCGCGCCAACGCGCTCGGATAACCATTTATTTTGATCGCCGGTGCGGGTGTCCATGCCCAAGATGGCCGGACGGAGAGCCAGTCCATCCGCATCAACCGGCAAGACCGCTTCGCCCTGCACTGACAGCCCCAACGCTTCGACCCGGCTGACGCCTGCCGCAGCCAGCGCCTGGCGCAGGGCTTCCTGCGCCAGGCACCAGACCCGTTCAGCATCCTGCTCGGCCCAACCAGGCTGGGGGATATCCACCGGGTATTCCCGGCTGGCGCTGCCTAACAGCTGGCCGTCGTCAGCAAACAACGAAGCTTTGCACCCGGTCGTGCCGATATCCAGACCGATCAAGTTCATGAATTACCCATGATGTTGATAAACTTCCCAACCGAAATAGTTCTCGAAGGCTTCCGCTAGAATATCTGCCGTCAATGAGCCGTTCATGGCAGCATGATGCTCGAAGCCGTTCTTGCAAATATAATGCATCATCTTTTGTAGACCGGGGATGGCGACCACCGCCCGGCTGCCGAAAGTATCCAGCGGGTCGTCGGTAAAGCGGCCTTCGCCAACATAGGTCCGGATCATGCCAACCACATCGTCGGTGGTGATGCGGGCAAAAGTGACCGGTCCTGGTGGGACTCGCCCGGCGACTGCGCCGTATGTATTGCGCTCGCCTAGGGTGGTCGCCAGGATCTCAGCGGTCTTCATTTCAAACCCGGGCAGGAAGCTTTTTGCCCAATTGCCACAGTGGAAGAACACTACCTTGTCCGGATCATCGCCGTAATTGTTATTCCAATCAACCAGTGCGCTTGGTTTTTTCGATGCCAGCTGCAGGGCATACATCGATGCCACACCGGTGATATCTGTTTCGCAGGCGCTGGGCATCAGCTGGTCGCTCATCATGCTCATCAAGGTGCAGGCATTGACACCATAGTTTTTCTGGATCGAGTCCCAGCATTGTAAAGCGCTGGCCTGCAGGTCATTGGAGCTCATCCAATCTGACAGGACAATCCCAAATTTGGCCATGCGCACCAGCGATTCAGACGGCACGCCGGTTGTCTTGATATAACTGGTTATTTCGCCCAGCTTGGTCTTGACCCTTGCATCATCGTCCGCGATCCGTTTGGCTTCCCCGAAGATTTCGGAGAGATCGATCGTGCAGACCGTAATGCCGTAGGACTGCAGGAGTTTCTCGCTAAAGCGGACGGTCTTAAAATTGTTCGGCCGAGCGCCCACCAGGCCCAGGCGCACAGAGCGCATGCCCTTGACCACGCTGCAAATGCCCACAAACTTTTCTAGGTCCTTGCGAAAACTCGGGCTGAGTGGGTGAACGGTGTGCAGCTCGGTCAAGGTGTAGGCATAACCATATTGCCGCAGGTTGTTACAAACGGAGATCTTGCCGCAGTATGCATCCCGGCGGCGCTCCACGTTGAGCTGGTTTAAATCATCCGGATAAGCCTGTACCAGGATAGGTACATTCAGCCCGGACAACTTGATCGTTTCCGC
This sequence comes from Anaerolineales bacterium, assembly GCA_050014715.1. GTDB lineage: Bacteria > Chloroflexota > Anaerolineae > Anaerolineales > Villigracilaceae > UBA877. The sequence continues at coordinate 38,263 of JBEKCT010000002.1, read as the reverse complement.
AACACCGCCTTCATCGCCAAAGTTTGGCAGGGTAACCAGGATGCCGTCGATACGGTCCCGGTTTTGGCGGAAGAGCTCGGCGCAGGCTTTCGCATGGCTGTAGGTTTCAACGGAACCCAACTTGGTATCGGTTTCTTTCAAAATCACCGGCTTTATATCCAGCTCCTTGAACAGAGTCAGGATATCTTTACGGCTTTCGGTGACCAATCGGTCAGGGAAGAAATCTCGGTTTCCAACAATCACTCCCAGGGTAGCTCGTGACATGGTTTGCGCTCCTCTCATTAGGTTAACAGAATCGATCAGACTTCTCAGTCATTCGCCAGGGCATCGATGGCCGCCAACAGTTCTGGATCGCCGATCTTTCCTTCAAACCAGGCATCCTGCAACCGGCGCAGGTCCAGCACAGTCGAGGGATTAATTTCCACGTCACTCCACGAAATGGGGCGGTCGATCTTAAGTGGATGGAGTACTTTAGCGCCCTTGGCCAGACCGATTGGCAGCAGGTTTTCAGCCTTGGCGTTCTCGAAAGTATCGATTAGGCCGTAGTAGGCTGTCCCGCCAATCCCGTCCAGCACATCGCCGGACATCAAGTCGTGCTTGGCCACTGCAAATACCTCGGAAACCAGCCGGTTCAGCGGGACCATGTTGGGTTTCTTGCGGATGGTCAGCATGGCGCAGGTCAGGGGAACCTCGATGCTGCACAGATGGAAGGGGCGGAAAAGAGTGTAGTATGGACCATTGCCCATATCGCGCAAGATCATCGCCTGGCGCAGACGGGGGTGGTCGGTGCGGACAATGGCAAAAACTCCCGGGGCAACATGTCCGATCCCAAAATCAACCACTCCCATTTTGTTCAAAATGCCGCCGTCCTCTTTGAGAGCGAAGGTCTGGTTGAGGATATCCCGGTTGGTTTCCGGGCCATGCATGCCGCGCACATCCGGAACCAGCCCGGTGGCGTTGGAGACAGCAGCCATCTCAACCATTGTCTTGCTGCCATCAACAAACTCGATCAGCATATTCGGGCTCAGCCCGCGCCGGGCAGCTTCCTTCATTACAACCGGATCAGCCGGGGTTCCGTGCCGATCGAGTGGATTGTTTTTCCCTTTGCCAATCGCCACGATCGTGAAACCAAGTGAATCAGCGAAATCGTACAGTTCTTTACAGGCGGCTGGCTCATCACCGGCTGCCAGAGCATATAAAACGCCTTTTTGCCTGGCATACCAATTTAAAAGTGGGCCAACGGTTATGTCGGTTTCAACGTTCATCATGGAAAGGTCATGTCCGTGGCGAGCCGCTCGCAAGGCTGCGCGTGTCCCGATCTCCGGCACACCGGTTGCCTCCAGCATGACATCGATGTTTTTCATATCCGTGATCACGCGGTAATCCTGAGTGGCCACCCGTTTCCCTGAAGCAACCGCGGCATCTGCTTCTTCAGGAGTACAGGCAACGACCACTTCTGCATTAATATCGGCAATCTCATAGGACTCGCGCGCTCGTTCGATATCTATATCCGCGGCAGCAATAACCTGGATGCCCTTCATCATCCTGGTTTCGGCCACCACATCGGTGCCCATTTGCCCGGCCCCTATCAGCCCAATCCGCACGGGCTTTCCAGAAGCTTCTCGCTCTTCTAGTTCCTGGTTTAATCCAATCATCGGTTCTCAGACTTTAGTTTTTTGTTGTATTTCTATCATTACCTTCAAAGCCTGCCCACCAGCAGCAGCATAGAAGGCTTCGTTTATATGTTCCAATGCAAATGTGTGTGTGATAAAGTGATCTACCGGGATCAAACCGCGGCCGATCGCCTCGATGGCCTGTTGGTGATAGGTTGGGTGATAAGAGAAAGCCCCGATCACCGTGATTTCACCGTAATGGATCAGGTTGCCGTTCATTGATGTCAATTGATCTGCCTTCGGCAGGCCGCCGAAAAGAATGACCCTGCCCGCTTTGCGGACCGCCTCGACCGCCTCGGCCTGGGTAGCTGCTATCGGGTTGGCGCAAATGGCAATATCGGCACCCAACCCGCCGGTGAATTGGCGGACGCGCTCGACCACAGATTCACTGGATGGATCGATCACCAGATCGGGTCCAAACCGCTGTGCCAGGTTGCGGCGGATTTCGCTGGGCTCGGACAGTATCACCCGCGCCCCGCGCGCCTTTGCTATCACGATATGCAGGCAGCCAATCGGACCGGCGCCCATCACCAGCACGGTATCCCTCAGACTGGTCCCGGCTTTGTCGTGGGAGGCCAGCACCGAGCTGCACGGCTCGGCAAAAGAAGCCTGGGGAAAGCTCATACCCTCCAGCATGCGGTGTACAATACCATTTTCAAGCACTTGGCCGGTTAATACCATTTTTTCGGCGAAGCCGCCCGAATAGTTTGGAGTGATTCCTAAAAAGCGCAGGTCATCGCATAGGTTGTATAGGCCGCGTTGGCAGTAGTAGCAGGTGCCGCAGTGAACATCCGGGGCAATCGCCAGGCGCTCGCCAAGCCGAAAGTCTTTCACTTCAGCGCCTACCGCCTCGATGATACCGGCTGCCTCGTGCCCGGGGACCAGCCGGTCACTGCCAGGGTAGGGACCTTCCTTCCAGCGCCGCAGATCCGAGCCGCATATCCCGCAGGTCACCACCTTTAACAAAATACCGTCGGGTGGAAGATTCGGAGCTGGAACATCGCGAACTTCAAATTGGCTGGCGCCGATCAAAAACGCTGCTTTCATGCCGCTCCCTTACTTGCCCGGCTCTTGGGACAGTTTGATGCCTACCGCCCCACCTGGATGGGTCCTGCCAAAGTCTTCGCGGGTATAACCGCGCAATTTAAGCAATACCACACATAGAGCGTCGCCGAGAGCTGCATTTACCAGGGAACTACCGGTGGCAATCATGCCATAAGGGTCAATGTCAGCCGGAGCCTGGACCTTTAACACCACGTCACACATCTTGCCCAAAGTTGAGGCGGGTTTTTCGGTCAGGCCGATCAGGGATGCGCCAATTTTTTTGGCGTAGCTGGCCAGGTAGTTGACCTCAACCGTCTCACCGCCCTTGGAGAGCGCAATCAGCACGTCATCTCCCAGCACCGCTCCGGCCAAGCCGTGCTGACTGTCTCCTGGGTGGATAAACAGTGCCGGGGTGCCGCAGCACGACAACAGATGGGCCAAGCGAGCACCGACCGCATGCGATGTACCTGAGCCGGTCACCAACACATGCCCTTTACAATTGAACAGTTTGTAGGCAGCCTCAACGAAAGACTGGTCCAGCTGGTCGCAGAGTGTTGCAATCCCAGCGCTTTCCTGCCTGATCACTGTCGAAGCGAGCTGCAAAATTTCATCCGGTACCAATGAAAGGCTCCTGATTGTTATGGGTGTACCTTAATCCGATTCGAGCAGCCTGCGAGCGGTTGCATGATCGGTAATTAGTGTATTGATCAATCTGCCCCGTAAGGCGGCCTGTATAACAGTAAATTTATGCGGGCCGCCGGCTACCCCCACCACCCGCTCTACTTTTGAAAGCTGCTCCATGGTGATCCCTATCACCCGGTCATTGACATCTGATAGTACCGGTTGGCCGAACGAGTCAAAGAAACGCAAGGCAATATCTCCAACTGCACCTCGCTTCAATAAATCATTTAGTTCAACCTTATTAATAATTGATCCATCCCGCATCACCGCTGAATCCGGTGTTGGCGAGCCGATCCCCACGATAGCTATCGTCAATTTTCGGAAAAAGCTCATTGCCCCTTGGACGTGGCTGTCCGAGAGGAAGACCTCTTTGACCTGCTGGTTATCTACAATCCCTGGTGCCGGCAGGAGGGTCAGCTTGCAGTTCAACAAACGTGACAGCCGGCGGCACAGATCAGTGGCATGGACCTCCGATTCGGGCCTGCCCAATCCGCCGAGGATCTGGATCACCTGGACGGTCGGCATCGAGCTGGGTTGCATGGTGTCCACCATCAAATGCAGGGTCGAGCCCCACGTAATCCCAATTACATCCCTTTCCCTGACTGTGCGGTGCAAATAGCTGCCAGCGGCAATTCCCAGTTCGCGCGCAACAGCTGCCTGCGAATCTGGCTGGCGAGCCTCTACCACAATCACATCCCTTAGGTGGAAACGACTCTCCAACTGCATTTCCAGATCGGGAAAGACTCCCGGTGGAGGGATGACCGTAATCTTAACGATGCCCGCCTCCCTAGCCTGTTTTAACAACCGTGAGATTTTTGAGCGTGAGAGCAGCAGCTTCTCAACTATCTCATCCTGAGTCATACCCTCATCGTAATAGAACTTGCTCACTTTGCTGAGAAGTCGCAGCTCATCAGTGGGAATTAATCGGGGCATGTCTTCTCTCTGGAGAACGGCCATATGGTTTTTTTTTCATACCTGAAAAGATTTTCAACATATTAGCACGCTACCTTGGTCTTGTCAATATATCGAATTGCCATATATCGAATTGCTTTGTTTAGGGCCTTCTTAAAGTCCGTTGTGAAGGTGCGTAAATTGTGAAGACCAACCGCAGAAGCCGAAAAGATTTTTCCTTTTTACTCAAAAATCTCGGCTGGTTGGCGAAGGATTGATTTATTTTGGCTGTGTATTCCGACCTTAAGAAGGCCGTGTTGCCTTGTTATCCACAACTTGAAAACTTGACAGTCTGTGGTAAGGTGTCGGCCAAAACAGAGGTATCCTCATGGGACAACTTCGCGGTGGCTGACAGACAAACAGGTCCGGTTGATCTTCAGGAACTTTTGCAAAGGCCATCTAACCCGGGCAGAGGTTAAGGAAACATTTCCAACCTTGCTCCACAGTGTGGACACACCGGTCCATCCAGTCCCTCTTTCCATTCCGCACTTCCATTCACGTTATCTGGGTCCGACAGCATATTCGCTCGAAACTCATCCTAATCCCGATCCATCTCTGCCTCGATCTCGCGAAAGGTCACCCATGGATGGACCTGCCGCAATTTCGCCGCCCCGTAACTAACCTCTTCAATCTTCACGTGGCCTCCTTACGTGGCATTTTCCCCACCTTACCCTTTTCCCGAAAAAAGGATATACCCAATATATATTTGCCTCTTGAATTTGGTATGACCATATTATATAATATGGTCATACCAAATTCTATGGCAATGAAAAGTTTTTATGGACTACGTCCCGGTTAAACGCACCGACAGGCTTACTCAACAAGTGGCCGAACAAATTACTCAGATGATCCTCTCGGGCACTCTTCAGGCCGGGCATCGCCTGTCAACGGAGCGCGAGTTATGTCAAACCTTTGATGTAAGCCGAACAGTTGTTCGGGAAGCAATCAGTATTTTAAGAGCTAAAGGATTAATTGAGTCGAAGGGGCGTAATGGTACTTACGTGCGCATATTGCAAGGAAAGGAGGTTGCCAACTCCATCGGGATGCTGATCAACCTTAAAGGTCACCCTGCGACCGTAGACGATCTGATAGAGGTGCGGTGGGCGCTGGAGGTTCAAACTGCTAAATTGGCAGCCGAAAGAGCAAATGAACAAGATCTGGCTGAGATGCGGCAGATTCTCCAGTGCATGGCTGAGGATCTTGATGATCCTGTGAATTACCCGGAAGTCGATCTCGAATTTCATTTTGCTCTTGCCCGTGCTACCCATAATGTCTTTTTTGAATTATTGCTAGATCCTCTGACGGATGCCCTATTGGAAGGGATTAAACAATCGAGCCAACTTCCCGGTGTAAAGGAAGAAGGTTACCAATTTCACCTCCGAATATTCGAGAATGTAATTGCCCATGACGGCGAGGGTGCGAGTAAAGAGATGTATGCTCATCTCTGTCAGTCCCAACGCGTAACAGCTCAAGCTTTAAAGGAGAAATTGGAGAAGAAGAGCAGCAACCCGGCTGATCACCAGCAGCTGTAGGGAAATAAGCACTTAGCAATGCTCCAATTGTTTTGGCAAATCAAACAAGAAAGGAAAATAATTATGTCGACAGCAGTAACACTTGAAGAGACCGCTCAAGCGATAAAAGTATTTCGAAAGAATATTCTGACGCCCTTGAAAGCCCCGGCTGATCTATCCGTCGACCAGCAGCTCGAAATGTACCGGAAGATGGCCCTCATCCGCGAGTTCGATACTAACGTCAAGGAACTTTGGAAACAGAATTTCATCTACGGATTAGCCCATTCCTATGTCGGTGCTGAAGCAGTGGCAGTGGGAGCCTGCGCGGCCCTGCGCACATCTGATTTCATTTCCAGCACCCACCGTGGCCATGGGCATACCATCGCCAAAGGGGGGGACCTCAAGAAGATGATGGCAGAGCTGATGGGCAAGGCTGATGGCTATTGTCATGGGAAAGGTGGTTCGATGCATATCGCGGCGGTCGATGAAGGGATGCTGGGGGCTACTGGAATCGTTGGCAGCGGTATGCCTATCGCCGTCGGGGCGGCCTTGACCGCGAAGACGTTGAAAAAGGATTATGTAACCGTATGTTTCCATGGCGACGGCGGAACAAACCAGGGTATCTGGCATGAGTCGATCAACCTGGCAGCCATCTGGAACCTGCCCGTCATCTTCTTGTGCGAGAACAACCAATGGGCGATCAGCTTACCCTATTACCGGGCAGCCAAAAATCCAAAGGTTTCTGACCGGGCAGTTGGATACGGCATACCTGGAGTGACCGTGGATGGATTCAATCCTTTCGCGGTATATTCCGCAGTACAGGAAGCTGCTCAGCTGGCGCGAAATGGCAGCGGGCCAACCTTGATCGAAGCCAAGTATTACCGTTTTATCGGGCACTTTGTCGCCGATGACGAACGCTACCGGGATACCCGTACCAACGAACCTTGGAAGGAATTTGATCCGTTGGATCGTATGGCCAACTACCTGGTTGACTCGCACACCTCGACCCGCGCAACCGTAGATGGCATCTATGCGTCCGCACGCAAAACAGTTGAGGAGGCCATCGAATATGCCAAGCTTGCCCCTGAACCTTCCCCGGATACGTTGTTCGATGGACTTTTCTCGCCTGAGTTCATGAAAGAACAAGGAATTGGGTCATGACCAGAGTACTGACCATCAAACAGGCAATTAACGAGACCCTCTTTGAGGAATTTCGCCGCGATCCAACCATCATTATCATGGGCTGCGATGTTGGACACCGTGGCAATCCTTTTGGATTAACCAAAGGCCTCTATGATGAATTCGGCCCCGAGCGGGTCCTGGATACACCAATCTCCGAGGCAGCGATTGTCGGTACATGCCTGGGGGCAGCAGTGACCGGTCTGCGTCCAATCGGCGAAATTCTTTATTCGGATTGGATCACCATTGGGATGGATCAATTGGTCAACCAGGTGGCAAAGATTCGCTATATGTTTGGCGGAAAGATTAATGTCCCGATGGTGATTCGTGCCCCGGTTGGTGCGGGGGGCGGCCAGGCAGCTCAGCATTCTCAATCTTTTGAATCATGGTTCAGCCATGTCCCGGGGTTGCAGGTTGTGATGCCGATCACACCTTACGATGTCAAGGGGCTGCTCAAAACCTCGCTGCGCGGCAATGATCCAGTACTCTTCTTTGAACATAAGCGCGGATATGAGATTCAGGGTGAGGTGCCGGAAGAAGAGTACACGCTCCCCTTTGGAAAGGCTGCGGTCTGCCGCGAAGGCCGGGATGTGACCATCGTTGCGATTTCGATTATGGTCCACAAAGCCCTAGCAGTAGCCAAGGACCTGAGCGCCATGGGTATTGAATGTGAGGTGATCGACCCGCGCACCATCTATCCTTTTGATTACGAAACCGTGATCCGCTCATTATCGAAAACCCATCGACTGGTTGTAACGCATGAAGCAAACCGCCGCAGTGGAATTGGTAGTGAAATTGTCTCCCAGCTCACGGAACGAGCATTTGATCTATTCGATGTCAAGCCGGTCATTGTGGCGGGGTTGGATGTGCCCATGCCGTACAGTAAGAACCTTGAGGCGATGGTCATCCCAAGCGAAGAGAAGGTCAAGCAAGCAATCTTGAATTTAATGGACCAATAGCAACGGACCGCAACTGCAGAGAGGTTATTCAATGGCTACATTTGTCGCAATGCCCAAACTGGGACTAAACATGGTCGAGGGGGTGATCATCCGCTGGCTGTTTCCGGAAGGGACTGCCGTTAAAGCCGGGCAGGCAATCCTTGAAATTGAGACCGATAAAGCCACTCAAGAAGTGGAAGCGCCCGCAGGTGGCTTCCTCGCCTCCATCCTTAAACAAGAAGGGGAGATTGTCCCCTGTAATGTGGTTTTAGCAGTCATTCTCCAGCCTGGGGAAGCGATGCCTGCTAATGTGCCGGATGTGATCGCGGAAGGGGTCGCACCCAAGGCGGAGGTCGAGGTCAAAGTTCTGACCGGGGCAGGCGCGGCCGCATCCTCCCAAAGCGCGGCGGGGGGCAGCCCGGCTCATATCCCCATCTCACCGGCTGCCAGGACTCTGGCGCGCGAATTGGGGGTCGATATCGCCAAAGTCGTTCCGCGAAAAGACAAAATCATGCGGGAGGATATCGAGGCAGCATACCAGGCGATGCAGGCCAGTCAGTCGACCCAACCCAGAGCGGCCAAGCAGGAAATGACTTCCATTCGCCGGAGGATTGCCGAGCACATGAGCCAAAGTGCCCGAACGGTAGCACGGGTTGGGCTTTCGCTGGAAGTAGATGCTACGGCGCTGTTGGTATGGCGGGAACGGCTCCAAGCCAGCGGAATAAAAGGCAGCTACAATGTCCTACTGGCCAAGCTTGCCTCTCAGGCGCTGGCGGAATTTCCATATATGAATGCTCAATTGGAAGGCAATTCGATACGCTTAATGGAAGAGATCAATATTGGGGTCGCGGTTGACTCCGATCGCGGGCTATTGGTTCCGGTTTTGCATCAGGCTAACACGAAAGACGTGGGTGCGTTGCAACGTGAGTTTGACGAGATTGCCGGTCGCGCTTTAAAAGGGAAAAATAAGTTGGAAGAACTGGAAGGAGGCACATTTACCATCACTAATCTGGGCAGTCTGGAGATCGAAACCTTTCTGCCCATCATAAATGTTCCCGAGTGCGCAATCCTTGGAATAGGTGCGATCATCAAAAAACCCGTAGTTGTCGACGATCAGGTCGTTATTCGGCCTAGGATGGTTTTGACTCTGGCGTTTGATCACCGCCTGGTGGATGGTGCTCCAGCGGGACGCTTTTTGCAGCGTCTAAAACAGCTGGTTGAGAACCCGTCTGTCTAAATAATTTAAGAAAGGATACTATGCAGCCAAGAATCGGTTTTATTGGGTTGGGGATCATGGGGAAGCATATGGCATCCCACCTGTTGCAAGCAGGTTATTCCCTGACCGTATTTGACGTCATTTCATCACCGGTGGATGCACTCGTTTCTATGGGCGCCAAGCGTGGACTCTCGTCCGCAGATGTGGCCGCCCAAAGTGACCTTGTCATTTCTATGGTCCCCGATTCCCCCGACGTAGAGCAAGTTGCCTTGGGGAAGAATGGGATTCGGGATGCCGCCCGGCCGGGGTTGATCTATGTGGATATGAGCAGCATTTCCCCGCGGGTGGCCGTCCGGGTAGCTCAAGAGCTGGGGGCGCTGGGGATGCGCTGCCTGGATGCACCGGTAAGCGGGGGTGAAACCGGGGCCTACAATGCGACCCTTTCGATCATGGTGGGCGGCCCCGAGGATCTGTTTGAGGAGGTCAAACCTATCTTTGAAGTCTTGGGGAAGACCATTACCTTATGCGGAACGAACGGCACAGGCCAGATCGTCAAAGCTTGCAACCAGATTCAGGTAGCGTTAAATTTCGTTGGCATGGCAGAAGCCTTCGTGCTGGGGGCGAAAGCCGGTGTGGATCCAGCGATCATCCTCAAGGTGCTGAGCGGCGGATATGCCCAGACTCGGGTGATGGACGTACGTGGGCCGCGATTGATCCACGGTGACTTCGAACCCGGATTCAAAAGCAAGTTCCATCTGAAGGACCTCAATATTATCATCGAGACCGCTAAAGACCTCAATGTCCCTTTACCTTGTACGGCCATAACACAGCAGTTATTTAATGCACTGGTATGCGCAGGCCGGGGTGATCTGGATCACTCCGCGGTGATCACAATCTTGGAAGATTTGGCTAGAGTGCAGGCCAGAACCCAATTAGAAGAAGATCAAAAATGAACCAACAACTCGATCGAGAAACCTTGATAGCAGATTACCGGTTAATGTTGCGTATTCGTCTGCATGAAGAGGCAATCAAAGTCCTTTTCTCGGCAGGAAAAATCGGCGGAACGACCCATCTATGCATCGGTCAGGAAGCAATTGCCGTCGGGGTGATCGCCCAGCTTCGGCCAGACGACAACATTGTCAGCACTCACCGCGGTCATGGCCATATGCTGGCAAAAGGCGGAGAGCTCAAGCTGATGCTTGCCGAAATCCTGGGCAAATCCACCGGATACTGCAAGGGCAAGGGGGGCAGTATGCATATTGCCAGCCTGAAGCTAGGGAACTTGGGCGCCAACGGCATTGTCAGCGGCGGGTTACCCATTGCGGTCGGAGCTGCCTTGGCTGTCCAGATGCGCGGAACGGATCAGATTACGGTGGTCTCGTTTGGGGACGGAGCTTCGAACGAAGGCAACACCCATGAATCAATGAACCTGGCTGCTATCTGGAAATTGCCGGTGCTGTTCTTATTTGAAAATAATTGTTATGCCGTCTCTACTTGCTCAGATTATTCCATGGCAGGTGGATCAATGGTTAAGCGGGCAGCCGGGTATGGACTCCCCGCTCAGGCGGTGGACGGTAACGACCTGGAAGCTGTCTATTTTGCCGCCCGCGAAGCGATCCAGTATGTACGCTCCGGGAAGGGACCCTATGTCTTGGAGTGTAACACCTACCGGATCGAAGGGCATTATTACGGGGATGCGATGGTCTATCGCAGTAAAGAAGAGACCGATGAATGGCGCAAGAAAGATCCGATCTTGCGGGTAGAACAGCGGTTGATCGAGCGCAGTCTTCTGACCGAGTCAGATTGCCGCCAAATCCAGGCCTCGGTACAGCAGGAAATAGATGAAGCGGTCCAGTTTGCTGAAGCCTCCCCAGAACCCGATTCCGCGGCCCTCTTTGAAGATATATATACAGGAGGTGCATAGATGAGCGAACGGATACTGACTTATCGACAGGCAGTGGCAGAGGCGATGGCGGAGGAGATGCGCCGGGACCCGGCGGTGTTCCTGATGGGAGAGGACGTGGGGAAACACGGCGGTGCGTTTGCTGCCAGCAAAGGCCTCTTTGATGAGTTTGGCGCCCAGCGGGTGAGAAACACACCGATCAGCGAGTCAGTGATCGTTGGGGCAGGTGTAGGCGCCGCTCTCATGGGGATGCGCCCGATCGTTGAGATCATGTACATGGACTTTATCTGTATGGCCATGGATTCGATTGTTAACCAGGCGGCAAAGGTGAAGTACATGTTCGGAGGGCACGCCGTGGTCCCACTGACCATCCGCACTGCCTTTGGTGCTGGGCGAGGCAACGCTGCTCAGCATTCCCAGGCGCTGGAGACTTGGTTCACTCTGATTCCCGGGCTAAAGGTGGTGATGCCATCTACGCCCTATGATGCCAAAGGGCTGCTTAAGGCGGCCATTCAGGATGATAATCCGGTCCTGGTTATCGAAAACAAGCTCCTGTACGGAGAATCTGGTCCCGTTCCGGCCGAGGACTGCTTTGTCCCCATTGGAAAAGCAGCGCTGCGTCGTCCAGGCAAGGATGTGACGCTCGTTGCAACCAGCCGGATGTGTTGGATGGCGGAAAAGGCCATAAGAGAACTAGAGCAGCAGAAAATCGACGTGGAATTCATTGATCCTCGCACGCTTAAACCCTTGGATATGGAAACAATCGGGCAGTCAGCCAGGAAGACCCATAAGGTAGTTGTGGTCTGTGAAAGTCATCGCACCGGCGGGTTTACTAACGAACTAGCCGCGCGGATCATGGACGAATGCTTTTATGACCTGGACGCCCCGGTCCAGCGGGTCGCGGCGGAGGACGTTCCAATCCCGTATAACCATGCGCTAGAAGCGGAAGTTATCCCAAGCGAGAAGGATATTATTGCAGCCGTTCACAAGGTAATGGATTAGAGGGGTTGGAGTTGGCGATGCGTGTCATAACCATTGGCGGAACTGGGCATGTGGGTACTTACCTGGTGCCTTACTTGGTCGAGGCCGGTCATGAGGTCTTTAACCTTAGTCGGCAGCAACGTGAGCCTTACCAGTCGGACAAAGCCTGGACGAAAGTCCAGCAAGTAAATGTTGACCGGGATCTGGAGGAAACTGCTGGTTCCTTCGGCGGGCGGGTGAGCGCTCTACGTCCTGATGTAGTGATCGATTTGATCTGTTTCAAACTCGAAAGTGCCCGTCAACTGGTCGAAGCATTGAATGGGCAAGTACAACACTTTCTATTTTGCGGCACCATTTGGGTACATGGCCCCAGCAAGGTGGTGCCGACCACCGAGCAGCAGCCACGTCGTCCTTTTGGCGAATATGGGATCCAAAAAGCTGCCATTGAAAACTACTTGCTCGACCAGGCGCATCGCTGTAGTTTTCCCGCGACCATCCTGCACCCAGGTCATATTGTGGGTCCCGGTTGGGTACCGCTCAATCCAGCAGGACACTTTAATCCCATAGTCTTCGAGAAGATAGCGCACGGGGAAGAGCTGGTTTTACCCAACATGGGGATGGAGACCGTGCATCACGTCCACGCTGGCGACGTAGCCCAGAGCTTCATGAAAGCCCTGGCAAACTGGAGCGCGGCAGTGGGTGAAAGTTTCCATGTCGTTTCCCCTGCAGCGCTGACCCTGCGCGGCTACGCTGAAGCCGTGGCTGACTGGTTCGGACAACCCGCCAATCTAAGTTACCTGCCCTGGGAACAATGGCGCACTACCGTTTCTGCCGAAGAGTCTTCTGCAACGTGGGATCATATTGCCCATAGCCCCAACTGCAGCATTGCCAAAGCGCAACGCCTGCTCGACTATCACCCGCGTTATAGTTCTCTGCAAGGCGTAGTTGAATCGGTGGAGTGGCTGATCCATAATGGGAAGATCCATGTTTGATCATCAGATCAAATTATTCCAGTGCCGATCTCTGTCGCCTGATGGCAACAGCTTTTCTGGCCACGAATGACCACTGGTCCACATTACCGTATGAAGGTCCCCTCTTCGCCTACTTGAAACCTCAAGACGTTTTACGCAATGCAAGGATTTAGCCATGATAACCGAATCCATAGTTTCACTTTCTTTAAGGAGAAACAAACGTGGAATATAGATTACTTGGTGACTCAGGTCTAAGTGTGTCAGCCCTCAGTTTCGGGACGGGGACGTTTGGCGGCGACGATCCCTTCTTTGCCAAATGGGGGAACAGCGATGCCGCGCAAGCCAGGCGCCTGGTCAATATTTGTATCGAAGCAGGTGTTAACCTGTTTGATACAGCAGATGTTTATTCGGCGGGACAGTCGGAAGAAATTCTGGGGAAATCAATCAGCGGACGGCGTGATAAATTGCTGGTTTCTACGAAGGCTACCTTCCGCATGAGTGATGAGCCGAACGCGGTGGGAACTTCACGTTACCACCTCATTCGCTCATGCGAAGCCAGCCTGCGTCGCCTCAATACGGATTACCTCGATATTTATATCATACATGGGTTCGATGCACAAACTTCGGTTGAGGAAACGCTGCGAACACTGGAGACGCTGGTGCAAAGTGGTAAGGTGCGTTATATCGCCTGTTCCAATTTCTCTGGCTGGCAATTGATGAAATCACTGGCTATTTCCGAAAAGTACGGCTGGGCACGCTATATAGCTCATCAAGCCCATTATTCATTGCTCAGGCGGGAATACGAATGGGATCTGATGCCGCTGGCGATTGATCAAAAGGTTGGTACTATCGTCTGGGGGTCACTATCACAAGGACGCCTGAGTGGAAAATTCCGGCGCAACCAACCTATTCCGGCCGGGAGTCGCGTAGCACAAGGCGCTGGCGAGGGACCAGCGATTCCTGACGAATGGTTCTACAACATTGTGGACGTGTTGGATGCAATAAGTGCAGAAACGGGCAAAACGGTGGCGCAAGTCTCGCTCAACTGGCTGTTGCAAAGACCAACAGTCGCCAGCGTGATTATTGGTGCTCGCGACGAAGAACAGTTGCGGGAAAACTTGGGAGCCGTTGGATGGAATTTGAGCGCGGAGCAAGTAGCGCGGATGGATGCAGTCAGCGAAACGGACACCATTTATCCATACTGGCACCAACGCCAGTTTACTGAGCGAAATCCATTTCCGACGAAGCTATACAAATAGCAAGACGGGGGCAGCTAGCTGCCAGCGACCGCTTCCCACAAGGTAATATCTTTTGGGCTCATGGGTTCCAACTTCACACCTGCGTTACTGGAAGGGAAAAGGTACAATGCCACGATCGCGATCTTACCGTCTGCTGAGGGGATGAACCCATGGTAATCCCCCGGGAAAACGTGGATCAGGGTCTCATCTTGGAGATTGACCGAATGACTGGAGAAGCGGAAGATGGGCTGGCTGCCAGTTGCGCGCAAAACAAACATGCATTCCTCCTGGTCGGTATGCACGTGCTGAGCCATGCTGCCATATTCTTGGTCGTAGATACAAAAGGAGGCCATGAAGAATGGCCGGTTGATTGGGCAGCCATCCCCCGCTGCATTAAAAGTGATACGCCCTTCTTTACGGATAACTCGAAGCGTGTTAAGTGACGCCACAACAGGCTCGCCTTGCAAGGCAGCCTCAAGCATGGCTGGATTGATACTGACAGGCTTGGTCAGCAAAAGAGAAAGAGAGCCTTCCCTGGAATCCAGGTTTGCCGGGCAGCCGGCTGGTAAGTAGAACCAGGACCAGCGTTGCAGTGGGGTGGCGCGGCCAGCCCATTCTAATGTGGCGCCCTCGCCGTTGAGGACAACGCCCAGGCTAGGGGAAGTAGGGTGACCAAGGGGAAGCGTTTTGCGTGTTGTCTTGATCTCGGTGTGGAAATTCAGGCTTTTGATCAAGCCTGTTGCACCGACAAGATGTCTACTTGAAAGCCCGGAAATCATCCGGATATGAACACCCTGTTGGTCGAACTCCATGAGGAGGCCTTTTCAGACCAAATCCAACCATTCACCGGGATTCATAACACTTACTTTCGGACCAGTGCCATCGCCTCGGTCAGACGCTTTCATAATTTGCAGGAAATCCTGGACATCTTTACAGTTAGGATCCATATAATGACTGACCACCACGTGCTGAAGGCCCAGCCACTGGCTGGCCAGTGCCGCTTCGTAAGGGGTTAATTCTCCACACTGGTAGCATTCCATATGAGGCAATGAAACGCTTGGACCTTCCGGTAGGGTCACATGCATCAACCCCACTGTGGGTTTATAGAGTTCTCCCCACAATCGCATGTCGTAGGTCATGGCTGTATCGCCCGGATGATAAATACGTACGCCCGGACCCGCCTCAACAATAAATCCCAGCGCCGGACCAGAGAGCAGTTCGCCACTCGGAGTGACAGCAAATGACCAGTGATGGCTTTCTACCGGGCGTACTCGTACACCAGCCTCCTCGATTACCATCCCCCATATGGTTACCCGGAACAGGTCCGGATCGATACCATGATTCCGGGTCAGGTTGTGAATCACATCCTTGGCGCAAATCACCGGGCAGTGGAATTTGCGGAGGATGTCGGGGGCATTCCCCATGTGATCCGATGCATTATGGGTGATGAGAAGCAGATCGACTTGTTCCAGATCGGCCACTTTCACCGGCGATTGAACATTCCCATCCAGGAATGGGTCAATCACCACATGTTTGCCGCTCGCGGTAATGATTTGATAACCAGCAACACCAAAGAATTGGATCCGAGTTGTCATATATTTCTCCTTTTGATAATTTTTACCGAATAGCGATTCTGAAAACCGGGTCGTTAAACCCGGCTTCAGACCGCTGGCGGATTTTGAAAGAGCTCAAAACGGATACCGTCCGTGCCTTTAAAATATGTTGCGTATCCACCCTTATTTACTCCCGCGGTAATCTCCGTTGGTTTGCCAACAAATTCTACCCCGACCGATCTCAATTCACGATAAGTCGAATTCATGTCGTCTGCCCGAAAACATGCGTGACCACTGGCCAGGTTGTTTGTTGCCATATCCGCAGTTGGGCCAGCGGCTGTACGATACTCCAACAATTCCATTTTGCAATTTGTATTCGGTATTGATAAATATGCTTTACGCATGGACGGATCAGGAAGTCGAATGAAATTGGACACATAATCTCCCGAGGAATTAACGATGAGATCCAAGGTCAATTTTAACTTTTCACAAAAAATCCCAAGCGCTTTTTCAATACTGGTAATTGAGAAGGTGACATGATGAAGACGTAACAACCTTCCATTTCCATCGGGTTGGTGCTTGATCTCCACCAATTCAGTGAGAATATCATCTGGACCCAGGAAAAATACTCCCCGGGCATCTTTCCATAAACCATCCTCAATCGTAGCTGGACTGGCGATAATGGAGGTATTGGCCTTCCTTAACCTTTCAATGGCTGCTTCCAAATTGTCCACTTCCCAACTCATGTAAATGGATCCGGGGATTCCGAACCCTGTTCTGGCGCGCGGGCCTTTGGGCTGTACATACTCCACCATTTCGTACGATGTATCGTCGCCCTCTGCCCGAGCAAAGCCAATTCGCAAACTGCAGCCGGGAATACCTGTGACTGATGCAAGATAGGGTTGATTGCTGATCTGCCATCGCGTGTGTTCCAGCCCTAACACCTCTTTGCAGAAGGAAACGGTTTTTTCTACATCCGAGATGGTGTAACTGGCATGAAAGAGACCGGTGATCATATTTATGACCTTTCTAGAAAGCTACGGTACTTCCCCCGTCTACCACGAGCACGTGACCGGTGACCATCGATGACGCGCTGGAAGCCAGAAAAACTGCCGGTCCAACGATCTCGTCGACGTCGCCCAATCTTCCCAATGGGATATGGGCTAGGAAATATTGTTCGGTTTCTGGTTTCTGATGAAAGAGGTTTTTAATGAGGGGTGTCTTAAACTGGACTGGGGCAATCGCATTCACCCGGATGTTAAATTTTGCCCATTCGATGGCCAAAAGGTGGGTAAGCGCAATGACGCCGCCTTTGCTGGCAGCATAATTCGCGTTGCCGGTGGTGATGCCAACGATGCCGGCAACCGAAGCCATATTGATAATGCTTCCACCCTGGCCTCGCTCGATCATATGCTTCCCTACCTCCTGATCGAACAACCAAACCCCCTTTAAATTAATATCAATGACCCTGTCCCACTGCTCAAGCGTCATTTTCTCGGCTGGGTTCCGATCGCCAATCCCGGCAATGGCAGCCAAGATGTCAATCTTTCCAAATTCCTTGACCGTTTTCGCAACAGCCGCTTTGACCTGGTCCTCCTTGGTTACATCACACTGGATTGCAATCGCCCTGCCCCCACTCTGCTTAATAAAGGAGATGGTTTCTCTTGCGGTATCCGGGTTTTGATCGACGACAGCGACACGGGCTCCAAACTGGCCAAACCCTTCCGCGATCCCTCTCCCCAGGCCAGAGCCTGCGCCGGTCACCAGAGCAACTTTTTCAGAAAGGCTGAAGACCGGCCTGACATCTTTTAATCTTCCTTCAGTTGTGAGCATTTGTGTGTCCTTAATGGATCAATTCTTTATGCGGGGTTACCAGAATTTTAATCTGAGATCGATCGGTAAGCAGGCGATTGAAACCTGCTTCCACCGCGTCAGCGATATAAATCCGGCTGGTGATAATCGGTTTGACGTCAATACGTCCATCCGACATATACTGTACGGCCCAAAGAAATTCCCTGTCTTCCTGATGAGCGCAAGTACCGATAATTTCTTTCTCGTTCAACATGATATCCAGTGCGTTAAGAGGCACGTCGCCATCGATAACACTGTTGATGACGCAACGTCCCTGGCGGCGGGTCAGTTCCACGGCCTGGCGCATGCCATCCAAGTTTGCACCGGCGTCTATCACCACATCTGAGCCCAAGCCATGTGTCAGTTCGTAGAAGGTTTCCTTCCAGTTCTCTTCACGGGTGTTCAGCACGGTCGTAGCGCCCATTTGGCGAGCCGCTTCTGCTCGGCTGCCACCATGGGTCAGAGAGATCACGTGGCTGGCTCCTGCCACCCTGGCCGCGGCTATTCCGCACAGGCCGATCGCGCCTGCCCCGATGACAGTGACGATATCACCGACCTGAACCCTGCCCTTGTGGACGGCGCGGATCATTACAGCCAGCGGCTCTGTCAAAGCTGCTTCATCTTCCGAGAGAGAATCCGGGAGAGGGATACAATTCGTGGCCGGTATGTTGAAGCAATCCGCCATACCTCCGTCATCGACCTGGCCAACCGAGACCTGGTTGAGGCAAGAGGCAAACTCGCCCCGCTTGCACCAATAGCAGTGGCCGCAGTGACGCACGCACTCGATTGCCACCCTCTGACCGATCTCCAGACCCTCCACTCGAGAACCCCGTTCCAGCACACGCCCCGAGTATTCATGGCCGATAACCAGCGGCGCCATCCGTCCCGACTCAGGGTGAGGCTTCCCAATCGGGATAATGGCACCCTTTTTGTAATCCTCCATGTCCGTACCGCAAATCCCACACCAGGAGGTCGAGATACGCACCTCGTCCGGTTTTAAGGTACGCGGTTCTGGCCATTTGGATTCGAAGCGGATATCACCCACATTATAGAAAACGATAGCTTTCATAATAATTTATCTCCTCTTCTGAAATTCTCCACCGCTAACAGCGGGGGGATGGCGGTTTTGGTAAAAGGCGCATTCGGCCAGGCCGCTTTCAGTATATAGGGTGTTTGGCTATCGATCTGGTCGGCCATTAATTGCCCGGATCTTGGAATTCCAGCAAGCACTTCGTCACCCGATGATTTGGGTCAATCGTGTATGCAAACGCTTGCGGAGCTTTCTCAAAGGGAAAGACCTGACTGATCCACCCTCGCGTGTCAACCTGCCCCGAGGTCACCAGCCGGGCAGCGGCCGGAAAAGCATCGCCGCTCGTGCGCACCGATCCAAAAACACGAAGGTTGGAACGTACTAGGCGGTTTATATTCACATTTGTGCTTGCCTCTGCTGAGATCCCGACCAGGATGATCGCGCCGCCTGGCCGGGCGTACTCAAAGGCCAATGACTGGGCTGCACTGGATCCAGATGCCTCGACCACCACATCCGGCCCCCGCGACCCGAAGAACTTGCTTATTTCCCCGGTTAAATCCGCTTTTTGGGTATTGATGGTCAAGGCAGCTCCTGCCTGTCGGGCACGCTCAAGAGCAAATTCCTGTGGATCGACCGTCGCTACCCGGCTGATACCCATAGAGCCTAGGATGCCCAGAATCGCCAGACCAATCGACCCGGCACCCAATATCAGGACCGAATCAGAGGGAGAGATTTTGGTGGAACGCAGTGCCTGGACGGCCACCGATACTGGCTCGATTGTCGTAGCCAGCCCAAAATCAAAACCGGGTGGAAGGTGGATGGCTTGGATTGCCCGAACCAGGACGAATTCTGAATAGACCCCATCTGTCGTCACACTCTTGAAATTCAATCGCTCGCATAGATTTTGCTCGCCCTTCCGGCAGTAAAAGCAATCCTCACAGACACTCTGTGGATTGATGATCACCGGATCACCCACCTCAAATCCTTCTACGCTGTCACCAACCTGTGCCACCTGCCCAGCACCTTCATGACCCATAATGAACGGATGGGTTGGCTGTAAAGTACCCAAGATCCCGTACTTGTAAAGCTTCAAATCGGATCCGCATATCCCGAGAGCTTTGATACGGACCAATAATTCACCCAAGCCAGGCCGGGGAAGCGGGCGCTCTTCCAACCGCACATCCAATGCTCCATACCAGACAAGTGTTTTCATCGGGTACCAGCACGCAATTGCGTAACAGAGAAGGGATAATTAATTACGAAGGAACAAGTTGGTTATTAAGAATATTATAGCAAACAAATTTACTCGTGTCAACTTAATTCTTATTGACTTCATCAATCAGTGATGCTAAAATCAATTAAACCATTGCGCAAACGCTTTCTATACGCAGAACTTCTAAATAAATCGATTGAACCATGTCTGCCAAGGTATTCTCGCGAGATACTCTGGATACCAATGTGACTATTCGGGATGTTGCCGAATCTGCGGGTGTCTCGATAACCACCGTTTCCCATGTGATCCTCAATCCGCTTGACCTTTCCTCGCCTGACCACATTTCTCGGTAGCCTCGAATTAATAACCCTCACACAAACGAACATTTTCGGTTAACAGCATATCGAATTTGGTAAACCCATCGGGACCATTTATCAAATACTGCAGGAGATTTCGATGAAAAAAATGGGTATCCTCAATCAAGATATCTCTAACGTGGTTGCCGGCATGGGGCACTTGGATAAGCGCTGGTAATCGCCGATGCAGGCCGGCCTATTCCAGCAGGTGTGCAACGGATCGATTTCGCCCTTTGTCCAGGGGTGCCTGGCTTCCTGCAAACCGTTCAGACCATCGCGGAAGAACTTAAGGTACAGCAAATCCTGGTCGCTCGCGAGACATTTGCCAGCAGCCCCGAGATTGGAACAAAGCTCAAAGAGTTTTTCCCCGGAGTGGAGATGATTGAAATCATCCATGATGAGCTCAAAGGGCTTTCTGCGAGAGCGAAAGCGGTGATCCGTACTGGGGAATTTACCCCTTATGCAAACGTCATTTTGGTATCTGGGGTAGTTTTCAAGTCTCACGGTCTAAATTTTTAAACGAGGAAGAGCTTTATGGAAAAGACATTGAAAGTTGGCGTCGTCGGATGTGGTCAAATTGCGCAAATCGCGCACATCCCCTACATTCTGGAACTACCAAACCTTGAACTCGTCGCTGTGTGCGATATCTCCAAAAAGGTGGCTGAAGCGGTAGCCGGTAAGTATGGAATTAGGCATTGTTTTACGAACTACCTGGACTTGGTTAATCTCCCGGAACTGGATGTCGTTTGCATTTGCAATAAAGACCATGCGCCCGTTGCTGTCGCCGCGATGAACGCCGGCAAACATGTGATTACGGAAAAGCCGATGGCTTTCAACCTGAAAGAATGTGACCAGATGATTGCAGCCGCGCACGCAAATAACGTTAAATTGATGGTGGCTTATATGAAGCGATATGACCCAGCTTACGAATGGGCCCTCAGAAAATTCAAGGACATCCAGAATCTGCGTCTCATCCGGGTGCATGACTTTGGGGGAACCTATACCATTAACAATAAGATTTACGATTTATTTGTAGGGGACGATATCCCTGCGGTTGAAATCCAGAAATCACGGGAACACGAATACGAAGCAATGCTCAAGGCCATCGGGAAAGAGAATGCTGACCTGTACGAGACTTTCAGCCTGCTGATGTACAACTGCTCCCATGATGCGATTGTTCTGCATGAGGCCTTCGGTCTGGCAGACAAAATCCAGCATGTGGAACTGTTTGATACCTTTGTGGTCGCCGTCCTGAATTATGGTCCGCACACCCGCTGTATCTGGGAAACTGGATTAATTCCGGATCGCACCGAATGGGATGAGAGCATTACTGCCTATGGCAGCAACCGGATGATTGAAGTCAAATTTCCCTTCCCTTACTTAAAGAACGCGAATACCCAAATCACAATGAACGAAATGGAGGGGGAAACCTGCGTGACAAAACAGGTGCTGGTCTCTTACGATGAAGCATTCAAGCGCGAATGGCGTCATTTTTATGGCTGCATTGTTAATGGCGAAGAGCCGATTACGAATGGCGAAAAAGGCCGCCGCGATATCGCGTTCTTGATCGATCTATTAAAGATGGGGGCAAAAACCCCAAAATCATAGAATGAAAGGATGATGGTTAGAAAAACCGTTCAATAAGAAGTTCAGCTCACATGCCGAAAGAAGAGGTATTTTACCGATGGACAATAGAAGGAGTATGAAAACATCCGTATGTATTGAAATGATCTATACTGAATATCCGTTCCTTGAACGCATCCAGAAGGCGGCCCAACAAGGTTTTGACGCGATCGAGTTCTGGAACTGGGACAACAAGGATATGCCGACCGTCAAAGAAACTACCCAGAGGGCCGGGATCAAGATCGCGACTTTCCAATCGAACCTGGGTGGCACCCTGATCCATCCAGAGCACCGCACAGAATTCGTTGCAGGCATCCAGAAATCGCTGGAGAAGGCTAGGGAGATGGGCGTCCATACCCTGTTCCTGCTCACCGACGAGCTGGGCGATGACCGCTCGGTCCGTTATCAGTACCCACAGCTTTCCGCAGAAGAGAAATACGAAAACGTGCTGGCCGGGCTGAAAACGATTGCCCCATTGGCGGAAAAAGCCGGGGTAACCCTGGTGCTCGAACCGCTCAACATCTATGTGGACCATCCTGGTTACTATCTGCACGGCTCAGCGCTCGGTTTTGACCTGATTCGTGCGGTGGACAGCCCCAACATCCGTCTATTGTACGATATTTATCACATGCAGGTGATGGAAGGGAATTTGATCACCTCCTTGACCCATAATCTGGATGTCATCGGCCACATCCATGTAGCTGATGTCCCTGGACGCCATCAGCCCGGGACAGGAGAAATTAATTACGCGAACGTATTCAAAGCGCTCAAGGAAGCCGGCTATGAGAAGTATATAGGGCTGGAGTTTGCCCCAACTGTTGCATCTGAGCAGGCAGCGGCAGAAGCCCTGAGCCTGATGCGCTGCTAACCAACCTATCTGACGGAGGATTGTATGGATATCCCAAAAGAAAAACTGTTGATGATGTATGAGCGAATGCTCAAAATTCGCCACTTTGAGGACCGGGTGAAAGACCTGTTCGCTGCGGGCGAATTACCCGGGTTTGTTCATCTGTATCTGGGGGAAGAGGCGGTGGCAGTCGGGGTGTGCGTCAACCTGAATGACGATGATTACATCACCAGTACTCACCGCGGTCATGGGCACATTATCGCCAAGGGCGGCGAGATGCGCCGCATGATGGCTGAGTTATTTGCCAAGTCCACCGGCTATAACAAAGGCAAAGGTGGTTCGATGCACATCGCCTGGCCAAAGCTCGGCATCCTGGGGGCGAATGGGATCGTGAGCGCCGGTATCCCGATCGCGACCGGGGCGGCCATGTCCGCCAAGTTGCGCAAGAGCGGCCAGGTGGTGGCCTGTTTCTTCGGTGATGGAGCCTCGAATGAGGGCACCTTTCATGAATCGCTAAACATCGCCGGAGCATTCAACCTGCCCGTCGTATATGTGTGTGAGAACAACCTGTACGCCGTCGGCACCCGCCAGAGCGAGGTTCGCAAGATCGAGGATATCGCCGATCGTGCGGCCAGCTATGGAATGCCCGGCGTGGTGGTGGATGGCAACGATGTTATAGCTGTATATGAAACTACCAAAGTAGCGGTGCAACGTGCCAGGGCCGGGGAAGGCCCGACATTGATTGAATGCAAGACATATCGCTGGCGAACCCATTTTGAGGGCGAGCCTGATACCTATCGCCCGCCCGAGGAAGTGGCCGCCTGGCTGAAACGCGAGCCGATCGCTCCTTATCGCCAGCTCCTGATTGACCAGGGTGTGATTACCGAAGCAGATGCCCAGGTCATCGAAAAACAGGTCATCACCGAACTGGACGAAGCCGTTGAATTCGCTCGCCAGAGCCCATTCCCTGAACCAGAAACCGCCTTGGCGGACCTGTGGGCCTAGCCGGGTGAGAGGAGAAAACCGATGAGACAGCTATTCTACAACCAGGCCATAGCCGAAGCCTTAGCCGAAGAAATGCGTCGGGATGCAAACGTCATCCTATGGGGGATTGATATCGGCCCATATGGGGGGGCCAATGCCTGCACGAAAGGTCTGTATGAGCAGTTTGGTCGTGAGCGGGTGATCGATATGCCCGTTTCCGAACTTGGCTACGTTGGGATGGGCGTCGGCGCAGCGGCAACCGGCATCCGCCCGGTAATCGAACTGCAGTTTTCAGATTGGATTACACTGGCGAGCGAAATGATCATCAACCAGGCTGCAAAAATGCGCTATATGTTCGGTGGCGTGCTCGAGATGCCGTTGGTGATACGCGCCCCGGTCGGCGGATATCTGAGTGCCGGAGCACAGCACTCCAATAGTTTTGAATCAATATTCTCCTTCGTCCCCGGAATCAAAGTGATCATGCCCGCCACTCCATACGATGCCAAGGGCCTGTTAAAGAGTGCAATCCGGGATAACAACACTGTGCTATTCTTCGAACACAAAAAACTGTATGCCATGAAAGGTGACGTTCCCGAAGAAGACTATACCATTCCGATCGGGAAAGCTGATATCAAGCGTAAAGGTTCGGATGTAACTATCGTCACCTATTCCTTAATGGTCCACAAGAGCCTGGCAGCCGCCGAGCAGCTGGCCAAGCAGGGTATCGACTGTGAAGTAGTCGACCTGCGCACCGTCGATCCACTGGACCGCGAAATGGTGCTCGAATCGGTTAAGAAAACCGGACACCTGGTGGTAGTGCAGGAGACCTGGCGCGACTGCTCTATCTCCAGTGAAGTATCTGCCCTGGTGGCCGAAGAGGCAATGGATTACCTGGATGGGCCAATCGTGCGCGTAACCGCCAAGGACGTCCCGGTGCCTTTCAGCCCCGTGCTCGAGGAGTTCGTGTTGCCCAAAGAATCTGATATTGTCGCCGCAGTGAACCGTGTGTTGAAGCGTGTTCCCGCCTGAACCTGCAAGTAGATGTGGCCAGGGTTAGCTAGGAGGGCTGTGGCTAACCCCGTTCTGTTTAGAATTGCGAACTTACGATGACAATGGTAGGGATTATTGCCAACCCGGCTTCCGGGAAAGATATCCGCCGACTTGTGGCGCATGCCTTCTTCATAGGGAACCGCGAAAAAGCCAATATTGTCCGCCGGATGCTACTCGGCCTGAGTGAAGCAGGGGTCAGCGATGTGCGTGTCATGCCTGATAAGTTTGGGATTGGCCTGCAGGCGATCGACGATCTCAGGCGCGGCAGCCCTGAAGTGGTTGCCGGGGTGAGCATCCTGGACATGGATTTCATCGGCGCTGGCATCGACACGATCCGCGCGGCCCGCATGTTGCGCGAGATGGGTGCTGGCTGCATCATCACCATAGGCGGTGATGGAACTGCACGTCTGGCAGCGAAAGAAACCTACCATGTTCCGCTCCTGCCCGTCTCAACCGGAACGAATAATGTGCTCCCGCAGTTTGTGGAGGGGACGATTGCCGGACTGGCCGCTGGGATAATTGCCCAAGAGAATGAAGCCGGAAAGCAGGAGCTCTGCTTTCGCAGCAAGCGGCTTGAGGTCCAGATTGACGGGCGGACGGTCGACGATGCCCTGGTGGATGTCGCCGCAGTCGCCAGCACATTTATCGGGTCGCGGGCGGTCTGGGAGTCGGAGCAGATCCGTCAGGTGGCTGTCACACGCGCCTCACCTGCCACGATCGGCCTTTCCACCATCGTCGGCATGGTCCGTCCGATCTCGACACGCGATCCCTACGGAGCGATCGCCAATATCGGCCAAGATGGAAGCGTTATGACTATCATGGCGCCTATTGGACCTGGTCTGTTTGCCAGGCTTGCCCTGCGCGAGATAAACGTTCTGAAGCCTGACCAGCTGTACCCACTAACCGCGGAGCGCCCATTGATGCTGGCTTTGGATGGGGAGCGCGAGCTTCAAGTAAAACCGGGTGAAGATGCCGCTATCTGCTTGCGGATGGATGGTCCATGGATTGTTGACGTAGACCGGGTGTTGGAGAAAGCTGTTCGCGACCAGCGATTTATTTTTAAGACATAATCATATGATTCAGAAAGAGATGCCTACATGCCAACCTATGTGGTAATGCCTAAATTGGGACTGAACATGAGCGAGGGTTTGCTCGTTGAGTGGTTGAAGAAGGAGGGCGACCCGGTCAAACGTGGAGAGTCACTTTTTATTGTCGAGACCGATAAGGTCACAACAGAATCGACCGCCCAGGCGGATGGTGTTTTAGGTAAGATCCTGGTCGAAGCCGGTGCAACTGTCCCGGTGCGAACAGTTGTAGCAATGATTTTAGCTGAAGGCGAGAAGGCCAGTTTGGTAAGGGAAGAAATCCCTGCGCCAACCGGTGCCTCCGTTCCGAGCGTACAGGCCAGCGCGCCTGCAGCGCCCACCCAGCCAACAGTAGCCATGGCTCGCCCGGGAAAGGTCCTTGCTTCGCCTCTTGCCAAGCGCTTGGCGGCCGAACACGGCATCGATCTGGCGTCCATCCAGAGCAGTGGTCCGGACGGGCGCATCGGGCAAGAGGACATCGAGCGGGCTATCGCCGGACGTCAGTCCGCCTCTACCCCTGCCAGGGTGAAACCGGCGGCTGTGCTCCAACAACAAGCGCTGCCTATCAATGGGGTTCGGGCAGTCATCGCCGAACGGATGACCCTCTCTGTGCAATCCACTGCCCAGCTCACCTTGCACTCTGAAGTCGATGCTTCTGGATTGGTTAACTCTCGCGAGCGGATAAAAGCCGATGCCCAGCGGGAATCTTCTCCCGTGCCCAGCTACAATGCAATTTTGATCTCACTGGTCGCTCGGGCGCTTCACGAACATCCGCGCTTGAACGCTCGCCAGGAGGGTCAGACCATCCGTCTGCTTCCGGAGGTTCACGTCGGGTTGGCAGTGGATACCGAGGCGGGTTTGGTGGTTGTGGTCGTGCGAGACGCCGATCAAAAATCCATCATCGATATCCACCAGGAACTCGGCATCCTGACAAAGCGGGCGCTGGTGGGCAAAAGCCAGCCAGATGACCTTTCCGGCTCGACCTTCACGATTACGAACCTGGGCATTTTTGGAATCGATGGTTTTACACCTATACTTAACCCACCAGAAGTGGGGATTCTGGGAGTTGGGCGGATCGCCGAGAGGCCGGTCATTCAGGATGGAAAGATCGTCCAGTGTCCGATAATGACGCTCAGCCTGACCATCGATCACCGGTTGGTGGATGGCGCCCCCGCCGCCCGCTTCTTGCAGACTCTGGCAACCCGTGTCGCGGAATTGGCATAGTTAAATCTTTTCAGAAAGGGAGGGTACCCATATGGGGCTATTAGATGGAAAGACGGCCTTGGTAACAGGCGCCGCACGCGGCATTGGTCGGGCCATTGCAGAGGTCTACGCTGAGCAAGGGGCACGGTTAGCCGTGGCTGATAAGCTGTTCTACGAGGCACAGGCTGTCGCCGAGGGGATCAACCGGGCAGGATACCCCGAAGCCAAGGCCTTTATGTTGGACGTAAGTGACCCGCAGAGTATCCAGCAGACCGTCGCTGAAGTGGCAGCTGCCTTCGGTGGGATTGATATCCTGGTCAATAACGCGGGAATCCACCGCCCGCATTTTATCGTCGATTTCCCGGTCGAAGATTGGGATCTAGTCTATCGTGTCAACGTGCGTGGTAGCTTCCTCATGATCCAAGCGGTTGCCCGCCAAATGATCGAACAGGAACGAGGCGGGTCAATCATCAATATGTCTTCGGCATCCGGGAAAAAGCCAGACCCGCAAGGAGCAGCCTACTGTTCCTCGAAATCCGCAATCATTGGGATAACGCGGGTGGCTGCATTGGAGCTTGGCAAATATGGGATCCGGGTCAACGCAATCCTGCCGGGGGCTACGGATACCGACATGCTGCGGGGGCTCATCAAAGACGTCCCAGGGCTCATTGAGGAATTGGTTGCAAAGACTCCTTTGGGGAAAATGGCTGATCCGCGCGACCAGGCCAACGCCGCTGTCTTCCTGGCCTCGCCATTGGCATCGCATATAACCGGAGAAGGGATGGTTGTCTCCGGCGGAGAGTTCATGGATACATAGGATCGGGAGGAAAAATGCTTGGCGTACATTTCTTGGGTCAGGGGAAAATTTCGATCGATGAGATATCCATACCGCAACCTCACGATCGCTGGGTGGTCGTCCAGACTCGTTCGGCAACGATCTGCGGGACCGACCGGGAGAACCTGATGGGGGCCGGTCAGAAGACCGTACCCGGGCACGAGAGTGCCGGGGTCGTGACCGCGGTCGATCAGCCGGTCCACCTCAAACCTGGTGATCGGGTAGCAATCAACTGCCATGTGACCTGCGGGCACTGTGAGTACTGCTTGAATGGGGACCTCTACTTTTGTGACCAGCTCACCGTTATTGGCTTTGATTACGACGGCGGGTTTGGGGAGTATATGCTCGTTCCTGAGGCCAGTTGTATGCCCATCCCAGATGAAATCACTTTCGAGCAGGCATCTTTAATGGTGGATATGCTGGGGACTCCCTTCCGGGCAATCAAACGCGCACGCCTGACACCCGGGCAGAAGATCGCGATCTGGGGTGCCGGGCCAATCGGGTTGGGAGCACTGATGTCTGCCAAGCGCTTTGGCGTCAAGGTGGCTTCTATAGATACGAGCTCTTACCGCCGTGAGATGGCCGGTAAGTTTGGCCCGGATCTGATCATCAATCCGGCCGAGGCGGACGTTAGCGAAGTCATCAAAGACTGGACCAACGGGCGAGGGATCGATGTCGGCTTCGATTGCGTAGGGAATGAGGCGGTTTGCCAGCAAGCCTTGGCGAGCCTCAAACGGCGGGGGACACTAGCCGTGGTGGGGGTAAGTCACCAGCTGACCCTTAACCCCTGGGAACAGCTGATAAAAAATGAAGCCACCATCTATGGCAGTCGCAACTTTAATACTGCTGAATTTGATGAGATGATTGGCCTGATCCGTACCGGGCTGCCAGTCCAACAGGTGATCACTCACCGGTTTACCTATGCGGATGCCGAGGAAGCCTTCCGAGTTTTTCGCGAAGGGCAATGCGGCAAAGTGATCTTCGTGGGCGCTTTTAACCCAAGAAATCCTTTGCACAAATGAAAATATTCCCATTCTTTGCGGCGTGGGAGCCCCGCCATGCAACTAATGGGAACATGTTGGATCGCCAGAACCCCCGCCCCCTAAGAGCGGGGGAGTTGTCAGAGTACACGGGGGATGCTGTCTGAGAGCACCTCGACATGGTCTTCATGCACCAGGATCATGTCCTCGGGACGCACACCGCCCAGGCCCGGGATATATAGTCCAGGCTCAATAGTCAGGACCATACCAGCCTCAATCGGTTGTGGATTGGCAATATGGATAGGGGGGCCTTCATGATAAGCAAATCCAACGCCATGGCCCAAACCATGTGGCCAATACTCGGCGAAGCCATATTTTTCAAGGGTCGCACGTGCAGCACGCACTAGATCACAGAGTGGGGTGCCCGGCTTGGCAATTTTATAAACAGCCTGCTGGGTCTCGCATAGAGCCTGGTACAGGTCGTAAAACTTCGGGTCGACCTTTCCCACAGCAATATTGCGGGTCAGATCGGCCCAGTAGCCATCGGCAAAGCTGCCTAACTCGATGATCACCATATCGCTGTTGTGGATGACCCGCTCACTTGAGCTCGCATAATGCGCCCACTGCATCGCAGAATGCTCCCCGGCGTTGACCGCGGCATAGCCGCGTGCCTGGGCGATATCCTTGTAACCCGTCCCACGGGTATGGATGGCGCTTTCCACTACCATTGCCAGCTCGGTTTCTTTCATCCCGGGGTGGACAGCTTCGCGCGCTGCCTGCAACCCAAATGCAGCTGTCTCGATTGCCAACCGGATTGCATCCACTTCTTCAGGACTCTTGATCTGTCGTAATTTGAGGATGAGGGAAGTTGCATCCCGAAACTCATTGTGGGGGAAAGTGTTCTTTAACATTTCCCAGGTCGGCAGGCTAGGGTACTTAACCTCACCCTGGAACACCCCTACGTTACACCCCTCAAAACTTTGTTCGATGCCGATGATCTTGCCTTTCAACCCAAGCTTCTGGAAAACCGCAGGTAGGGCTTTTTCCAGAACATCGTTTGGCCCGCGCATTACTTCACTCGACTCATAAGGGAAGGTGACTACATCCACCTGACTCGATGGCGGAAATGTGCTGAATTCCAATTGGGCTTCCAGCTTCCCGATGAGCAGGACCGGGTTCCCGTTGGCCGGCAGGACCGCAGCGCCAACGTGGCCGTGCGGCCAGTAGCCGGTAAAATATAAGACGTTCTCCGACAGCCGGCAGAAAAGGGCATCCAGACCATTTTCCAGCATCGCACTTTGAGCTCGAGCTAGTTTTTCGGGGGATATTTGCATCGGGGGCCTCCTTCATACATACGCTGGGTGGAATCTATTAATATCTTTGAAAGATCGCATCTTAAGTAAGTGCGCAACTTCGCCGCCTTCGGGAATTGTTTGCGACTACCCACTCAAAAAAGCCAAGGTTATCACGGGGCGGCCAGCCGCTCTGCGATCGGGCCTGGCGAGTGACTGCGCTTAATAATGAATCTTTTCCGCCTCGCAGAGAATGACCTGAGGCGGGTACGCGCTTCCATTAAGGCGGTCAATAAGCAGCCGCACAGCCGTTGAAGCCATAGAGTGAAGGTTTTGCTTGATGACCGGAATCGGGGGGCTTAGCAACTCTGCCCAATCGGCATCGAAAATAACGACCTTCTTATTGGGGATGGGAATCCCCTGGTGCTGAAGGGCGCGGACAAAATTGATACCAAGTTCTTGCGTTGTGCAAAGTACGCCATCCGGAAACCCGTGATGGCCGATATGCTCTAGGACAGTTCTCTCAATCGAATCCCCATTCGGATCACGGATGACCAGGATTTGGTTAGTCTCGACGGGAATCCCTTGCATCGACATGGCCTGTCGGAAACCATCCAGGCGCTCCAGTGCGGAAGAAGCAACCATGCTAAAAGAGAGAATTAGGATCTTTTGACAGCCCTGGCCAATCAGGTAATTGGTCGCGTAGCGGGTTGCGCTGATATTATCCGTGGTAACGCGATCGGCATTGACGCCTTGCGCGTACCGGTCCATAAAGACCAATGGGATGCCAAAATCTATGATCTGATCAAACCGGCGGGTTTCATACAGGGAAGCCGGAGAGACAATCATCCCATCGACTGGCTGAGCACTAAGCACTTCAAGTAAGTCCTTCTCTCGCTCCGGGTCTTCATGGGCATTCGCCATAATTACCTGGTAGCCATGGAGCAATAATTCGTCCTGCACGATGCTGGCCAGATAGGCCATGCCCGAACTGGCGACTACCGGTATGACTAACCCGATCGTACAGGTATTGCCAGTTTTCAGGCCGCGCGCAAAAGCATGAGGCTTGTAGCCAAGCTGTTGAACCGCTAACAGGACCTTTTTGCGAGTCTCTTCGGTAACAGGTTTTGGGCTGTTGTTCAGCACGTACGAAACTGTTGCCGAGGAAACGCCGGCAAGCCGGGCCACGTCTTCTCGTTTGGGTCGTCTGTAGAATGTTTTCCTAGAATTCATAGAATCAATTTACTCGTGTATACTTATTATATAATACACTTAAACAGGATACAAGAGAATTTTGCTAAAACAAGAAATCGGTATCGTAGCGAAAATCCGACAGAAATGATGATTGTTGCGAAGCCAATCCCGCCTCCGCAACGACGAATTACAATCCCGATTTGCTAATCCCAAAATATCGCTTTATTTTCCTTCCAGTTCTTTATAATAAGCGCTGGCTTCATTCAAAATGCGGTCCAACTCTCGTTCCTGTTCCTGACTGAGCTCCTGCTCGGGGTGATGGGTGGCCAAAATCTTTTCCATCTTTGCCCGGGCGAGGTCCAAAGCGCTTTTCTTTCCTCCCGCCAGCCAATCTGGATATCCTGTCCGATCCATCACTTGTGGCAAATACTGTTCCTTCTTCCACCAATCCCGGGTGTGTTTGGTATTCAAATAGTGCCCCGGCATGGGGCCAACTACCTGTATCAGGTCTAAAGCAAGAGTTTCAGGAGTGACAGTGATACCCTTTACTAATTTTCCCAACATGCCTGCCAGATCGTTATCCAGTATGGATTGAACAGGATGATAAGTTAATTCGACGCTTATCCCCCCATGGAGGTTAATCACGCTCGCCCCCGAGATCGCCGCCAAGGTCGAACTAACCCCTTTCTCATACCCTAATTGGATATCAATTCGCTTGGAATTACTTGGCCCGCAGGCACCGAGCATGGTTGGAAGATTGTATTTACCACGCCATATCTGATTGAAAGCTACCTGAAAAAGAGATACTTCAATTCCCCCTGCCACCGGTAAGCCCGAGCGCATATTCTGAGCAAAAACAAAGCTATTCGCCAGAATCCCAGTCCCCGGTCGGATTAGTTCAACCAGCACGATCCCAGAAAGGATTTCGGCGTTACTTTGCACAAGTGCTCCGGCCTGAGTAGCCGGCCCGGTACCACCCATAACGCAACCACAGCCCACCTCAACTGGATAGCCTTGTTCGGCGCATGCCCAGGCGCAATCGATTGCATCCTTATACCAAGTGAGAGGTGGCGCCGCTTCCATGGCGCCAAATACATCGATCCCTACGACCTCCGCCATGTGTATTTCCCAGATATGGCTATTCAGGATTGTCCCTACCCGTTGGGGCTTAGTGAAGTACTTCATCCGGCTGTATGCGCTAACTGGCAATACCATGTTAGGGGAGACGTTTTCGATCTCGCAGTATGGGGTGTAAGAACAAGCTAGGTGGATATTTTCAAGTGCGTCGAGCACCCGGACAGCTGCGTGATTTTCTTCCAGTGTGGGCACGCGCTGTTCCCAGGTGTCCAGATCCACCGTCCGCATACCCGGTGAGGGAGAAAAATACAGGGTATTACCTCCCAAATTTACATCTTTGTCCGGAGTGCGCCCTTTCAGCCGGAAGCAACTCGGGGCTTGGCACACACATTCCTCTACCAACCCCGAAGGGAAACGGACCCGATGTTGGCTGAAATCCACCTTGCACCCTTTCTTGGATAAATACTCGAGTGCTTTTTCGCTCTCAAAACGGATCCCAGTACTCTCTAAAATTTCCAACGATCCACGATGGATGGCTTCCACCTGTTCCTCGCTCAATATCTTGAGGGGTGAAAAATTACGGAGATATCCTTCAGCCGTCATCTATCTCTCCTTTATCGTTGTAGCTTGGGATCTCAACCCGCAGTGAAGTTTTATTTGAGCAATTCTACTACGCATTGTCCGACCTAAGAATTGGTGCATATCAGTGATATGAGATGGCCAGTCAAAACCACACTGGAAGAAGCCAAAGGCGAAGTTGGAATGGATCATTCCGAAACTTGAGCCTGGTTGGGATGGGACCATCATCAGAGCTGCTCGATTTGCTCGTATATTACCTGTCCGACCTGAGCCGTACTCGCTTTTCCCCCTAAATCGGGTGTGAGCACTTTCCCCTGGAGAATGGTTGTTTCAATCCCTCGCATTACTAAGTTGGCTGCCTCAGCCTCGCCAAGAAAATCGAGCATTAGGGATCCTGCCCAAATCATTGCGATGGGGTTTGCAATCTTTTTTCCCGCAATATCGGGAGCTGAGCCATGGACAGGCTCGAATAGCGAAGGGTATTTCTTCTCCGGATTGAGATTGGCGCTGGGCACTAAGCCCAGGCTGCCTTGCAATGCCCCGCCCAGATCGGATAAGATATCGCCGAACAGATTAGAAGCCACCACCACATCCAGCGTCTCTGGGTTGGTAACGAAGCGGGCTGCCAGGGCATCTATGTGCCATTTTTCAGCCTGGACTTCAGGGTAATTCGATTTGACCAGCTCAAATACTTCATCCCAAAACACCATGCTAAACTGACAGGCATTGGATTTGGTTGCGCTGGTCAACTTTTTCCTCCGTTTGCAGGCCAGCTCAAAGCCATATCGCATGACCCGCTCGGTACCCAGCCGGGTAAAGATGTTGGTCTGGATGGCAACTTCCTGGTCGGTGTGGATATGGATACGCCCGCCCGCCCCGGAATATTCCCCTTCGGTGTTCTCGCGGATGACCACGAAGTCGATATCTTCTGGTCCCTTGTCTCTGAGGGAGCCGCGTAGGCCAGGAAGGAGCCGAGTAGGCCGGTAGTTGATATACTGGTCGAATCCTTGCCGCAAAGGCAGGATAAACTCCCACAAGGTGATGTGATCGGGGATCTTCCCGGGGAGGCCAACCGCGCCAAAATAAATTGCATCATAATCCGTTAAGATCTTAAGTGCATCTTCTGGCATCATCCGACCGGTTCCCAAATAGGTATCGGATCCCCATGGGTAGATGTCAAACATCATATGGAATGCCCCGGTTTTTCTCTCCACCATTCGAAGGATTCTCAATCCCTCCGGCATTACTTCTTTTCCAATCCCATCCCCCGGAAGGACAGCAATTCGGTATTGATTTGCCAAAGTAGACCCTCCTGGTAATATGCGAATTCGATCTGGAGTCTAGGCCACTATGCTACGTCTCTCTTTCGCAAGCTCGAGAATTCTCTTCCAGCTTTTGATAAAGCTGCTCCGGAATAATTGTACAGGACCAAAGCCTTCAAACTCTTCTATGCTTAGCCCATCTTCTGCATACCCACGTTTGAAATCGGGTAGTTTCTCCATTAGCTCATCAATAACCTTCTGCGGCACCGGGTTAAACAGCCGGTACACCACCGGCGGGTCTTGCTCGAGAAGCTTATCCGCCGTCCCCTCCCAGTTGATCGTGCAGCAGATCTTCCCTCCCACCACCTCGGTGAAATGATGCAAGCCCCGCGCGCCACCTACGATCATCGTCCCTGGGTAGCCCCGTTCTTCCATGAGTAGGTACAGCTTGCGGGAGACCGCCAGCCCCGCCTGCCACAAAACGTCCGGGGATATCTCGATCTTCTCAAGCTCGACCGTGTTGCGTAAGTGGTCGTCGTAAATTCCGACGATGTGGGAGATGAAAAGCTTTGGACGTTTGCCCGTCTTTTCAGTTGCCTGCTGGTAACTCTCACACAAGGCAACCCCTTGGGCGATTCCAAAGACCTCTGTAGCGTTCAGCGGTACTCCTTCCTCCACCAAGTATTTCATCGCGATCAAGCCGGCATGAGTGGTAGGAATTTTACAGCAGATATTAGGTGATACCTTGCGGTTTTCGAGGGCTTCGCGGATGATAACCTGGGGATCGTCTTCGAGGATCGGGTCACCCTGGATTGAGACGTAGCCCTGCTTACCGTTGGTTTTCTCAAAAATCGGCATAAATTTCTCTGCGATGGAGGCGACAAGCTTGCGTTGGAAGATCGCTGCGACCTCATTGTCATTTTCGGATTCGCCGAGAGCCTCATCCAGAAGCCGGGAGGCGTAGGGGCCTTCACTAGGATGCTCGATCATCTTCTGCGAGTAGGAGGGATTATTGGTGCAGCCGGTTGCCCCGTTGGTGAGGGCTAGGTCGGCCTGCTCGCAGGTGGGGTTGTTGATCCAGAATTCGGTCGGGGTCTGGTTGGCCACGCGAATGAAATAGGGTTGTTTCATAAAATGCTCCATTTTCTTTCTGAGTACCGGACACTTTCGTGAACAACGGTTGCCAAACCGGTTATCTTATGTTTTTCGGTCAAGAAAGAACAAGTGTAGCCATGAGTGATAAACTTCATGTATATCGTAACATAAGAGCATGACTTTGGTAACTATATCCGACCGAGCCGAAGGGAACTTTGCTCGTCATCTGAATACTTTGACAGCCTTGGTGGCGGGAATCGTGCAAGAATTGCCAGTTGCCATCCATTGCGTGTCATACGCCCGAGGCTGCCAAAGAGGAGAGCCAGATCAAACGTTATAATCGTTGGGTTCAGGGCAACGAGCGGAGTAACTTTGAAGCCTATTATCTGCCGTTTGTCGAGCAAGTCTTGGCGAGTTTGGCCATCCTGCGACCCCTGGTATTGGTTGTGAATGGTAGTGAAGTAGGTCATGACTGCATTACGTTGATGGTCAATCCCGTCTATCAGAAGCGGACTTTGCCGGTTATTTGGTTGGTAGCAAAAGGATGCAAGGGACATTGCCGGAAGGGACCCATTTAGCCTTGTTAGGGCAACTTCGAACGATCATTCCGATTATACGCCAACTACTGAATTTTGAAAAAATAGAGTTACGGATGGTAATAATTATGCCATAATAGGCGTGTGGAAACAAAAATGAAGATTGCTCTATGGGCACGATGTATCTGGTAACCAGCGATGCTACATTATCTGGTGATGGTATTGCCACTATCTATCAAAAACGATGGAACGTGGAGCCATATTACAAGTCCTTGAAGCAAAATGCTTCCTTGGAGAAATCACCCACCTACACAGTGATCACCCAGGCGAACCATTTCTATGCAGCCCCATGTGGTTACATCAAACTCGAACTACTCAAAGGTACTACCAAGTTCAACCATTTTGCGCTCAAGTCCAAATTGTATTTTCAAGCCATTCAATCCGCTTACCCTATGCTCCGTCAACTCTATAAGTTTCTCTCACTGCGTAAGGTGAGTTAATGAGTGATGTTACGCACCCTATGCGCCAGATCTATTGCCTTCCGCCCGATTCGTCAGAATTTGTCCAGATATGGTGGCAAAAAAGCGCCTGCTTTACGGTTTCTGCGTGAGGTGGTTAATGATTCAAACTCAGGCTCACAAACAAGATTCATATAAGAAGGACCTTCTTTTCTTTGTATACTTGGAAGATCCTGCACAATACTTTATAGAAACAGGTGAGATATGGCTAACCTTAATCGACAACTATTAGATTTGTTTCAATCCTCTGATGGCCTATTATTGCCAGACGAAATAGCTCTTCAGGAAATCTCTATAAAACAAGGGGCCCTTAAGGTCTGGAATGAAGAAATAGTGCTTCAAGGGTTAATTTCCATGAGAGATTTCCTTCAGGGTTTGGCAAGTCAAAATAAGGAGATCTTGATTGATGCAATGGGTGATATAGATTGGGACTTAAACGAGCAGGCCTCAAGTTGGCTCTCGAAAACTAATCTAAATTTCCCATCTGTTTGGGAATTGACTCGACACTTATCGAATTGGATAACGGTTTTTATTCCACCTGTTCGAGCGTTAGATATTCGTGGCGATTGGGAACTTATTAAATGCCTTGAATCAAAAGACCAGTTTATTTCCACTTTGGCCGCAATTATGCTTGAAGATAAAGATTTCAATTACCTTGGAAGTATTGAAAAATTCCGAGAATTGCTAAACTCCAGTCGACAAACTATCCTCCGATTGGAATTAGGCCACCTCATGTTTACCCGATATCATGATTCGCAGATCCTGGAAAAGGAGATCGTGCCAAATCTTATATCCAGCGGTGCTCAATATCACACCTTTCTTACAAGCGGGGTTCCAAGAAAAAGATTACTATCCTATATTCGAGAGTTGGTGGTTTGGGATATCGCTACAAAAGGTGAAGGACCGCGCAAAAAGTGGGCATCATGGTGGGTATAAAATAATTGGATGAAAAAATCATGATAATGATATTAATCCAACATAGTCAAGCTACTCAGATGTTTGACCGAAAACCACTGGCGTGTGCAGGCTATTTTTGTCTCAAAACGCCACATTGCGTGCTTACTCACTCACAAAAGCATGGCTGAGTAACAACTGGACCATGTAAGAGGTGGCAACATCCAAATGGGACAGTAGGAACGCGCCTAACCGGGGTTGAATCCGATCAGCGTGGCGCGTAGGAGAGCTGGAATAGACGTTATCACTGTGGGGTAGGGGAAGATATGCGTATAGCCATTTAATAACCTTTCCACCCCAACAATACAGCAAAATAACTCCCCAAAGCTTACAACTACACACATCTCACTCAAAAGCAAAATCTAGATTGAGCATCCATAACAAAATTGGCTAGCCAGGATACCTTATGGTAAACATCCAAATAATCAGATGGATGAAGTGACCAGAATTATGCAAGACCCGTTGTGGTGAGCGTTCTATGAGACGTGCAGTATTGAATATTTCAGACTTGTTGAAGAATCCTTACTTCAATTATTGTTTCTTGCTAAATACTTGTCACATGGTTCATTTGCGACAAAACATGCTATCACAAGCCCAGGCAGCGTGTACTTCAAGAAGATCAAAACGTAATGCATAATAGTGTCTCCACAAATATTCTACTCGTGGAAAATTATTTATGATTTTCGCGTGCCGGTTCAACAGGAAATGCGCTATTGACAGGCCATAAAAACTGCTTAAAATAACTATTGATAATATCACTTTGCACTAATTGAGAATCGAAAGAACCCAGTCAATATGACTTTGGCCACTCGTCAAAATCGTGTTGATTGTTTTTTTATCTGGCAAGTGGAAGTGAAATA
>JBEKCT010000001.1:0-80390 GCA_050014715.1 Anaerolineales bacterium | reverse complement strand
TGCCATGCGTGGTGGAGTACATCGGCTACAACGGCGGACGCAGCTTCCCGACCGATTGGTTGCTGTGGGCCAGCGCCGGATATGCCCACTTCATCATGGATACGCGCGGCCAGGGCTCCACCTGGAGTCACGGCGACACACCCGACCTGGCTCCCGAAGGCAGCGGTCCGCACGCCCCCGGCTTTCTGACCATGGGCATCCTCGATCCGGCCAAACATTACTACCGGCGCGTATTTGTCGACGCAGTCCGGGCCATCGAAGCTGCCCGCAGCCACCCGGAAGTGGACGGCGCTCACATGGCGGTGACCGGTGGAAGCCAGGGAGGCGGTATCACCCTGGCGGCAGCCGGGCTGGATCCAAGCGTGGAAGCCGTCATGCCAGACGTTCCGTTCCTGTGCCATTTCAGGCGGGCCAGCGAGATTACGGATTCTTATCCCTACCAGGAGATCGTCCAGTATTGCCATACCCACCGCGACCAGGTCGAGATAGTCTTCCGAACCCTGTCTTATTTTGACGGGGTCAACCTGGCAGTGCGAGGGCGCGGCAAGGCACTCTTTTCGGCCGGACTGATGGACTCGATCTGCCCGCCCTCGACGGTTTTTGCGGCCTACAATCATTATGGCGGTCCCAAGGAAATACGATTATATCCTTACAACCAGCATGAGGGCGGAGGAAGCTTTCAGACGGTCGAGAAGCTA
Source organism: Anaerolineales bacterium (assembly GCA_050014715.1). Classification (GTDB taxonomy): domain Bacteria; phylum Chloroflexota; class Anaerolineae; order Anaerolineales; family Villigracilaceae; genus UBA877. The sequence goes on along the minus strand of JBEKCT010000001.1, from coordinate 79,692 downwards.
AAATTCCTCGAGAAAATGTGGGAATAAAGCACTTGCGCCGGGAACTTTCCCGGTGTCTGCTTCGTTTATTACAGGCGGTCTGATTTCCCCCCTGTCTGACTTCGATTGGCAGGCTTACAATCTGATTCGTTCCAGTGGAACCCATCTGAAAATGAGACACGTTTCACGTTGGAAAAATTAAAAACTTCATCAAAAATTAACAATACGGTATTTTCATGGATTTCGGAAAGAAAGCCGGTCAAATTAATAAAAGGAGCCTTTATGCCTTCCCATCAATCTAAAATCCTGCTTGGCGGATTGGTTATCCTGCTGACTGTTTTGGCCTGCAGTACGGGTTCAACAACCCTGCCAACCGTCGCGACTCTGCCTCCGACGCAGGCTGCTCCATCTGTCACAACCACCCCCGCCACCCTCCCGGCCACGTCTGCCGCGACTGTCCTGGCTGCCACGGATACCGGCACGCCTGCCCCCGCCTCCACGGCACCCAGCCTTCCGGCCCTGCCTGCGGCAACCTCGCCATTCATCCAGTCCCTTTATATGCTGGACGCCAATAATGGCTGGGGATTGACCGATACAGGCGTGGTGCGCACGACGGATGGAGGCAGCAACTGGTTTAACGCCACACCCTCCGGCTTAAACGGGGCACCCTCCAACCCGTTCTTCCTGAATGCCGGCACCGGCTGGCTGGCTGCAAACATCGACAACCCGACCACCAGCACGCTCTACCATACCAGCGACGGCGGGGCAACCTGGAGCGTCACGACAGTTCCGTTTGGGGGCGGTTCGCTGCACTTCATCGATGCCATGCACGGCTGGGACCTGGTCGGATTGAATGCCGGCATGAGCCATGAAGCCGTGGGGATCTTCCGCACCAGCGATGGCGGGGCGACCTGGTCCCGCGTCTTTATTAATGACCCAAGCGTGGCCGGCTTCACCAACAGCCTGCCGCTGGCTGGAGACAAAAATGGCATCACCTACCTGGATTCCAACCACGCCTGGGTGACCGGGACGCAACCCTCCAGCGATTTTATCTACGTTTATGCCTCCCAGGATGGCGGGATTACCTGGGCTCACCAGGATCTGGCGATACCAGCCGGTTACAGCGGAGCCATGACGGGCGCCAACCTGCCGGTCTTCTTCGGCAGTAACCAGGCAGTCCTGCCGGTGCTGCTGTTCGCTAACAACAACGGCACGGACTTCTACGTCAGCCGCGATGGCGGACAGACCTGGTCAGCCACCTCTCCGGTGGGCCAGGGTGGTTTCCTGTCGGTAGCAACCGCCAATGATTTCTTCGTGTGGGATGGCAGCGCGCCGCTGAACGTCAGCCATGACGCCGGCGCCACCTGGTCAACCGTCACACCGAATGTGACCATCAAGGACAACATGGTTTCCCTGCAGTTCATCAATGCCAGCACCGGCTGGGCACTAACGAACGATGTCAACAACCACAGTATGCTTTATAAAAGCGTTGATGGCGGCGCCACCTGGACGGTTTTGATCCCCTGAACCAATCCGGACCTGCAAACCCTTTGATCCAAAGAAAGCGTCTGCCCGTTCTGGTACTGGCTTACCTCGTGCTGGCCTCCTGCTCCGCGCGGGCCGGCACGGTCACACCTGCCCTACCATCCGGAGGTCCTACCAGCCCGGCCAGTGCCAGCCCTGCCACGCCGGTTCCATCCAGCACGGCTGCGGCCAGCCCGACCGCCACCGAAACCAGTTTTCCACCCGCACTGCCGGTGGTTCCCTCACCGACTCTGACATGGATCAATTTCCCGGATACGAAAAATGGTTGGGGTATCGCCGTCAACGGCAACGGCTACGTGCTGCGCACGGTCAACGGCGGCAGCACCTGGTTGAACGCCACTCCGCCAGGGACCGGCAGCATCGGTCTTTCCGCCAGCCTGACCGTCCTTAATACCAACCACCTCTGGGTGCTGGTACCCACCACGGACTTCTTCTCCGGCACGCTCTATCGGACCGGCGACGGTGGAATGACCTGGAATTCTAACCCGGTGCCGTTTGGCAGAGCATATCTGCAATTCCTGGATCCGAATACCGGCCGCGCCCTGGCAGACCGGGGAGCCGCCACCGGATCCGAAGCCGTCGAACTGTACCAGACTTCCGACGGAGGTTCCAGCTGGATCAGCGTTTTCCATGACGACCCGGGCCAACCCGGTGCTTCTGACAGTCTGCCGGTGGCAGGCATCAAGAACGGCATGACCTTCAGCAATACCCAGACCGGCTGGGTGACGGGTTCGATCCCTTCAGATGGAGAGGTCTATCTCTATATCACCCGGGATGGCGGAATTTCCTGGTCACAACAAAACCTGTCCCTGCCCCCAGGCTACGCGATCTACCAATACCTGCCGCAAGCCCCGGACTTCTTTGGGGAGGATGGCATCCTGCCAGTGACGATCTACCAATCTGGCAGTACAGGTATGACATTCTATACCAGCCAGGATGGCGGCCTGACATGGACCGGCAACCCGGCGAATGCCAAGCGGGTGATTCAACCATGCCTGCCGGCCATCGCCGACACGTTTCACATCTGGTGCTGGGATGGCGGCCAAACACTTTATTACACCGTAAATGGTGCTCAAATTTGGGATGATATGAAATCCACTCCGGATTTAAGTGGACGGCTGTCCCAAATGGAATTCGTAATTGGGCCATTAGGCTTTTCCACTGGCTGGGCACTCACCCAAGTGGATGAGAACGGACATAGCCAACTATATCGCACTACAAATGGATTTAACTGGAAGCCGTTAATCCCCTGATCGAAAAGGAAATTGCATGAAACTTAACAATATTCTGCCAATTTTTACCTTGGCTCTGGTTGTAACGGCCTGCCAATTCCAAACCCCGGCGTCCACACCAGCCAGCCCAACGATTCTCCCCATCACGGACACCGTCCTGGCGCCTGTACCCACCGATACGCCCGTCCCAACCACAGCCTCCGGTTTGACAATGGATATGTTGCGCAACGGAACCGACTTTGCCCCATTTTACAGCCGCATGGTCAAGCTGGTTAACGGAACCAGTAGCGAAGGTTCAGGCACCGACCTTTATTCCGTCCAGGTGTTGGATACGGTTACTTTCGGTGATTTGAACGGCGATGGCGTCAAAGATGCTGCCATCCTCCTGGCGGAAAGCGGCGGGGGCAGCGGCGATTTCGAGTCTGTGGTAGCCATTCTGGATAAAGGCGGCACGCCCTCCCAAGCTGGACAGGTCCAACTCGGCGACCGGGTCCGGATCAACTCGCTGGCAATCGACTCCGGTACGATCAAGCTGGATACGCTGGTCCAGGGGCCATGCGACCCGATGTGCTGCCCATCCCTGTCTGAAACGCAATCCTTCCGGCTGGTGGGAAACACGCTCTGGCTGACCCACCTGAGCTCCCGCACACCGGACGACCATGACCGCTCCATCACAATTACTGCACCCGCGGATGGCAGCAGTGTAACCAATCCATTTACCATCAACGGCAGTGTTACCATCGCCCCTTTCGAGAATACGCTGGCCTACCGGATATTCCTGCCGGACGCGACCAAGGTGAACGAATCCACCTTGTTGGTGGATTCGGCCGGGATCGCCGGAGGTCCGGGGACATTCTCGCAGCCATTTTACTTGAGCAATACCGGCATCAGCGGTCCTATCGTCCTGCAGATCCTTGATCGCAGCGCGGCGGATGGTAGCACCCTGGCGCTGGACTCGATTATGCTGACCGTTCATTAAGAAAAGGAACATCATGAAAACAGCTTTGATCCTGATCGACATCCAGAACGACTATTTTCCGGGCGGAAAAATGGAATTGGAAGCTCCGCTGGCGGCCGCACAGCACGCCTGGCGGCTGTTGGACTTATTCCGTATAAAGGGCTGGCCCACCATCCACGTCCAGCACGTCTCGAACCGCCCCGGCGCAACCTTTTTCCTGCCAGACACGCCCGGACTGGATTTTCACGAGATCATCCGCCCTTTGCCCGGCGAAAAGGTCATTGTCAAGCATTTCCCCAACTCTTTCCGGGAGACCGATCTGCTGGAGTATTTGCAGGGATCGAACATCGAGAACTTGGTGCTGTGCGGCATGATGACCCACATGTGCGTGGATGCCAGTATGCGCGCCGCCGCCGATTTCGGCTTCCTCGTCCGGCTGGCAGCGGATGCCTGTGCCACGCGTGAACTGGTTTACGGCGAAGCAAAGATACCTGCTTTTTCCGTCCAGGCAGCCTTCCTGGCGGCGCTTAAATCCTATGGGCAGGTGCTGAATACGAAAGAAATCCTGAATCAGCTCGAAGGATAATCTAGGTTGCAGTGCAAGCTAGATTGGGAATAATATTCGAAAGAAATATCTACCTGGTAATCTGAACCAATCTAAAACAATCTTTCATCTTATTATTGAGCAACCAATATTATTTGCTTTTTGTCTTTACCTTTCCCAGAAACCTGGCCGCGTCAATTACAAAACGTTCGTGGACGGCTTCCCCGATCAGTTCCACCGCATCCCAGGCCTGAATTTTGAAGACCAGCTTGCGACCTTCCACGGCCACCAGTTCGGCCCGGGCGCGCACCTGCACCCCGACCGGTGTGGCGGCCAGGTGACGCACATCCATGCGGGCGCCAACTGTCGTCTGACCGGGGACCAGACGGTCGGTCAGTACGTTGACTGCCGCGCTTTCCATCAGGCCGACCAGCGCGGGGGTCGAGTAGACCGGCACCAGCCCGCTGCCCCATTGGGAGGCGCTATCGGCATCTGTGACCGTGTGTTCGACTTCGGCATGCAATCCGGGAAGAAGATCTTCCATATGGAGCACCTCAATTTGGATTTTAGGTTAACCTTTTATATTATATCCTCTGATTACCCTGACCATTCGGGCATATCTATGGCAAAATAAGAGCATGATAACCGCCACCCTTGATCCTGAAAAGCAAAAACAAGCCAAACAATACGCCCGCATCCACCGGCGTGTCTGGCTGCTGGATACGCTCGCCAGTGCGGTCTATTTGCTGGCCTGGTTATTCTTCGGCTGGGCAAAAGCGCTGGCCAGCTGGCTGAGGAACTACACCACCAACGACTGGCTGCTCGTGTTGGCCTTCATCATCATTTTTGGCGGGATCGCTTTCATACTTGAGCTGCCTCTGAGTTATTACTCCGGTTTCGTCCTGCCGCACCACTTTGACCAATCCAACCAGGATTTTAGAGGCTGGGTGATGGACCAGTTGAAGAATTTACTGATCGCCGCACCGCTGGGCCTGATCGTGCTGGAACTGGTGTACCTGGCCCTGCGGCTGACCGGCGGGTGGTGGTGGTTGTGGACGGGTGCAGGGATGCTGGTCTTTAGCGTCCTTTTGTCCAACCTGGCGCCCATCCTGATCATGCCACTTTTCAATAAATTCGTCCCGCTGGGCGAGGAACATGCCGAATTGGCCGGGCGGCTCATGAAACTGGCCGAGCGTTCGCATACGAAGGTGCGCGGCGTATTCAAGTTCGATATGTCCAAACGAACCAGGGCTGCCAACGCCGCCCTGACCGGGCTCGGCAATACCCGCCGGATCGTGCTCGGCGACACCCTGATCAACGAGTTTTCAGCGGATGAGATTGAAACCGTGCTGGCCCACGAACTGGGGCATCATGTCCACAAGGATATTCCCATCCTGATGGCGTTCGGAACAGTCATGACCTTGGGCGGCCTGTTCCTGGCCTCCCTGGTTCTCCATTGGGCGTCTGTCCAGTTTGGCTTCGCCGGTCCCGCTGACATCGCCGGCCTGCCTGCGCTCGGCCTGGTGCTGGGCGCATTCGGCTTACTGACCCAACCGCTGGATAATGCGGTCTCGCGCTGGCGCGAAAGCCAGGCGGATGAATACGCCCTGCAGAGTACCGGAAACGGTGCGGCCTTTGCCTCCGCCTTCGTACGGCTGGCGAACCAGAACCTGGGCGAAGTGGACCCTGAAAAGTGGGTGGTATTCATGTTCTACGACCACCCGCCGCTGGGGGAACGCATCAAGATGGCCTCGGAAATCGCTGGAAATTAATAACCAAGGATCACGCTCTCTTTATCCAGGAGAGTGTGATTCTATTAATGATCGATATGCAATTCTTCTATTAATCCTATGGTCCTTTGACCACGAACTGGTTGAAGGACACATCGATGCCGGCGGTACCACTGTCACCGGTACGCACGATCAAGCCGGCCGCGCCGGAGGGAAGAGTCGAATCGTCCACCTGCGCGAGCATTATGCCATTTAAGACCATCGTCAAAGTCGATCCGCTGCAGATGCCCTCGATATGGTTGGGACCACTGGCATTGACCATGTTCGGGTTCAACGTATTTTCATAAAACCCGGTTGGGCTGCCGGATGAATCATACAGATAGATGCCGTAAAAACCGTTCCTGGAAATTTCAAAACTGTATCCGCCATTAGCTTGCGAGAACCGGCAGGCAACGCCCACCAGCGCGTCGTCCGGGCCGGTGTTAAGCGTCGCGTCCACTTCCACACTCATATCCGTATACTCCTTGCCATTCCAGACCGACTGCCCGCCGTCTTGTTTGTCGACAACCACATGATAGGAGTTGTTCTTCTATTCCAGGGTGGAACCCGTTTTTTGCACCTGGTCCCAACCCGTGGAAACAGATGAGAAATTGTCCTTGAAAAAGCACTTTGGTGAACGGGACCGGCGTTGGAAAGAGCGTATCTGTGGGCAGCGGGGTGGCAGTGGGAGCCGGCGTATCAGTAAGAAAAGGCGTGGGCAGGGGCACTTCGGTCGAGGTCGGCAGGACCAGGGCGGTCTTGAGGCTTGAGTTGACCCCCCGGAATATAAAAAACAAGGTGGCGCCAACTCCGCAAAGCACCACCACGGTGATGATGATCGGCAAAATAAAGCTGCCGATAGCAATCCCGCCGGCCATTTTCCCAGCTGTGCCGAGCGCTTGGGCGGTTTGATCGTTGATCTTGAACGTATATTGCGGTACCTCTGGAGTCGAATCCGGATGTTCGCCGACGATTATGGAACTGCCGCAATAAGCACATTTGATTTCGGTATCCCCGGGCTTGACATCCAGCGGCGATCCGCAGTTCGGGCACGTTGCAGGTTTAAGTTCTTCCATTCCGACTCCCTGGCTAAAATAATTAGAATAAATTTTGTGCAATATATCATGTTTTCCTGTGCGGTATCATCCCCCTTAAAGTGGGTGGTTGGAAATTCCCAAGATGCGACGAAATGATCCTTGATAATAACCAACTTGCCTCCAGCTGAACAGCCGGAGGCAAGTTTTTTCATACTTATAGTATGAAATTCAGACAACTGCCACGCCCACGATAAATTTACATGGCCGGCATTTTGACGCCCAGCTGCGCCAGCATCGCCGGGATGCCGCCGTCGGCCGGCGAATCGACCTTCATATGCGAAACCTTGTCGCCCACTACGGAAACAAGATATGCATCCTTAACCGATACTTTTTTCCCGGATGGCGGGACAGGCTGGAACCCTGGCATGGGCAGGCTTAACGCACCGGTTTGTGTGCCGCCCAAATGGACTTTCACCGTTGCTTGATTGCCATTCGATATGACCTGCTGTATATCAATTTTCAAGTCGGGAAAAGCAGTTGTAAGCCCAGCCATTACATTCATGGCTTCCATCATCGGGATGGCCTGCGGAAGCACTCCACCGCTTGCCATGGCACCTGGCGCAAGCATAGATTGCACCTTTTTTGAATCACTCATATTCGATATGAAATCACGGGCAACCTGTTCAACACTCATATTTCACTCCTTTAATGGATTGATAATAGGATTATTTTGATAAAATAACACATAAATCTGGAATAACGTATAGGAAATTGGTAATGGTTATGACCCGGGCATGCGAGACCGAATTATAGAGAAATTATCTATTCAAGGTTTGAAGAGCTTTCCGGGTGTCACCCAAGCAAGCTCCTGCCCGCCGGCGGCACTGGAAGCGCATTCCACCCGCCCGCGGCTGAGGGTTTGTACATTTCCTTCTGAGAAACGAATATCTTCGCCGGATGGAGCGAAATCTTAATCATTCTTAAGCCAGAATTCATTTTATTGAGATAATATTTATCTGATTATAATTTTCCCCTCAATGTTTTGCAGGCGAGAAAATATTCGACCAAAATGCACGGACTTTGACCCTTCTGGAAACCCATCTGAAAAACCTCCCGATCCATGCCATCATAATTATCCTTCGCTTATCTGTGTTTTCATCGTACCCGCAAGGGTATCTCTGGTAGGAACTGATGCCCAACCACCTCGCCGATTCGCTTTCCCCGTACCTGCGCCAGCACGCCGATAACCCTGTGGAGTGGTATCCCTGGGATGCGCCCGCACTCGAGAAGGCCCGGCGGGAGCACAAGCCGATCTTCCTCAGCATTGGCTATTCGGCCTGTCACTGGTGCCACGTCATGGCACATGAATCCTTCGAGGATCCCGCCACTGCCGATTTCCTCAACAAACATTTCGTCAGCATAAAAGTCGACCGGGAACAACGCCCCGACCTGGACAGCCTGTATATGTCGGCGGTGGTGGCGCTGACCGGCCAGGGCGGCTGGCCCATGTCGGTCTTCCTGACGCCTGACCTGCAACCGTTCTACGCCGGCACCTACTTTCCCCCACGCCCGGCGCATGGGCTGCCGGGATTCCGTGAGCTGCTGGGTGCGCTGGCAACCGCCTGGCAGGAGAAGCACGACGAGATCGTGCAGGAAAGCGCCCGCCTGACCGAACAGTTTCTTGCGCAGATCACCCAAAAGCCGTCGCCGGCAGCTTTCGATGCAGACGGTCTGAACGAGGCGGCTCACAGCCTGGTCCTTTCGTACGATTGGCAGAATGGCGGTTGGGGCAGTGCGCCCAAATTCCCCCAACCCATGTTGATCGAGTTCCTGTTGCGCCGGCACCTGGCCGGGGACCCGCAAGCCCTTTCGCCGGTTGTGCACGCCCTGCATGCCATGCGGCGTGGCGGCATGTACGACGTGGTTGGGGGCGGATTTGCCCGCTATTCCACGGATGCCTCCTGGGGGATACCCCACTTCGAAAAGATGCTCTATGACAATGCCCAACTGGCCGGGGTGTACCTGCATGCCTGGCAGCTTAATGGTGAACCTTCCTTCCAGCGGATTGTGAAAGAAAGCCTGGGCTTTGTAGAACGCGAACTGAGCGCGCCTGAAGGCGGTTTTTATTCCAGCCTGGACGCCGATTCCGAAGGCGAGGAGGGCAAATACTATACCTGGGATCCGGCTGAACTGAGGGCTCGGCTGGGGGAACACGCCGAATTCTTCGAAAGCGCTTATGGGATCACCGCCGCCGGCAATTGGGAAGGCCGGATTGTTTTACAGCGCCTATTGGAGGATGACAAGCTGGCAGCCCAATTCGGCCTGAGCCGCGCCCAAGTGCATATCAGGTTGGCGGACTGCCATGCCCTTCTGCTGGCTGCTCGAACCGGCCGTGTGCGCCCTGCCACGGATGACAAGGTCCTGACCGCCTGGAACGGGCTCATGCTGGCGGTTTTCGCCGAAGCGGGCGTCGCCTTTGGAGACCCAATGCTGACCGCTCGCGCAGCCCGCAACGCCGAATTCCTGCTCACTGCCCTTTGTCCGGGAGGTTCACTTCGGCACGCCTGGCGCGACGGCCAGGCCGGCCAGGAAGTTTTCCTGGAGGATTATGCCGCCCTCATCCTCGGCCTGCTGGCCCTATACCAGGCCGATTTCAACCCGCGCTGGTACCAGCAGGCCGAGGTCCTGGCCGGACAAATGCTGGAGCGCTTCGTCGACGAGCAGGGCGGATTGTTCGATACGCCGATGCATGCCCAAACGGTGCTGGTACGTCCCAAGGAACTGCAGGACAATGCTACTCCCAGCGGAAATGCCCTGGCCGCCCAAGCCCTGTTGAAGCTGGCTGCGTTCAGCGGCAAACAGGTCTACCGGGAGCGCGCGGAAGCCTCGCTGCAGCTGGTGAGCTGCAATGCGTTGCGATATCCGGCCGCATTCGGAGCCTGGCTCTCGGCAGCCGATTTTGCACTGGGCACCATCCTGCAGGTGGCCATTGTAGGCGACCTGTCCGACCCGCGCACCCGCGCACTACTTGCCAAGGTCCGCGAAAAGTATCGTCCCAACCTGGTGCAGGCCGCCTCGGCCCTGCCGCCCGCACCAGGTTCGCCGGCTTTGCTGGAGCAGCGCAACATGCTGGCGGGCAAGCCGACCGCGCATGTTTGCACCGGGTTTGTCTGCCAGTTGCCAGTCACCCATCCGGAGGAATTGGTCCGGCAGTTATAAATCCCAAAATTGGAGGAAATAACTAAATATTACGCTCTTGCCCATCCTTAGATTACTTGATGTCCTTTGTATTTAATTTGTTTTTTCCCGGGAGGAATATGTCAAGACATTCTTTCCTGATCGGTTGGATCATCTTTTTATTCGAACACGCTGGAGCGCCAGGCGAGCTTCCCAGGGACGACCTGCCTTATTCCTTTTCTTGAATTGCGATATAATAGCAGTTGTCTGACAACTTCCCTTTTTCCACCCAGGAGCTACCCAAAATGACTACGATTGACTTATCCGTTATCAAAGACCGCCGCAAGCGCGCCATCCAGCGGGCCCGCGAGAAGAATATCATCATCCCAACCTATGCCCAGATGAAGGACCCCTCCAAGGTTCCCGCCAAAGTAAAGCAGGAGCTGGCCAAGACCGGTCTGTGGGACGTGGCCCCGCGCAACCTGTTCCGCATCACCTGGCATAACGAACCCAAGGATTCCGGAGGCGGTTTCGGCGGGGTCAACACGCTCGAACTGCCCTCCAGCCTGACCGGGGTCCCGGCCCGCATCGTCGTGCTGGTTGGCAAGTGGTTCCCGACCGGGGCGCACAAGGTGGGCGCGGCCTTCGGCTGCCTGGTGCCGCGCTTGGTGACGGGCCAGTTCGACCCGTCCACCCAGAAGGCCGTCTGGCCCTCCACCGGCAACTTCTGCCGCGGCGGAGCCTACGACTCAGCTTTGCTGGGCTGCACTTCCATCGCCATCCTGCCGGAGGGCATGAGCCGGGAACGCTTCGAGTGGCTTGAAAAAATCGCCGGTGAAACCATCAAGACCCCCGGAACCGAGTCGAACGTGAAGGAAATCTTCGACAAATGCTGGGAGCTGCGCAAGTCCGGCCAGGACCTGATGATCTTCAACCAGTTCGAGGAATTCGGCAACTACCTGTGGCACTATGAGGTCACCGGCCACGCCATGGAAGAGGCCCTCAAGCACCTGATGGGGCCCAAAGACCACTACCGCGGCATGGCCTCCGCCACCGGTTCGGCCGGGACGATCGCCAGCGGCGATTACCTGAAGCAGATCTTCCCCGACAGCAAGATCGTGGCCAGCGAAGCGCTGCAGTGCCCGACCCTGCTTGAGAACGGCTTCGGCGCCCACCGCATTGAGGGCATCGGCGACAAGCACGTGCCGTGGATCCATAACACCAAGAACACCGACATGGTGGTTGCCATCGATGATACTGCCGTGGTCAACTTGAGCCGGCTTTTCAACGATCCGGTTGGACGCAAATACCTGGCCAGTCAGGGCGTACCGGCCGCGGTCATCGCTCAGCTCGATCTTTTGGGCTTCTCGGGCATTTCGAATGTGCTGAGCGCCATCAAGTTTGCCAAGTATTACGAACTGGGCGAAAACGATATTGTCCTGACCGTGCTGACCGACTCGATGCAGCTTTACCAATCCCGGCTGCAGGAAATGCATGCCGAGTTCGGCGCCTATCGCGAAACAGACGCAGCGGCAGACTTCGCCCGCTACCTGCATGGGCAGTCAACCGACAACCTGCTCGAGCTGCGCTATCCTGACCGGCGGCGTGTCCACAACCTGAAATACTTCACCTGGGTCGAGCAGCAGGGTAAGACCTATGCCGAGATCCAGTCCATGTGGCAGGAGCCGGATTACTGGACAGCCGTTCAGAAGCAGGTCCCGGAAATTGACGCGTTGATCGAAGAGTTTAACGCTGAAGTGGGCTTGGCCTGAAATAAGTGCAGGGCACGCTTGAAGTAGGTCACATTTGAAGCGTGACATACAATCATGAGCGGATCGTTGCGCTCCCAACTGGCCGTCCCGGGGTTTATTATCTCAAGGCGGCCAGTTTATTAGATGGTATAGGTTAAGCGAGCCCAGTTCCTTGGATTGGTTCCATCCTCCACCCATTCGCTTGAAATTGCGGTCAGACGAAACTCAAATGCATGTTTCGTCTGCTTTTCCAAAGATGAACTCTTTTTACTTCTTAAACATCTTCAGATAATTTGAATGTTTGTGGTGTCGTACAGTCCATTTTCAATTCTCGAACGTATCTTTCCCCGTCTCGGGTTTCAATGACATTACTTGAAAGACCAATCTCGATGTCCAATTTCTTTAGAGACCTGATTTGGCTGACATGGAATCCGAGATAATTATATTCTTCATTCATTTCATAATTATTAAACCCGGTCTTTTGAAAGTAGCTCTTTATTGGTGCAATATCCTTGCCAAAAACTTTGGCGCTTTTTAGAAAAAAATCGTTCTGGGAAAAAAACATGGTTTTTGGAAGAGGACGGATTGCGTTTTGCTGGTAGATCTGCCCGGTGTGCTTATTTTCCAAAGAACAATAATGAACTCCCAGATTGAGACCTGCATCCAGGGCGAACTCAACCAGATCCAGGCATTCCATCTCGCTCCCGGCCACGGGTAAGCCCCCGCCATACGAATAATTATAAAGCACCCGGTAAGGTCTGGCCTTTATCATGTAACCGCGTTCACGAAAGATATCAGCGTTGTTATAGGGGAAGCAGAATTCCAGCAGGTTAATGCCAAAGATTCCCAATCCATCCAATTCTTTAAGAACCGATTTCATCTCTTCCAAAGTACCGGGCAGTACAGGCATTTCAACCATCACATGCGGGATATATCCGCGCGCCAAACTAATCTGCTCGAAGGTATGGCGTTGTCCCCTGGCCAGGTCCTGCATGCGGATACTGAAGCGTATCTCATTCATGCCCGAATCTTTCAACGCCTGGAGGGTCTGGCGGTCTATATGGTCACCGCAGGTATACAACCGGGTATAAACGCCGGGAAAACTCTGACGTGCCTCCTGGAAAAAGCGGATCGCTTCTTCCTTTTGTAGCAAAGGTTCACCACCAGTCAATGCCAGGTGCCGCACTTCTGCCTGGCTGGCGCGCAGAGACTGCAGTTCTGCAACCGTATCACGGGTATGGTTGCGATAGTATTGATAGTCTTCCTGGTTTGGATTAAAGCAGTAAAAGCAGTCCCGGTGGCACTTCAAAGAGATAAAGAATGTGGCACTCCCTACGCCCGTCTTGCACGCTTGGCAGGCGGAAGAGATGCGTTTGACGTAAATACTCTTGGAATCATTCCTGACCTGCGCCCCCTTCTTGTGCAATGCTGCAACCCTGGCCACATATTGTCCATCCTCATTACTGGTGCCAATCTCCAACCCGCTCTGGCGCACCTGATCCATAAAATTTTGATATATCCTGACATACTGTTCAGCGTAAGAACGCAAAGCAGGATTGTGGATGGAGGCTAGCGTTGCCTCATTCACCTCGACTATCATTCTGGTTTCTCCTGCGCGGCCGGCGGCTTGATATTCTTTAGCCCGGGCGGCAGCATGGACCCGAAGGGGTGCGTTCGCCGGAAGTCGCATAACGGGCACAGATCCACACCCGGCTTTGCAACGGTTAATACTCCACATTTCTTGCACTTGATCAATGCGCCCGCGTGAATTGAAACAGTTTCCTGGTTGAAGACCTGTGCAAAAGCCGGATCATGCTCCAAACTGATCGCAGAGGGCTCACAAACGTTTATGCACATTTCACAGCTCACGCAATTGCGCGCAGAGAAAGTCAAATTATAGGTTGTCTCCTCGGGGTTTTTTCCAAATTGCAATGCGCTGGTTGGGCAAATGGATGCGCAAACTCCACAGGCTGTGCAGGTCTCCGAAATGGAGATCCAGGCAAAATCCATGTTCTTAAGGCTGCCGGTATGCCCTGGCGTAGGAGCCGGCATATGCTTCACTGCATTTAGCAAGCGCAGGCGATCACGACCAGGCAGATGGTCTGCGACTGTCCCCAGATCATCGACTGCACGCGCCAGAGTTTCCCGTCCCTGTCGAAATGCAGACATAAAGAGGTCGCGGCGAGATAAGGGTGGGTTTGTCCCTTCCCAGAGCGGGCGTTCCACCGGAGAATCTAATAGAGAGATAGAGGTAAGGTTTCCTTCTTTTCCCCACACTTCCAGGACCTGTTTAGCTTGCCTGACCTGGGCTTCCACCCGGCTCGGGAGAGTTTCCCACACGCAACCGGAGCAGGCATCCGTTCGTACCAGGATTTGCGCCCGCCCAAAGGCCGCCAGAACAAAATAAGCCCCGGAACCCAAACCGGCCAGGCAACCTTTTATACGAATCCCTGTACTTTCCTTTGAGAACCCCTGCGCCGCGTGTGGATTTCTCTCACACAGTAACTCAACCGGACAATCTTCCAAATTTCTCACCGCGTTCATGAGGCTGGCAACCGCATCATTGGCAGTGTAAGCACCGACCGGACAGACCATCAGGCAGGCCATACATTTCCCGCATTTTTCCGGATTCAGTCTGGGCGGTTTGCCGGAGTTGATGGCGTTAACAGGGCATATATCAAAACAAGCCTTACAGCCAGAGAATCGATCCTGGCTGTGCAAGCAACGTTCCGTATTTAGCGTCAAAGCCGAATGGTCAAGAGCCGAAAACCGTTCGGCAATCGAAAATAGACTCACTGGGCGGTATCCTTCGAGAATTTAACATCCAACAATTCCGAAAGCTCGGATAACGCCCCACTGGTCAGGGTTGCCAGCCCTTTATAGAAATCCGTGCGGGCGTTCCCTTCCATCAGGCCGCACCATGTCAGTGCCCAGGCACCCAGGTGTTGCTGATGAAAATCCCGTTGCGCGCCCCATAATTCTTCGAAACGTGCATTATCCTGCTCATTCAGCGCCTGGATACCCAGGGCAGCCAGATGCGACATGAATAACAATTCCAAGCCGATGTGATCATCTGGTTCCTTATATATTCTTTCTGCTTCCAATCCAAAGCGACGATACCAGTTGCGAACTTCCAGCGTTTGTTCCTGGAAAACCAATCTTTCTTCGTTGAAATAGATCGATTCCCAGGGCGCTGTAAAACCTTCACCGATCCCGATGAACAAGCGGGTATAGTCGGTTTGCAAACCTTTAAATACTTCGTCCGGGAGGCCTTGCCTAGCCCATTTTTGCAGGAGCTTGAGACCTGCGCAGGTTTCGTCCTTATCGGCTGCAAAGGGCGTTTCGGAAAAGACATCCTGGTCGATCAACGACTGCAACCAGGTTCGCTCAACGTTAGTCGGATAAGTATAAAAAATCCGACCTAGCATGTTCAACAGCAGCATTTCACCAGTTAAGGTTTCTTCCCAGCCAATTGAAGAGGGTTTAGTCACTTTTTTCTCTTTCCGTTATTTATGATCAGTCTTCTTGCTAATTGAAGGAGTGCCCCTTTTTGAAGCGCACCCAAAAAACGGACTTCTTTGAGCTATATTGTGAACTACTCATAATCCATTTTACAGCCAGAAAACATTATAAGGAGGGCAAGAACTTCCATCTTATTGGGTGATGAAAGTCACTGCCTGGGCTGTTCTAAGCTCGTTCCTTTCAAGCCACTTTGGCATCTGAGCGCTTAAATTCTATTGCATTAAGAGCATAAGGCGGTAGTTAATCTGTCGCCAAATCATTTGGTGCGTAAATAACATTCATTTCCAGAAAGAACAACTGAAGTCGGTACTTCGTATATTTCCCATAATTCATGGAATTATTGGGACTTTACAAGAACAAGGTGGGGAGGTTCAACACCTTCCCACCTTGTTCTTTTGATCTACACTTTCGATTGATGTTCTACTAAACACCTATTCGTACATTGGTGGCATAGAACAGGAGGCGACCCAAGACTTCGGCAACCAACACAATCACAAAGGCGGTATAGGCCAGTGTACCGAGCATTTTTTCCTGGCCCACGCTCATTGCGTTCTGGTACAGGAAAACAGCCAGCACTCCTGCCCCAACAAAGGCCAGGATAACACGCAAGACCAGTGCCCAGCCGTAGGCTCCTATCATTAATTGTACACTCGCCAATCCGGCCGCACTTCCGGCAGCTACCGTGGCCATATAGATCGGCAATACCACCAGTTCAACACCTACCAATAGCACTGCTGCAACCGCTATCCAGCGCAGCGCTGCTCGCATGAGAGCGCATTGTGCATCCGCGCAGCCCGGCTGCTTGCGTTGCAGGTAGGCGTAATTGGCAACAAACGCCGCCCCCATGGCCATCGCACCTAATAAAAAGGTGGTTGCGTAAAAGGAAATCGGAGTCGCCCATGAATTCCAGGCAGGCTGGGTTGGCAACATGTAGACTCTGGACATGACGAACACCAGTACCAGTCCATCCAGCGCGGCCAGCCAGGCAAACACGTTTCGTAGAACCAGGGAGCCGATCTTGCGCCATTGCAGGAAGGCGAAGACAAATGCCAGCACGGCAAAGATCACCCCAAAGAAGATCTCAGCGCTGAGCCAGGAGGTTCCCAGGTGAGTGACCGCCCGGTATGCAACGAACGGGTTGCCGCCCAGGTGCAAGAGTGAAGCGATAAACGCCAGCGCAATCACCGGTACCAGCGCAAACAAGGCCCGGTCGCTCAGGCGGTCAGCTTCTTCTGCGCCATATTTGCGCGCTGCAAAATAATGCGCGATTCCCAGCACCCACATGGCACCTACAGACATTTGTACCAGGATCGTGAAGGTAATCAGCGCCCAGTCGCGTACATCCATCTCACACCTCCTCGAGATTCTTTATTTGGCCGCTTTTGTCGCCAGTCGGCTTGGTAACGTTGTTGGGATTGTAGACAATCGACGGTTTCGTGATGCTGGGATCAGGCAGCGGCGCAGGCGCATTGAAAGTTCCATATTTCTGCTGCAACTCATCCAGGGTACCGAAATCCATGGCACGATAAGGGCAGGCTTCCACACAGGCTGGCCTTTGGCCCTGGTCCACCAGGTCGTAGCACATGTTGCACTTGGTCATGACACCTAGTGTTGAATTGAACTGCGGAGCGCCATACGGACAAGCCCATGAGCAGTAACGACAGCCAATACATTTGTTGGCGTCGATCAGCACGATCCCGTCATCCCGCTTGGAGATGGCAGCCGCCGGGCAGACTTCCATGCAGATGGGGGAGGCACAGTGCATGCAGGCTGCTGAAACAGGGTAGGCATATACATCACTGGGAATTAATTCCCCATCCTGGGGAACCCATTCGCCACCTTCGTATTGGAATACGCGGCGCCAGCGTATGCCCGTAGGCAGTTGGTTCTTGTCTTTGCAGGCGATCTGGCAGTCTTTACAGCCCGTACAGCTGGCGATATTCACATAAAAAGCAAGTTGTTTAGACATGGTTCATCTCCTATAGCTTCTCGACCTGAACCAAGTTGGTGTGCATTGAACAGCCTTTTGCAAACGGCGTTGCATGATAATTGGTCAGCATATTCCCGCAACCACGAACATCCACACCGTTTGCATCGAGTGTATACCATGCACCCTGCGGCATATTGGTTTGACCTGGGCGAATCCGGTTGGTCACATAAGCAGGCAAATGGACTTCACCGCGGTCATTCCAAACTTTAACCATGTCACCGTTCTTGAGGCCACGCTGCTGGGCATCGGTCGTGTTGATCCAGATCGCCTGAGGATGAGCCTCGCGCAGGTAATCCACGTTGTCAAATGTGGAATGCGAGCGCGCCACAAAGTGTGTGGTGGACATCTGGAGTGGGTACTTAGAACGCAGCGGATCGCTGACGCCTTCCCACTCCGGGATATACATGGGAATGGCAGGGATCTCTTTTGGATCGTTCTGTTGTGCGAGGAATGGTGAGTAGACCTGGAGCTTGCCCGATTCTGTCTGGAGGGGATTCTTAACAGGATCAGCACGGAAATCTGCAAAGGCAATGATCGGATTGGGATTGCTAATCTTGTAGATGCCGGTTTTCTTAAAATCCTCCAGGGATGGGAACGCAGGGATGGCTTTCTGAGCGACTGCCACCATATCTTTCATCCAGTCATCCGAGGTCAAATGACCGTTACGGAACTTATCGCCGAGGCCAAGCCGATCTGCCAACTGGCTGCAGATCCACATGATGCCCTGGCTTTCATACATGGGTTGGATAACCTGGTGATTGAAAAGCGTCCAGGCATGGTTGCCTTTCATTCCATGACCCTCCCCGGTGATGATCTCTTCCGCCTCAAATCCGGTTGTTTCGGGCAACAGGATGTCAGAGAACTTGCAACTGGGCGTCATGGCAACGTCACAGGTGACGATAAACTCCAACATCGTCTCATCCTCAAGGATCTTGGAGGTGAGGTTGATATTGGCATGCTGGTTGATGATCATATTCCCAGCATAGTTCCACATGAACTTCATGTTGGATTTCAGTTTATCCGCACCTTTGATGCGATCCTTTGGACCACTGGTCATTTCTGCGCCACGCGTTATAAAGTCGGGCCACAGGAAACAAGGGATGGAAGCCTGGATTGGGTTAGCAACCGCGGGAATCGCACCCATGGGGAAATACGCCCCGTTCATGACATTGCCCGAGTTTCCTCCGCTGATGCCAAAGTTACCCGTCATCGCAGCGATGATCGGGATCGTCCGGACGATCTGCTCGCCATAAGCCCGGCGTTGCACACCCCAGTTCTGGTAAATGGCACAGGGTTTAGTAAGGGCAATCTCGCGGGCCAATTTGACGATGGTTTCAGCAGGGATGCCGGTAATCGGGGCTGCCCAGGCGGGTGATTTCTCGATCCCATCCGGGCCTTTGCCCATAATATAGGCCATCCACGAACTATTCGGGGCGACTCCGGCCGGCAGGGTGTCTTCGTCAAATCCGACCGCATGAGTGGCCATGAATTCCTTATCGTACAGGTTTTCCTTGACCATTACATTGGCCATGGCAGAGAGCAAAGCCACATCGGTACCACCCCGGATCGGAACCCACTCGGCTTGCGTTGCAACAACAGTGTCCGTCATGATCGGATCAATGATGATGACTTTTGTACCATTGTTGGCAGCCTTCATTAACCAGTACCCGGCGTTATCCCCGCCGGCATGGGTCACAACCGAGTTATCTCCGATCATGACCACCAGCTTGGCATTGGGGATATCATCAGCTGAGTTACCGCTGTAACCGCCGGTGATGTATCCGATCGACTGGCCATAAGCAGCTTCGCTATAGCTACCGTACATATTGACATAGCCGCCGAAGAGGCTCAGTAAATTTGTGACTGCAGTTGCAGAGTCTGGGCCATTCCAGTTGGATCCTGAAGCATATTGATAATAGAACGCGTCATTGCCGTATTTATTCTTGATGCGTGTCATTTGGTCGGCAACCGTGGTGAGGGCTTCATCCCAGGTGATGCGCTGAAATTCACCGGATCCGCGCTTGCCAACTCTTTTCATTGGGTATTTCAGACGTTCGGGGGCATACACCCGGCGGATCTGAGAGCGTCCGCGCAGGCATGGGATGGCGCGCGGATTGTAGTCCAAGTTTTCCTGGCTGGCCGGGGTGGGGTCTGGCACCAACCGGGTGACGGTGCCGTCTTTTACCACTGCTCCAAGTATGCAGCGCCCGCCACAGTTGTGGTAACAACCCACCGTCAGAATCTGCTCCGGAGTGGTCGGACTGGCGGCAGCCACCTGCTCGACCGCCTTGAGACCGTAGGCCAAATTCCCAGCCAAGGCGGCTGTACCGCCCAGGGCGGCGCTCCACTTAAGGAAGCTGCGCCGGCTTAGCGCGGTATCGGTAATTACTTTCGTGAGGAAATTTTTTTCACTCATTCCTTTCCTCCATATCAGTATAAAAGATTAAGATATGCTCCAAAAGAGCAGTGCCGATTGATGCTAAAGAGGGAGTGGATGGATAAACCATGGTTTCGAGAAAGTACCTCCTGGAAACAAAATTAACGGCACACCCGCCGTCCAGAAACTTTTACATAGCATCAGGTTACGACATTTTCCATGGAATTTCATCCCCCTCCCGGACACTAAAGAATCACCCTTAAGGGTGATTTGTCTGGTTATTTATCCCGAGGCGCGACAAGCCCGTGAGTAAGCGCATACGTGGCGGCCTGGGTGCGATTTTCCAATTGAAGTTTTTCTAAAATGTTTCTTAAATGGGTTTTAACGGTATTTACAGAAATGGACAATTTATCTGCAATCGCTTGGTTGCTGGCTCCGCTGGCTACGAGGCGAAGGACGAATAATTCCCTTTCCGAGAGCGCCTGCTCACCCTTGCCATCATCCACCAACTTGTTCGCCACCGCTTTTAGAAACTTGCCTGCCATGGCACGTGTCATGGCGGGTTCCCCCTTGGCCAATCCGCTCAGCATATCAAAGAGATCTGTTGCATCCAAGTCTTTTAACAAATAACCAGCCACGCCTATTTTAACTGCCTCATAGAGATGACCATCACGTTCTGAACTGGTTAGCATTACTATTGCTATATCGGGAAAACGTGCTCGGATCTCCTTGGCCGCCTGCAGACCGTCCATCTGGGGCATGTAAATATCCATCAGGATAATGTCCGGGTGTAGTTCTTCCGCCAATTGAATGGCTTCCCTGCCCGTTTCCGCTTCACCAATAACTTCGACTAGTTCTTCACGCGTTTTCATCAAACCGATCAACCCCTGCCGAAACAGTCTGTGGTCATCAGCAATCAATACTTTAATAGTCATGCTTACGCCCGAATCCCTACAATCCCATCCGGATATGGTCTGCATAAAAAAGGAAGCGTCCCAGGATTTCCCCAACCAGGACCATTAGACAGGCCAAATAGGCTGGGCTAAAGATATCCTGTACGCGCTTGCTGGTGCGTTCCTTTAAAACAACCGAAACGATCAACCAACTCACTCCGGCAATCAGCAGTAAAAATCTGATGATCAGAAGCGGCTTGTAAAGTTCCATCAGAAGGTCATAGCTGGTTTGGGCCAATCCAGTTCCCGTGCGCAGAGAGTAGAGATAAAATAAATTGACGATAAGAACCGGGATTAAGAACACACCAGCCGCTACAGCCAGTTGTTTTACTGCTTTATTTACAATTATCGTCCATTCAGTCAAAGCTCCCTTTTGGCGGACTTCCATGAATCTAAGATCCATGATCAGGATCGCAGCAAGAGCCAACACACCCAGCAGCAGCATCGAGCCATAAAACGCAAGGATGGTTTCAGGCATATTCCAGGCGGCTTGTGTTGGAAGTAGGTATATTCGGCCCATGCAATACACGGTCACAACCCCGAAGAGGATTGCCAGCCAGCCTAAAACCGTTTTGAACCCCCAACGCCCATCTCGATACCATTGGAAGAACCAAAGAACGGCTGTGCAAAGAAAAAATAACAATGTAAAAACGATCTCCCGACTCAGCCATGAAGTTCGAAAGTTGCTTACTGCAAGGAATGAAAGATAAGGTCTACTTAAGTGAAAATGTGCCCCGATCATACCAATGACGATCGTTGTTAAGATGATAAGAAGAGGATCTCTCACAACCTGGTCAATCACCTCTTTATCAAATTTTTTACTACCGAAAAGGCGCAATGTCCATAATACCAGCAGCGTCCCAACCGACATCTGGATCAAAATCGTATAAAACGGTAATGCCCACTCGCGTATATTCATTCCAATGTTCCCGAGTCATGCAAAACAAATTTCCCATTTTTAGCGGAAATGATCTGGCTTTCCTTCAATCTCTCTGTTTGCAGACAGGGAAGGCGGCAAACAACTGCCGTGCCTTTTCCAGGTGGGGACTTCAATTCCAAAGCTCCGCCAACACTGTTCGCCCGTTCCTGCATGGTATTCAGCCCGAAGCTGTGCTTTGAACGTTGACCAGTCAGACCGATTCCATCATCAATGACCTGCAAGCTGATCCATTCTTTTCCGCTTTCCTTCTTGCGCAAAAGAAACACTTCCACCTTCTGTGCATGCGCATGCTTGCGGACATTTGCAAGCGCCTCCTGAAGAATACACACTAGTTGGACTTCCGCAATCGATGAGAGGTCAAGCTTTTCATTCCCATCGGTAGAAAAGCGGGTTTCGATTCCGGTCTGGATACTGAATTCATCCAAATACTCCCCAATGGCTGAAACCAGGCCTTTTCCATTGGCCAGGGTGGTGCGCAGGCTTAAAATATTTTCGCGAACATCTGCATTGGCAACCAGGATGGCTGACCGCATCTTTTCCAATTCTATGGAAAGTGCTTTATTTTTTCCTTGCTTATGAAGTGCCCCCAGCGTTTGCACTTCCAGGTTTAGATAACCCAGAACCTGCGCCAGGCCATCATGCATATCACGGGCGATCCTGGCGCGTTCCTCTGTGATCGAAAGAGATTGTATCTGGGATGTCATCAACCCATGCTGGATGGCGATCACCACCTGGTCTGCCATACATTCCAACCAGACCAAATCCGTATCGGAAAATTGGAGTTCATCCGATCTGGTCGCCCACAGGATTCCGATCGGATGATTTTCCAGTTCCTGACGCACAATCCCAAAACCATTGACTTGCTCAACAAGATTACAGGTGATATTCTCAATCTGTTCAGAAGTTTCCTTGCCCGAGGAACGATACGAGTGGGTGGTAAGTAATATTTCTTGAAGAATGGGTGTATGAACACCTATCAGTGATTCGACGATCTCCGTCTTGCCTTCCGTTGAAAAACACTTCAACTCAAGGCTACTTGGGTTATCTTCTAATAGCGCCAGCCCGACAAAATCAGCCGGGAGAAGTTCCCGGGCATTTTTTACGATGTAAAACAGGATCTGATCTACGTCTTCCATTTCCATGATCTGACGGTTAATGCTCATCAGGACATCTGTCCACTGCTCGGCTGTCTGCCTGGCAACGATTTGTATATTTAAAGATTCTGCCTGAGCCCGATCACGTTGCTCCTGCAATTCTCCAAGTTGCCTCTTGCGGATTGTGTCAAACACACCCAGTCCGCGCACAACAAAGAATGTTACCGCGAAGGCTGACAACATCCGCCAAAATTCGATTGGTAATCCAGTCACAACCAATACGTGCGCGTAATCCAACCAGGCTGTGAACCCGGAGAACATGTTCTCGCCTGGCACTCCAGTGAAGGCGTTGGTAAGCACGCGATCATAATTGTAATAAGAGGCGGGCCCGTAAGGGGCGGCAGGTACCACCAGGCCTACGATGAAGGCTTCGAACAGGAATGCCAGGCCTGCTCCAAATAAAAGATTGGCTACATCAGTGAAACCACTCTTACGTTGTGCATTCCCCAGGCGTAGAAAACCTATCCCGGCCAAAATCGCGCCGGGTAGATAAAGCAAGTAGCGCGACCATATATCGATCGGGATTTCAATCGGCGAAGGAGTGCTGAAAGTTGTTGCCGCGTAAGTAACCACCAATGCAACCGGAACAATAAGTATCCCGGGTATAAAAATTGTCCAGGAGGGTAAGGGGATGTCCCTCAAAATATCCCAACCAAACTTGAGCAACAATATACCCGTGAGAGGCTGGGTTAACATTTTTAGAATTCCTAGCACATGCAGGTATTCTTGTGTCCCGCCGCTGGCAATAAACATATCCAGCCAACTTGTTGTTCCGCAGACAAAGCCAAATGCCGCCAGCCAGATAAGATGCTTGTTCAAAGGCAGATCGCTGCCCTGGCGGAATTGTAAGTAAGAAGCCAGTCCAAGCCCCCAAAAAGCGAGTCCATTCAAGAACAAAATGAGTATCATAACGCAGACACTATCCGGGATAACGTAAATCTACAGGTCTTATTGCATTCCCAATCAAGAATGAATTTACATTTGACAATAATACCCTAAAATATATAAACCTCCATTGGTTTTTAGTTGCGCCCATGGAACAAGTGAAAGCAGCCTGGGCCAGATTATTTAACTTCGTCCAGAAGCTGGTGCCGGAAATCGACGCGTTGATCGAAAAGTTCAACGCGGAAGTGGGGTTGGCCTGAAATATGTGTAGGATACGCTTGAAGTTTGTCACGCTTCAAGAGTGTCCTACAATCATGAGCTGATAGTTGCGCTCCGATCTGGCCGTCGCGGGGTTTATTATCCCGAAGTGACCAGTTCTTTTATTTTTGCGAAGGATGATAAACTTGTCAGCGGACTCCAACATCTGTAGAAATTGGAGTCCGAAGTCTCCTGACTTCGCCGTCCCGGTACATTTCTCATAAGAACTAAAAATATCAAGCCGGGAAAAATCCCAGCCTACCAATTAAGAATAGATCGGATGGTGAAATGCTGATCATCTTGTACGCCCTGGGGTTCGGTTTGTTCGGGTACTTGTGCGGTTCGCTGCCGTTTGCCGTCTGGATCACGCGGCTGGTCGGAGGCGTGGAAGTGCGCGCGGCCGGTTCGGGGCATGCCACCACCACTAACGTCATCCGACAAGCCGGCTTCCTGCCAGGCGCAGCCGTCTTCATCCTGGACGTTTCCAAGGGCTTTGTCCCCACCTGGCTGGCGCTTCATTACGCTCCGGCGGGCTGGATCGCGGCGCTGACAGCCGCCCTGGCAGTGGTCGGGCACTGCTGGCCGCTCTTCGCAGGTTTCCGCGGTGGCATGGGGCTGGCGCCCGCCAACGGCGGAATGATGGCAGCCTTTCCGTTCGCCATCCTGATCACATACGCGTTGGTCGGCTTGCTGACACTGATCCTGCATCATAGTGCACGTGCCAGCTTGATCGCAGGATTGCTGATTGCGCCATTGTTGTGGACAATCGGGTTGCGCGGCCTGATCTTATGGATTGCGGGCGCAGTCGGGCTGGTGGTGGCCTTGCGATTCCTGATCGACTGGAATCGCAAATATCGTGAGCCCTGGCTGGACCGGGAAAAGAAAACGTAAATCCCGCAGGAGCATAACCGGCACCGCCCCTTCCGAAGAGCTTAAAGGCCAACCTGGTGGCACCCTTCCACTCGCCGAAATAATAGCTTGAGGCTATTATTGAATTGGTTTCCAAGATCACCAGGAGGTTATATTATGAGCGACCAGATCGAGTTTACAAAAAATTATACGGACCATTCCACTGATAGCGGGTTCCAGTTCGAGTTCTTCTGCGACCGCTGCGGAACCGGTTACCGCAACCACTTTGTTCCTTACGCGGCTGGGACCATTTCCAGTGCGCTGGAAACAGCCGGAAGCCTTTTCGGCGGAGTCTTCAATTCCGTGGCCAATGCCAGCCAGAGCGTGAAATCCGCAGGCTGGCAGAAGGACAAGGACAATGCCTTCATCACTGCCGCCCAGGAGCTCAAACCGGATTTCATCCAATGTCCGCGCTGTTCATGCTGGGTGTGCAAGAAAAACTGCTGGAACAACCAACGCGGCCTGTGCAAGAACTGCGCCCCCGACATGGGTGTGGAAATGGCCGCCGCCCAGGCCAGCCGGACCGTGGAGGAGATCTGGGAACATTCCAAGGTGGCCGAAGATGACCGGGCAATGTTAAAGGATGCAAATTGGCGCGCAGGCGTACGCGCCACCTGTCCGAACTGCAATGCGCCGCTGGAAAAAAATGTCAAGTTCTGTCCCGAGTGCGGAACAGCCATCCTCGCAGACAAGTTCTGCAGCAATTGCGGGGCCAAGCTCCAGCCTGGCGCCAAGTTCTGCCCGGATTGTGGCACAAAACAGGCCTAGCTGGCATCAAGATATCTATAAATGATGGCCGTGGACGGGAAATACTGTCCGCGGCCTTTTTTTATATGCAACTGCCCTCCATGTTTAAAACCAGCGGGAATCGCACCGCCAGGTCGAATGGAGACCCTCCCAGCTTGGCCTGGTTGCACGGGGAATAACCGGGGGGGAGGGCCGCGGGCATGGACCCTTTTCCTCTCGACACACAGCCGGTTTTGCTGTAAAGTATGCACAAGGATACCATGATTAAACCGACCGACTTGACCCTGGTGTGTGTCCTACCAGGCCCGCGTGACCTGGAAATTGCGCGGCTGCTGGGCTGGTACCGCATCCCCTTCCATAGCGCCCCCAAAGTGGTAGCGGTGGATAGGCTGGCCTTTTACCAACCCGGCACACTCGGCGAATCAGGCGGGCAAATTGAGTACACAGCGCCGGTATGCGGCTACGAGCTGACCTCCCGTACGGAATTGCTGCGGGACGAACTTGAGCATCCGCGCGCCCGTGAGGAATATTTCAAGATCCAGCTCGCCCCGCTGGAACGGTTGGCGCACCCGGTCGTAGCGGAAAAGTGGTGGCGGCTGACATTCCTTTGCACCACCGGGGAATACCTCTTGAAAGCACAATCATTGAATGACCTGGTGGTCCAGAGTGATGTAAGGCAGTTGCTCTGGCAATCATTAAGGGAAAGAGCCACACAGCAGCAAACCTACCATGTCGATCTACCGGAAGCGGATATTCTACCGGAAGTGCTGGCGGCACTGCTTGAGATTAAGGAAGTCCATACATCATACGGCGCAAAGGAACTACAAAATGAAAACTTTGATTAAAGGCGGCAGATTGGTTACTGCTGAGCAAACATTTTCTGCCGATATTCTGGTTGTGGATGAAAAGATTTCACAAATAGGCAAAAATCTGCAAACTGGTGATGCCAAGGTGGAGGATGCCTCCGGGAAGATGATCCTGCCCGGCGGGGTTGACCCGCATGTGCACCTCGACCTGCCGATGGCCGGGACGGTCTCGTCGGATAATCATTACACCGGCACAAAGGCAGCCGCGTTCGGCGGGACCACCACGGTGATCGACTTCGTCTCCTTCGATTTCCCCACTCTGGGACAATCGGTCGACACGTGGAAGAAGAATGCAGAAAAAGCCGCGGTGGATTACTCGGCTCATATGAATCTAACCCGCTTCGATGAGAAGATCGCAGCCGAACTGCCAGCCCTGCCCGGGATGGGCATCACCACGGTAAAAACATTCACTGCCTACAATAACCGCCTGCGCATACCGGATGGGGACATCTTCCGGGCACTGCGGATCGCACGCGACCACGGCATGCTGGTGCTCCTGCACGCTGAAAACGGGGACGTGATTGAGACGCTTATTTCCGAAGCACTGGTGGCGCACCATCTTACGCCCGAATGGCACGCCAAAACCCGGCCGGCCTGGGGCGCGGTCGAAGCCACCCTTCGGGCCAGCTCCCTGGCGGCCCAGGCGCAGGCGGCACTGTATATCGTCCACATGAATGTGGCCGGTGAAGTGGACATGCTGCGCTATGCCCGCCAGCACGGCGTCAGGGTGATGGGCGAGACCTGCCCGCAGTACCTGTTCTTCACCGAAGACGACCTGCGCCGCCCGGACGGGGCCAAGTGGGTCTGCTCCCCGCCCATCCGGACCAAGGCCGACAATGCCCGGCTATGGGAAGGTCTGGCAGACGGCACGCTCCAAACCATCGGCACGGACCACTGCCCGTTCTTTTTCGATGGCACCAAAACGATCATGTATGAAGGACAGCCGGTTGCCATCCCCGGAAAAGAACTCGGCCGGGAGGATTTCACCAAGATCCCCAACGGCCTGCCGGGTATCGGCGACCGCCTGCCGGTGCTCTGGACCACTGGCGTCGGGTCCGGAAAACTGACCGCCAACCAGTTCGTAGCGCTGACATCCACCAACCCGGCCAAGATCTTCGGCTTGTACCCGCGCAAGGGCGCACTGCTTCCGGGTTCGGACGCGGACTTGGTCATTTGGGACCCGAAAATGAAGGTCAAGCACGGCGTAGCGCACAGCGCCCAACGCACAGATTACAACCTGTACGAGGGCTGGGAGCTGACCGGCTACCCTGAGAAGGTCTTCCTGCGCGGGCGCTTGATCGTGGATGGCGAAAAGTGGCTGGGGCACAGTGGCATGGGCCTATTCCTGAGTCGCCAACCAGGCGCGCCGGTCTTGTAAGCCTCTATAAATAGACGATTTTTTTTGTGCAGATTATCAGATAGGAAAAAAAGCCTGAAGTAGTAACGACTTCAGGCAGCCAGCAGCTCCTGCAGGCGCGCATGCCCGGCATACACTCCCCGGCGGCCTTCCGGAAGGAGGGCGGCAATCCGACACATAACTTCATCGGTGTAATGCTGCATCAGGGCCTCCCGGTCCTTCCCGGCCAGGGGTGACAGCGTAAAGGATGGTCCCGCCACGGCGTGGATATGCAGGCGGCGGAAATGTTTAAGACGGTCTTTTACGACGGCATCCTCGCAACCAGTGATGGCGACCGGCAGGATCGGCACCCCCGCTTTCCAGGCCAGGTAGATCCCGCCCGGTTTGGCCTCGATCAGATTCCCGGATTTCGAGCGCGTGCCCTCCGGCGTGATGGTCAGGATCTGGCCCTGGTTCAGGCGCCGCAGGGTCGCCCGGATGGCACCAATATCCGAATTGAACCGGTCAATAAACATGCCATTCGTGATCCTGACCAGCCAGCGGAAGAAGGCTTATTTCTCATATTTCTCTGCCACTACCATGATGATGTCGGGACGATCGAGCACTTAATAGGCCAGCGCGGCATCCAGCCGGCCGATGTGGTTGGCGGCAATTACGCAGCCCTGGCCGGGTGGCAGGTGATCAAAGCCTGACATCTCCACCTGGGCGATGACATTGAGCAGCAGGCGCAGTATGAATCGAAAGATGGCATGGTGAGTCTTTTTCATGGTCTGTCGTATACATAACCCCATTCCAGATCAATTGTTAATTGGTATTTCATAAAAGGCTAGAATGAAAGACCTTAATGGAGTGCGAAGTCTCCAGACTTCGGATTGAAGTGACCTTATGTTGAAAGACCTTATTGGAGTACGGAATCTCCACACTTCGGATTGCGGTGACCTTATATTGAAAGACCTTATTGGAGTGCGAAGTCTCCGGACTTCGCATTGAGGTGACCTTGTTATTGAAAGACCCACAAGAAGACAATTTAGCTTAACGACCAAAGGAGTTACTTTGCATAAATTAAAGGCCTAGGTCGCTACCACGCCTGTGTAATTGACAAGTACAAGGGCTGGTCAATTTTGTAAAAGCTCTTTTAACCTGGGATGGTCCGCGTAAAAGCCGCGGTTTTCCGGCGGCAATTGCGCCGCGATTTGGCACATGATTTCGTCGGTATCGGTTTTCAAGGCCTCGTCGCGGCCCTGGCTCTCCGCTGGAAGCGGCGGCAGGCTGAACATGGGACCGATATGGATGTTAATGTGGGGACGGTGGAAGTGCTTTAATTGAACGAAAAAGATTTCATCAAATGTGCCGGCGATTCCGACCGGCACCAGCGGGAATCCCATTTTTACGGCCAGGTAACTGACACCCGGTTTGCCTTCGATCAGGTGACCAACCTTGGAGCGGGTGCCCTCCGGGGTGATGACCAGCACTTCCCCATGCTTCATGCGTTTTATGACCGCCCGGATGGCTTTGATATCCGGGTTGAATCTATCCACGAAGATAAAATTCAGCTGCCGGCCCAACCAGCGCATGATGGCCATTTTTTCCCATTTCTCACCCACCAGCAGCACCAGGTTATTATGCGGGAGAACATAGAAAGGCAGGAAGGCGTCCACCAGCCCGAGGTGGTTGGAAGCAATAATAAAATTGCCGTCGCTGATGTCGGAAGGGATGTTTTCCTGGCCGTGACATTCGACCGTGGTCAAGAGACTGAGCAAAACGCGGATGATGAAACGGGTGAATCTAAGCCGCATGGGTGTAATTGTATGCGAAAGATGTCAAAAGAAAAAGCCCGGCCTGAAAATTGCCGGGCATTTTCTCAGGATTCTTTTTTCAGGATGTGCGTCAGGATGGTGGCACCCGATCCGCCGATATTCTGGGCCATCCCAATACGCGCTTCCGCCACCTGGGTTTCGCCGCATTCCCCGCGTAGCTGCTGCACCACCTCGACGATCTGGTAAACTCCGGTCGCCCCAACCGGATGCCCGCGCGCCTTCAGCCCGCCGCGTGTGCAAACCGGAATCTGTCCAGCCGGCGTGATTGCACCCTCCAGCCCAAGTTGCACCCCCCTGCCGCGCTCGGCAAATCCGCTCGCCTCCAGTGATAACACCGACATGATGGTAAAGGCATCATGCAATTCGAATACGTCAATATCTGCCGGACCGACGCCGGCCTGCTGGTAAGCTTGCCGTACAGACTGGTAGGCGGCCGCCAGGAAAAGCGTATCAGACCGGTCATGGATGGCAATTGTGTCAGTTACGGAGGCCGAAGCGGCGACCAGGATGTGCGCTCCGGGAACCAGGCTGTCGGCCGGGACGATATAAACCGCCGCGGCCCCATCCCCGATCGGCGAAGCATCCAGAAGGTTGATCGGCGTGGCGATCATGGCGGATTTCTCGAAATCCTCCAGCGTAATCTTGTGCCGCAGGCGCGCATATGGATTACTGACCGCATTGGCGTGGGCATTGATGGCAAACGGTGCAAAATCGGCATGTTTCCAGCCGTATTCGTACATGTACCGCCGCATGACCAGCGCGTTCAGGCCGACGAACGAGACGCCCATATCCGCTTCGTAATCGGCATCCGCGGCCGTAGCGAGCGCCGCGGTGACCTCATGTGGGTGGCGGTCGGTCATTTTCTCGACACCCACCACAATGGCCGATTCCAGCTCCCCCGAGCCAACCGCTTTTAAGGCGGAACGGAAGGCGGCCGCGCCGGAGGCGCAGGCGGCCTCCACTTTGACGGCGTCCCCGCCGCGCAGACCGGCCCAGTCTGCCACCAGCGGACCGAGGGCGCTCTGCCCGTTGATGATGCCCGACATCATGTTGCCAACGAAAACACCTTCGGCAGACTCGCGTCCGGCGTCATGCATGGCAGTGATAACCGCATCGGCGGCCAGGTCGCGGATTGATTTATCCCACTGTTCTTCTATAACGGTCTGTCCGATGCCGAGGATGGCGATGGAGCGCATAAGGAACCTTTCAAATTCTTTTTAAAACAAAGGGCACAAGAAAACACAAAGGAGCACTAAGGGTGAATGGTTTCGCAGATGGATTTTACCCGAGGAAGCTATCAGGGGCTATCAAAATAAAACGTCTTTATATCACCACCACCGTTGACCCTGCCTCGGTCTTCTCCACCTCGATGCGGGTCGGGAAGGCATCTTTCAGTTCCTCCAGGTGGGTGATGACCAGGATCTTGGCGAAATCCGCCTTGACGGCATTGATGGCCTGGATCAAGCGCTGGCGGCCAAGTGCGTCCTGTGAGCCAAAGCCCTCGTCGATGACCAGCATTTGCAGGCGCGCCCCTTTGCGATGCGCCAGCACTTCTGAGAGCGCCAACCGGATAGCGAAATTGACCCGGAATGCCTCCCCGCCCGAGTACATCTCGTAATCACGCAAGCCGGCACCATCGCTGACCTGGATTTCCAGCGTCTCGCGCAGCTCCTTGCGTTTCTCATCTTTGTACCTGGCCTGGGTCTCGAAATGCAGATGCATGCTGTCTTCACTAAGCCGGCCCAGCACCTGGTTGGCCTTCATTTCGATTTCCGGCAGGGCTTGTTCGATCAAAAGCGCCGGCACGCCATCCTTGCCAAAGGCGCGCTCGAGCGTTTTATAATGCCCGATCTGCAGGCCCATCTCGCCGCGCTCGCTTTCCAGGGCTTTTTTGCGCTTGCGCAGGTCGGCCAGCACGGTGACTTTCTGGCGGGCTGCGCCGACCTCCTGGTGCAGCTGGTTCTCGCGTTCCTGCAGATCGAACAGGCTGCGTTCGGCGGCATCCAGGTCGGGGGCTTGTGCTTCGACCGCAGACAACGCAGAAATTGCCTCAGCATATTCGCCCTGCTGATGGTCAAGCTCTGATT
This sequence comes from Anaerolineales bacterium, assembly GCA_050014715.1. Taxonomy (GTDB): domain Bacteria; phylum Chloroflexota; class Anaerolineae; order Anaerolineales; family Villigracilaceae; genus UBA877. The sequence continues at coordinate 47,838 of JBEKCT010000001.1, read as the reverse complement.
GACGATTTTTTATTTCGGATTCAAGATTGGCGATCTCATCATCGAGTGGCTTGAGGGCGGCCCGGGCCGATTCGAGCTGGCGGTATTCAGCCTCGGCCGGTCGGGCCTGCAGCTCTGCCCGCCGGGCGGCATCATGGGCGGCGGCGTCATAACCCAGGGCGGCCAGTTCTTTATCCAGCTTCGCCAAATTCTTGCGGGTTGTCAGGGCAAATTTACCTTTATCAAGCAGTTTTATGACCTCATCCAGGCGTTTTGCGCCACTGCGTTCCCATTCCGCGGACTGTTTTTGGAGGCTTTCCAGCCGCTCAGAAAGCTGCGCAGCCGTGCGGGAGGCGCTCATCCGGTCGCTGTCGGCGAAGGCATTCTGCGCCAGAATCCGTTTGGCATCCGCGGCCTGTTGCTCCAAGTTTTTCATGACCAATTTGTTGGCTTCCGCTCGGTCATAAAACTGTGACTTATCCGCTTTCAATTGTGCAATGGTCAACCGGCGATGCTCGGGGCTGAGCGGCTGCCCGCAAAGCGGACAAGCGACGCCCTCAGCCACTTTCAAATCGTTCATGCGCTGAATGAGCTCTTCCATTCTGGTATTCAGGGTGATGTTTTCACTGCGCAGGGCAGCCCATTGCTCGCGCCCCAGTTGTATCTGCTGTTCCAGATCAATCCGTTCGGCCAACTGCGCCTCGGCCAGCTCGAGGGCTTTCCTGGCTGTCTTCAACCCGGCGCGCAATTCGACCATTGCCGGGGTCTGGTTCCCTAAGATCGAGCGTTGTTCCTCCAGGCCGGCCCTTTCCTGTTCCAGCCGGGCACGTTCGCTCTCGATCTCACGCAAGAGCGGCTGGCGCATCCCGTCATGTTCGCGGAAGCGGCCGGCCACCTGCTCCCATTTTTCAAGATCTAGACGTGCTTTTTGCAGGGCCACATAAGAGGCTTCCACACCGTCGGCGCGGCTTACAAGCTCCGCATGGCTGCTGCGCTCGGATTCTTTGACGCCCAGACGGGTCTGCAAACCGGCCAGGTTCTCCTGCGAACGCGCCAGCGCCTCGTTGAGTTTGACGACCAACTCCCGTTGACGGTCCAGCGCCATGCGGACCTGTTTGACATTCGCCAGGGCGGTTTCCTGGAGTTTGCGGCTGGCCACCAGTCCATTGAGCTGGCTCTCTAGTTCGGCCAGGTGCGCCTGGCGAGGTTCTTCCTCGGCCAATTCCGCCTCGATTTCGGCCACTCGTCCGTCAACCGAGTCAAGCTCGCGTTCGACCACTTTGCGGCGCCCGGCGGCGCGGTCTCTGTAAACATCCCAGACTTCCAACCCAAGGATGGCACCCAGGATCTCCTTGCGGCGGGTGGGTGGCTGCTGGGCAAACTGGTCCGCCCGGCCTTGCAGGAAGAACGATACGTTGACGAAAGTATCGTAGTCAAGGCGCAAGATATGCTCGATGCGCGCCTGCGTATCCCGCAAGGTGCGTTCGGTCAATGGACGCCAGGTCAATTGTTGGTTTCCGATGGGATATAACGGGTCGCCGCCTTCGGCGATCTGGAACTCCAACGTGGTGCCTTTGCCATGCGGAAGGCTGCGAATGACCCGGTAAATACTGTTCTCGTAGGCGAAGGTGAAGGCCACTTCCGCCACTTTGGACTGCAGGTTCACGATGGCCTCGTCGCGTTTGCGGGCCTGGCCGAACAGTGCCCAGGTGATCGCATCCAGCAGGGAAGACTTGCCGGCCCCGTTCGAGCCAGAGATGCAAGCCAGCTCGAAGCTGCTGAAATCCACTTCGACAGGCGCATAATAAGAAAGGAAACCGGAGAGCTTGAGATGCAGGGGAATCACAGGATAATCGTAAATCGTAAGACGTAAAACGTCAATCTGTAAATGAAAATTGGTAATCGGTTATGGGAATCGGTTAATTGCTTGCCCAACCTTATGACTGATGTTATCATACTGCCGTGTTTACGAACATATCGAGGCGCAATCGCACCCGTCTGACCCTGGCAGTTGCCATCCTGGCGACCATTCCGTGCTATTGCCTGGGTCTCATCGTTCTGCAAATGGCCCCCATCCACAACGCCCAGACGGAGACGCCCAGCCCTACCGGGACATTCACTCCCAGTGATACGCCCACCTCCACCGCCACGGGGACGCCCAGCCTGACACTTACCGCGACCACCACAAGCACACCAACGACAACACCCACTGCGACCCCGACCTGGACCTTTACTCCGACAATAAGACCAACCGCCACTTTCACACCCACCCCCCTGCCGACCTTAACCACGCTGCCCACCTGGACACCCATCCCTACATTTACTTCCTCACCCATCCCTACATTTACTTCCTCACCCATCCCTTCGAATACGCCCTTCCCATCCGATACGGCTACTCCTGTTCCAACATCCTAAGTTGAGGCGTTCCAAAAACCCATGACAGATCCCATTCCCTTTCTGAAAGACCTGCTTTCCGCACCCGGCTTATCCGGTTACGAAGACCCGGTCGCAAAAATAATCGAAGAAAAATGGCGGCCGCTCGTTCATGAGATCAGCCGGGGGAAATTAGGCTCTCTGCACGGCCTGCGGCATGGCACCGGTGAGCCGCCGCGCCCCTCCGTAATGGTTGCCTCTCATATGGATGCCATCGGTTTAATGGTCACCGGCATTACGGAAGGTTTCTTGCGTATTTCCGAGGTGGGCGGTGTGGATGCGCGCATCCTGCCCGGAACGCCAGTTAATGTGTTTTCCACCGGGCCAGGCGCAACGAAGGTATTACCCGGCCTGGTCGCCCTACCTTCCGCCCCCTTGCTGCCCGAGCAGGAAAGGGACGGGCCGGTGGCGTTGGAGCACCTGCTGGTGGATACCGGGCTGCTGCCGCCTCAGGTTTCTGAGCTGGTGCGCGTCGGTGACCTTGTCTCGTTCGCTCAGCCGCCGGTGGAATTAAATGGCGAGACACTTACGGGCCACTCTCTCGATAACCGCGCCTCGCTGGCAGCTCTGACCATCTGCCTGGAGGAATTACAGACGCTGACGCACAGCTGGGATGTGTGGGCGGTTGCCACCTCCCAGGAAGAAGTTGGCTTGATAGGGGCCGGCGGTTCGGCCTTCGAGATACACCCTTCAATGGTGATCGTGGTGGATGTGACTTTTGCCAAGGCCGCCGAAGATACCAATTGGCGCACCTTCCCACTTGGCAAAGGTCCGACCATCGCCATGGGACCGAATATGCACCCGGCTTTGCATAAGGCCATGCGGGCACTGGCAGACCGCCTGGAAATCCCCTATACCCTGGAATATGATCCCACCTACTCCGGCACCGACGCCTGGGCCACCCAGGTGGCGGCGGAAGGCCTCCCCACGATGGTCCTGGGCATCCCGCTGCGTTACATGCACATGCCGGTCGAGGTGGCGGCAATCAAGGATATCCAGCGGGCTGGACGCCTGCTGGCCGGTTTCATCAGCAGTCTTGGCCCGGATTTTATAGAAAAGATGGTTTGGGAGTAGGAAGTAGAAATTCGGTAACCGGTATTTGCTTGAGACAAAGGAATTATGCCAACTATAGGAAATCTGCAGATCAAACTTCTGGAGCGCCTTTGTAATGCATTGGCCGTCTCTGGAGATGAAGGCGAAGTGCGTGCCGTCGTTATGGAAGAGATCAAAGGCCATGTTGATGAAGTGTGTGTGGATGCGCTCGGCAATGTGCTGGCGGTAAGGAAAGGTACCGGCAAGAAACCCCTGCGCGTGATGCTTTCCGCCCACATGGATGAAGTCGGCTTCATGCTGGTAGCAGACGACGGCGAAGGCCTGTACCGCTTCGAGAGAGTCGGGGGTATAGACATCCGCCAGTTGCCAGGCAAGGCGGTACTGGTCGGACGTGACCATGTCCCCGGCGTGATCGGGACTCGCCCGATCCACTTGACCAGCCGGGAAGAGCGCAAGGAGAAAATCCCTTTGGATACCTTGCGAATCGATACCGGCCCCGGCAGCAGCAAAGTCAAACCCGGTGACCGGGGAACCTTCGCAACCCGTTTCCAGCAGAGCGGCCCGTCGCTGATGGCCAAGGCGCTGGATGACCGGCTGGGGGTGGTCACCTTGATCGAACTGATCAAACTCGCTCCGGCAGGAATCGACCTGCAGGCAGCCTTCACTGTCCAGGAGGAGATCGGCCTGCGCGGCGCCAAAGTGGCCGCCTATGCTTTCAACCCGGACATCGCCATCGCCCTGGATGCAACCCCCGCCAATGACCTGCCAGGGTGGGATGGAGAGGAGAATATTACTTACAACACCAAACTCGGCCTCGGCCCGGCGATCTACATCGCAGACAGCGGCATTCTGTCGGACCCGCGCCTGGTGCGCTGGCTGGTGGAAACCGGCGATTCCCAGAAAATTCCCTACCAGTTCCGCCAGCCGGGCGGCGGCAGGAACGATGCCGGAGCCATGCACCTGGCACAAGCCGGGATTCCGAGCGTCTCGGTCTCGGTGCCGCACCGCTATAGCCATACCGCCATTTCGGTTGCCCGCCTCCAGGACTGGAAGAACAGCCTGACCCTGCTGCAGGCAGCCTTGACCCGTCTCACACCGGAACTTCTGGCATCCGGGCGGGCATAATCGAAAACTCAATCATGTCTTAGCATCATGGTGAAAAAATGAAAAACCTGATCCAAAAACTCACTGAAACGTTCAGCCCTTCGGGTTACGAGTCAGCCATCCGGGAAACTATCCGCGCCGAGGTGGAAGCGCTGGCTGACGATGTCCGCGTGGATGCGCTCGGCAACCTGATCGCTCATAAAGGGGAGAAGGGTAAAACCGGCCGGCGGATCATGCTGGCGGCACACATGGACGAGATCGGTTTGATTGCCTCGCATATCGACGCGAATGGTTTCGTCCGGTTTACCGACATCGGAGGTGTCCGTCCGCATACCCTGGTGGGTGGGCGCGTCCACTTCTCCAATGGCACACCGGGAGTGATCGGCGTGGAATCGGCGGATTTCTCGGCTACCAAAATGCCAGCGCCCTCGGAGTATTTTATTGATGTCGGGGCTACCAGCCTGAAAGACTGCCCGGTGAAAGTGGGCGACGTGGCGGCTTTTCAGAGACCTTTCCTTGACCTGGGCAGGCGTCTGGTGGCCAAATCCATGGATGACCGGATCGGTTGCGCCGTGCTCATCGAGACCTTGCGTACTCTGAAATCCAGCCCGCACGAGCTGTATTTCGCCTTCACCACCCAGGAGGAAGTGGGCATGCGCGGGGCAATCACCTCCGCGTTTGGGATCGACCCGGATATCGGCCTGGCTGTGGACGTCACAATGACCGGCGACACCCCCAAAAGCAAACCCATGGCCGTCAGCCTGGGCAAGGGCCCGGCGATTAAGGTCAAAGACAGTGGTATGCTGGCCGATCAGCGGATTGTGGAGTGGATGTGCAGCACCGCCGAAAAACACCGCATCCCCTACCAGCGGGAGGTGCTCGAAGGAGGCACAACCGATGCCAGGTCCATCCAAATGACCCGCTCGGGCGTACAGGCAGGCTGCCTCTCCATCCCGTGCCGCTACGTTCACTCTCCATCCGAGTTGGTGGATTATGTGGATGTTCAGAATGCCGTCAAATTAATGGTGGCTTTGTTGAGCGCGCCGGTGCGTTGGTAAGGGACACCTGGCAGACTTTATAAAAATGAAAAGGTAAAAAATGAACCCCATATCTGAATTTGAGAGTCGCCTGCCCCAGGCTCTGCGAGCTGTTTTCCGCGGCTTGAAGACTCCAATTGCCGTGCAGGAATATCTGGACAGCCTGCCCTATAAGGCCGAAGAGTTGGACCGGTCACCGCTGCAAGTGATGACCGATGGGCAGGCGCATTGCCTGGATGGAGGCATTTTCGCTGCCCTGGCGCTCTGGCGGATCGGTTTCCGACCGCTCATCCTCGACCTGGTGCCTGCGCCCGGCATGGATGACGACCACGTCCTGGCCATTTTCCAGGTGGATGGATTATGGGGCACCTTGGCCAAATCGAACTACCCCAACCTGCGTTATCGCGAGCCGGTCCACCGCAGCCTGAGGGAACTGGCCATGACCTACTTCGAGTTCTATTTCAGCCTGCAACGTGAAAAGACCTTGCGGGCGTATACCCGGCCGCTTGATCTATCCCGTTTCCATGACCCTGGTTGGATGTGGGACGAAGAAGGCGTGAAGAAGATCGCTAAACGGCTGTATGGATTAAAGCCCGTCCGGCTTATTTCAGAAAAAAGTGCGCTTCATCTACATGTCTCGGACGAACGCACGTACAAGGCCGGCACCTACGGTACGGATTTCAGTTGGTCGTACGGGGCGCGTTAAATTTGTTAGGCGCAGCTTTCCACTGTTTGGATGCTTTGACTGGCGATTTCCCTATCGCCGCTCCAGGGTGGGCAGACAAAGAATTTGGGGCACAAGATCGTAAACCTTGCATTGTAAAGCTATACCCAGTCAGACTCGGCTAGAGCCTGCCTGTAAATCAAGGCAGGCTCACATTATTATGCGGTTCTTCTATGATCTTCCAAAATACTTATCGTTTGATCTGTACCGTGGTACCAATTTCCGCCCAATCGTAAAGTGTTTCGGAATCCTGTATGCCAAGAACGATGCAGCCATATGTAACCGGTGTACCCAGGGAATTGCCCCACAGGCGCTGGCCATTGTTCAGGAGCGGCAGGGAGTGGAAGCCGTCCTCCAGGCCACCAGCATAATAGATCCCCATCCAATCCGGCATCCAGAAGTTCCAGGTTGAAGCGTAGGCCTTGGGAATTTTATCCAGGATGGAAAATGTACCGGTGCGAGTGCTGTTGCCGCTGCCAGTTGAAGCAACAAAGCTATACACAAGCATGCCACCCTGGTAAGCAAAGACATGCTCTTGGCTGATTGATACGACAATGAGTTTTTGGCCTCCCTGCGGGATTTGCTGGGCCGCAACCGGCTGCATGATTGTCGGCGAAGGTGTGACCGTCGGCCGCGCGGTAGCCGTGGAAGTGGGGACAGCAGTATCAGTTGGTTCGGGAGTGGGAGTGGAGCTACTGGGTTGAAAGGGGGTAGAAGAAGGCGTCGTGATTGGGGTGGGGCTGGCCATAGGGAGAGGCGTATCGGTGGGTTTCACCGGTCTAGCCGGCAACCAGGATAGGATTTGGTTATCCTGTGAAGAACCAGGATTACCAAGGATGGCTGCCGATACCGAGCTGCCCGCCGCCGGCCAAAAGGCTCCGACTGCAATCAGGCATACAGCCAGAACCACAAGTATAAGCGGAATGAGAAACCGTCTGCGTGTCGGAGCTTTTGAGGGAGTTTGAAAAACAGGCTTTCCGTTCGGGGTGGTTGAGCTGATCGCGGTCGGCTGCCCAGCCGTGGCAGAGGAAGATGGTGCTGCACGTCTGACCGGTTGCGTCTGCAGTCTGGCATGCTGCTGGTGGGCCCAAACCAGGCCGGCCCGGGCACGGGTGCTTTCCGGGTTGATCGCGAGAGCCCGTTCGAGGTAAGCGATACTGGCTTGCGGTTTGGCAACGGCCGCCAGGATCAACCAGGGTTCCTCGACGTCCGGAGCCAGCGCGGCGGCAATTTGCGCCCAGCTGCGGGCTGCATGTTTATCGCCACGCTGCAGGGCGTTAATGGCCTTATTCAAGGCCTGGCTGGGTTGAATGGATTGGCTGGCCATGACAACTTCTTTTCCGGCAATTCACCACGCATTTTACTGCGATCGACAAAAATCACACAACAGTATTTCTATGGCAATTACGTCTGGTAATTACTACCGGTAAACGAAATTTGGATGCAGAAACCATTTCTATTGCCTGCCAGCATAGGTAAACCTTCCTCCATCCAAATTACGGTAATTTGGGAGCAAAGTCCGGATTAGTGTCGGGAGCCAATTGAAAAGAAACTGCCGGAAGACCACAGCCGGATCCATCTGCGATTTATTCATCCCGTTCCTCTACAGTTCCAGATCCATAAACGAACAACAAAACAAGCGATTACACACCTGGCTGCCCTTCATCCTCGTCTTCATCAACATCTTTTTCGACATTGACATTCTTGTTTTTCGAAAAGAACCGCTTGATCCTGCCCCAACTGATGGCAATGGCAAGCCCGGCACCTGCAAGGGCTGCTATCAGTAACTGAATTAAGAAACTCCCTGAGCCGGGATCCAGATAAAGAAGGATCATTTTATTTACTCCTCTTGTCCCATTCGGGGCTTGCGAAAGTTAAAGGACCAGACAAATTTTCCAGCCGGTCCCTTTACAGATTTTGCAATTGTAACATTAAGTCGATAACCACAAAAACTGTAAACATGTTGGAAATGTATACGTTTGGCTGGTTTGCATGAATCGACAGGCTTGGATAGTGACCCATAATCATAAGTAATGCCGGATACCAACCAGAAAAAAACAACCAGGGCTCGCCAAACCATCCTTCCCATCTGGTGATAGAATGGCAAATAAATCCGTAATGCATGTAAAGGAAATTCGTTGAAAAAAATCTTCCAGTTCCCATGGTATCCTTATCTCTTCTCCCTTTACCCGGCTCTGACCCTTCTGGCGCATAATATCTCTCAAGTCCAGTATGCAGACGGCATCCGGTCGCTGCTGGTGAGTTGTATAGGGACGATCCTACTCACTTTGGTCTTCCGGCTGATTTACCGGAGTTGGCATCGGGCAGCGTTTGTCGCGGCAGTCTGGGTGCTTTTGTTCTTTTCATACGGCCAGGTTTTTGATGCGATCAATGACAAATGGAAGCCGGTCAATCTTGCAAACTGGCTGCTTGTTATCTGGGTGGGGCTGATCATCCTGGTGGTAATTCTGGGTGGACTGCGACGAATTCACTTTGATTCAGTCGTGATTCCGTTCAACTTTGTTTCGATCGGTCTGTTGGTCTACCCGGCCTATTTGGCCATTAACTGGACCATGCTTCACAGCCAACCGGTGACAATGCAAGCACTGGGTCCGGAACCGTCATTACGAGTTATCGCTGAAAATGACCTTCCGGACATCTATTACATTGTGCCGGAAGATTACGGACGGGTGGACCTACTCAAGACCTGGGACAATATCGATACAAGTCAATTCGTGCAGTACCTGAAAGATACCGGTTTTTATGTGGCAGAGTGCAGTCAAAGCAATTATGCGATGGAATCGGAGCTGTCGATCGGGTCGGCATTGAACATGGAGTACCTGCAAAACCTCAGTCCCAAGTTTAAAGCCACCAACCTGGACCAGGGCCCCATCTGGAATGCACTCCGCTACAACTCCGTCGAAGCCGATTTGAAGAAGGTCGGTTACAAGACGGTGGCATTTGCAACGGGTTTTGCATGGAGCGAGCTGAACAATTCGGATGTGTATATTACTCCGCCGCCGCTTTGGTCCAGCCTGACTTCCTTTGAGATCGAATTATTGCGGACGACCCCGGTCCAGAGGCTGGAGAATGCCGGGGTGATCAATCTGACCGAGATCGACGGCGAAAGATACCGGGAGCGGACCATGGTTGAATTCAACAGCGTGGCAACACTGGCCACCATGCCCGGTCCCAAGTTCATCTTCATGCACATCATTTCTCCCCATGAACCCTTTGTCTTTGACCAGGACGGCAAGCCTATCGACCCGGCCCCCTTTATGGATAAGAACCAGCTATATACGCAGGAGCAATACATGCGTGGTTATCAGCAGCAAGTGCCTTTTGTCGATATGGAATTCCAAAAGATGTTCACCACCCTGATCTCGAAATCCACCCGGCCGCTGGTCATTATCCTGCAGACGGACACAGGGCCACTGTTCACAATTGGGCCGGACGAGTTCAAGATCTTGAACGCTTACTATATGCCAGGCCACACTGGGCAGTTATATCCGGGCATCTCCCCGGTGAACACCTTCCGGGTTGTATTTAACGCCTATCTGGGAACCGACCTGCCACTGTTGAGTGATGATAGCTATTTCTCGCCGATCCCACAGATCTATGACTTTTCACCCGTACCCAATCCCTGTTCGGACAAATAGCTCTCATTGAAAGTCCACCCAGCCGGCGCGCCTGTATGACACTTTGTAATACATTGCATGATACAACAAAGCCTGCGCTTAACGCGAAACCACTCCTTGTCGTCATATGTTAACGACAAGGAGTAGCGTTTGGCTCGGAAAACTAATCCGGTGCGGGATTTTTGTGCGATTTACGGGAAAATGAACTGGCCGGCATAGATCCGGTCGGCATTATAGATGTGGTTGTGCCATTGCAGGTACGACAAGCGCTCCCCGTAATAGAGCGCAATTTTCAAGAGGGTATCGCCGCGGCAGACCACGTAGTATCTTCCATAAGTATTACTGGAAGTCGGACCACAGTAATAATAGCCGTTGCCATACCAGGGTTGATAGTTCCCAGGATTATAAGCACCGTTGCCCGGCACAGGACCATTGTAAGACCCGTTATAAGGCCCGTTATAAGACCCGTTATAAGACCCGTTATAAGACCCGTTATAAGACCCGTTATATGGACCGTAATAGCCATTCCCGCCGGGAATATTCAGCACCTGCCCAGCATAGAGGTAATAGCCGACATACGGGTTGGCCGCATAAAGGGCGGACAGGCTGACCCCACAACGATTGGCGATCTTGGACAGCCAGTCACCCGGTTGGACAACATAGGTACCGCTACAACCCCATCCTGCGCCATAGCCAGTTGTGCCACTGCCAGGTAAGCCACTGCCAGCTGCGGCACTGCCATGGGATAACGCCAAGAAGGAAACCAGCAATATCAAAATCAAGGTTGATTGGAATAGACGTTTGGTGAACATACCAGAACCTCCTTGCTGAGAAAAAACGGGCGAACCTTGTGTTTATTATACATCTTTGTCAGTTGGAACTGTATTAAAATTTTGTAATAAGGTCAGGAAAGACCGGGTTGCACAGCCTTTTTTCATCGATGTTCCGGTTTTAGAACGCGACCACTTGTTTTAGATCCACTGGCGGGTAGACCTGCCCCGGGACAGGCGGCATGGGGTTGTAAACCCAGTCCACCTGCACCAGCCCGGCGCGGATGCCACCCACGCGCCGGATGCCCAGATAGGTGCCGCGCAGCAGCACATCTTCCATCGTTAGCGCCATACTGAAGACCGCCAACGGGACACCTGCCGGGAGCACGGCCAGCTCTTCGGTATAAACAGAAGGGGAGAACAGCACATGCTGGGTATCCAGGCTCTGGGTCTGGATGGCCGGGATCAGCACCGGGTAACCATCCGTGTCCACATAGCACAGGAATTTTAAGTTATCGATCTTATCCAGAAAGGCACGTGTCCATTCATTCAGAACCGGCAGCGTCCCAGATTTGCATCCCAGCGTGCGCGCCAGCATGGTCTGAATGGCCGCAAAGATGATGCGGTTCATCGGCAGCGGAGCCTTGCCGGTCTGCGCGAACAGGCTCAGGTAGTAGACAGTGTGCACGCCAAAATAAGCGTTGTAGCGGAACATGGGCACGTTGTTATAGAAGTCGTATTCCGGTCCGGCCTTGGCAGAATGGGTATAGCTGGCTTTGCCGCGCCAGACGTTCTTATCCAGGCTCATGATGAGGAAGCCAACTTTGGGATTGCTAAGGATGTGCTTCTTCGACATGCCCTCGGTGAACTGGCCAAAGCACATCTGGGCAGGCCCGCAAGCCATCAGCGAGGAGAGCAGTGTGACGTGCGGCAATCCTTCCGGTGTGATGGTTGCGAGCAGGCCGATCTTCAACTCAGGCCGGGTGCTCAGGATGTCTTCTTCCGAAAAGCTGGTCAAAGGTGTATTCATGCTGAACTCCTAGATTGGCTCGTCGGCGCGGGTCGCGCCGGTGGCGAGGATCAGTTCTGGATGAAAACCGGAAGATCTGGCGACCTGTTCACAGTGCGCCAGTTCGAGGCGGGTCATCAGGGGCGTTTTGGCGTAGGCCCATTCCACGCCCAGGCGGGTATATTGATCGCGGCAAAGATTATTGAATGCACATAACTCCCAGCGTGCGACTGCCCCATCAAGCTGCCCTGCCAGGTGCTGCCCGATGGCATTCAGGTTCTCGTCCAGCGCGGTTGCACCAGGAATGAGCGGGGTGCGGATCCACAACTGAATCGGATGCGCCTGGCGGCGGATGAGCTCCCGGATGTGCTGCAGGTTATCCAGGATCTGTTCATTCGAGATGCCGGTGAACTGCCTGTGCAGGTCCGGGGCAAACAGCTTCAGATCAAAAAGGATCAAATCCGTATAAGGCAGGAGCCGGTCGAGAGTAAGTTGGGAGCACAGGCCGCAGGTATCCAGGGCGGTGGCGATACCCAGCTGTTTCAGCCCATGCAGTAACGCCTCGGCAAATTCCGGCTGGAAGGTCGGTTCGCCGCCCGAAAGGGTCACACCCCCGCCGGATTTCTCATAATACGCCCGGTCCTTGGATAGTTCGGTAAGCAGCTCAGCGACAGTGACGGTTATTCCCAGGGCTTCCAGTGCGCCGGAGGGACAGGCTTCGGCGCACTTCCCGCAGGCTTCGCAACGCACCCTGTCAATGACCAGGCCGGCCGCGCTCATCGTCAGGCAGCCATTCGGACAGGTCTTCACACAGGTCTGGCAGCCAATACAACGCACCGAGAACCACTGGGTCTGCATCCGGGACGTGAGGCTCTCGGGGTTATGACACCAGGCGCAGTGCAAGGGACAACCCTTGAAGAAAACGGTGGTACGGATGCCCGGACCGTCTTCGGTGGAGAGACGCTGAATGTGCAGGATTTGACCGGTGATCATTTCATCTGGTGGCTTTCGCGGGCAATGATCTCGTTCTGTAGTTCGCGCCCGATGGTGGTGAAGTAAGCGTTATAGCCGGTAACCCGCACCAACAAATGGCGGTAATTCTCCGGATGCTGCTGGGCATCCCGCAGCATGCCGGCATCGATCAGATTGATCTGCAGGGCCGAGCCGCCGTTCTCGATGTACCCTTTCAGGAAAGCCTTGAACTTTGTGCGGTGTTCGGGGTCCCGCAGCATGGACGGGCTGAAGGTCATCGTGTGACTGCCGCCGTTGGGGAGTACGTTCAGGTAATCGGCCCAATCCCCTTTGCCATCAGCGGCCTTGCCGCCCAGCACCTTACCAACCGAGTTGACATTTGCGGTAGGCCCGTTGCTATCCGCGCCGTTGGAGGGGCACAGGGCGTTCGACAGGAACTTGCCGCGCGGCCTTCCATCCGGGCTGGCGGGCAGGATGAACGAATCCGCCACCCAGTAGTTCCAGGACAACATGCCGGGACGGAACTGGCGACCGGTGGAGCGGGTCTTATACTTCCAGGTCTCGTCCGTCCAGAGTTGCATCACCTGGCGGGCCAGCAGGTCGGCGGCATCGTCATCCCGGCCATATTTAGGGGCCTTGTTTTTGGCGCGCGCCTGCAAGACTTCATAGCCGACCCAATTATGTTCCAGGGCCTGGACCAGCTCTATCAGGCTGCAAATCTTCTGGTCATAGACCAGGTATTTGACCGCCAGGAGTGAATCGACGGTGGTGGCATAGGTGACGGCTTCGATGGTCACGTAACCCAACTGCGCGCCGCCCTGGGTGACATCCAATCCTTTTTGGGCGCAACCTTTCACAAGGCAGGAAAGGTAGGGTGTGGGAGCATACTTCGCCCGGATGGCTTCGGATTGCTCATACAGCTTCACGATGCGGCCAATGATATGGCGGGTCTGTTCGGCGTAAGCCTGCCAGAATTGATCCCAGGTGGTTAACCGGACCGGGTCGCCGGTATCCGCGCCCCAGCGCTTGCGTATATCGGTCTTGCCGGTGATTCCATCCGTGAAAGGGGTCAAATCGTAGCCGCCGGTCAGAGCCAGTTCGACCGCCTTGAGCAGGTTCAGGTTGGCGTCCACCGTACCGGAACGATCATTGCCGACCATGGTGTTTTCGAGGCAGCCAACCGAGGCATAATCAAACACATTGTCGGCATTGATTAGATCGGAAACCCCGGACTTGCGGGCTTCCAGCATCAAGCCGGCCATCGAACGCTCATCGAAGTTGAGCAGGAAGGGTGAACCCTGACTGGACGCGATCATCTCCACCACCCGGTCGAGCAACCGCTCGGGCGAGCCACGCTGCAGGCGCACGTTGGGCTTGGGTTCCAGGATGGGCGACATTTCGTCGATCACATCCAGCAGGATATAGGTGAGTTCGTTGGTCATGTCGCGGCCACCGGCCCCCATCCCGGAAATGTTGAAGAGCTGGCCGTAACCGGCGGTGATGCCCTGGTTACCGCCGGTCCGGATCAAGCCATCGTAAGCGGTATTGCAGTGCATCCAAAAACATTTCAGCAGCTCTTTGCCGAATTCCGCATCTATGCCCTCCCGGATGGATTTTTCCCACAGTGGATACAGGTACTGGTCAAGCCGGCCGAAGGAGACACCCGGGCCGGGGTAATTCTCGTCGGCCATAACCAGCATGTGTGTCAGCCAGAGCGATTGAAGCGCTTCCCAGAAGGTACGGGCCGGTTCCCATGGCACGCGCCTCAGGATGGCGGCCATCTGCAGCAATTCATCCTTGCGAACGGGATCTGCCTCCGTCTGAGCCAGGCGGGTGCACTCTTTGGAGTATTCGGCAGCCAGGTCGCGTGCCATGCCGGAGGCAATCAGCATGGCACGCAACTGCCCTCCCTTCCTGCCGCGCTGGTCGGAAGACGACAGGGCTTCATAAGTAGATTCGAGTTCGGCATGAACAGATTTCCAGCCCTCCCGGATGATGCGGCCGTAATCAGGGATGATGTGACCGGAAGTGGCTCCGGCATTTCCAAAGCCGTGGTTATGGAACCACAGCATGGCTGACCGGGCGCCCTTCGGACCATACACCAACCGATCACGCCTCTTCGTCTCCTTTTCGGTCAGGCAGGCGGAGGTCATGATATTGAAGCGCCCTCCTGCCAGCAGATCGCCCGGCAGAATTTCCTTCGGCAAAAGGTGCACCATCACGGCGTGGTTGAAACAGGCGCGCCTTTCGGGTAAGCTGGTTTTCCAGAAATCCGCCGGCAGGCTGACCAGGCGGGCCATCTGTTTAAAGGAAGAACGGAAGGTCTGAAGAAAGGAATAGGTTTCTGGGACAATATAGAAGGTAAGCTCGCTGTATTGGAAGTCCCAGGGTGTGCCGGTTGTCCAGGCGGTGTACTCGTTATTCCAGGCTCGCCCGACGCCCTGGAAATAATAATCGCGCAGCCATTGGATGCGCGCGGAAAGATGCGTAGGTGTTTTTATAACATAGTGCGGTTTCTTGATTTCAGTGATAGTCATGGAAGGTCTCCTTAGATCGCCGGGGAGGCATCCCCGGGTGCCGGTTGTTTTTCCAAATACTCGGCTCCATGGTTGAGCATGGCCGTCATGATGCTGACCGCCGAACCGGCCTCCCGCTGTTCAATGGCTTCCACAAGCTGCACATGGAACCGCCGGACCGCCTCTGCCACCTCTGTGCCGCAATAGCGGTTGAAGAAAACGCCGGTCAGATGGGTGTAAACACCCTGGAAGGAATTGATGATAAGTGGATAAACCAGGTTGCCGGAAGCGACGGCAATGGAAAGGTGGAAGGAAAAATCCAATCCGGTCAGGGTCTGCGGATCACTGCAAGCCGCCCGGGTTTCCTCATCCAGCAAACTGTAGAACTCCTTCATTTGCTGGTCGGTGCGGTTGAGGGCAGCCAGGCAGGCGGTCTCGGACTCGACCAGCAGGCGCATGGCAATCAGGCTGTGGGTAAAGCCCGGATCGAGGCTGCCGTCATGATAGCCAAGCAGGGAGCCCAGCATGGCCAGCGAACCGGAACGGCGGAAATCACTGACGAAAACCCCCCGGCGCGGCACGATCTGCACCAGGCCTTTGGAATCCAGGTCCACCAAGGCGGCATGCAGGACCGGGCGGCTGACCCCGAGGCGCAGGGCAAAATCGCGCTCGGAGGGCAGCTGCTCGCCGATCTTCAGTTCGCCGGAAAGGATCAACTGCTCCAGCCGGCTGACACAGGCATCCTTGAGGCTTTGAATCTTGAGTGGTTGGAAGGCTATTTGCATGACACCAAGCAGCGCGGTCTGGTAAAACCACCAGCCAGCACAGATAGTATCGCGCAAATTCACGGGGATTGCAAGTTAAATTAATCGAAAATCCATTTACCCCAATCCCGCCGACGAGCCGCGCAAGACGGGTCCTACAGAAGAGCAACGCGGAACAGGCGACCACTAAGGAACTCGAAGGAAAATAAAATCTTTCCCTGGTGAACCTACGAGGCCTTTTTTTAAAAAAGTCCTATTCTTTATTCCATTGATGCTTAGAAAGCCAGGACCAGACTGATCGGGCAATGGTCCGAGCCGGGCACCTCATCATGGATGTCGGCCGCCAGGATGTGGTCCTGGAGATCGGCGGAGACCATGAAGTAGTCTAGCCGCCAACCCGCGTTGCGTTCACGGGCGCGCGTCACCTGATCCCACCAGGTATATTTGACTGAATCTGGGTGCAAATACCGGAAACTGTCGACCAGGCCGGCCTGGAAAAATTCACCCAGCCCAAGGCGCTCCTCCGGCATGAAACCGCTATGGGCGACATTCTCCTTCGGGCGGGCCAGATCGATCTCAGCATAGGCGGTGTTGAAGTCTCCGGTGACCACCACCGGCCGGCCGGCCTGCATATATCCCTGCGCCACTGCCAGGAAACGCCGGTAGAAAGCCAGCTTGTAGCTGACCCACTCTGCGCCGCGCCCACCATTGGGAAAATAAATGTTGAAGAGCACGAACGGCTCGAACTCGTGGATGAGCACCCGGCCTTCGGTATCGAAACGGGCTTCGTTCAGGCCGGTAACGATTTTGAGCGGGACAGGCCGGGAATAGGTGGCGGTACCGCTGTAGCCTTTCTTCTCGGCCGAGTTCCAGGCGGCCTGGTAGTCGGGCGGGGCCAGCAGCGCAGGCGAGAGTTGGTCGAAGGAAACCTTGGTTTCCTGCACCGCAACAACGTCGGCATCGCTGTGCGAGAGCCAGTCCAGAAAGCCTTTCTTCTCGGCGGCGCGGATGCCGTTCACATTCCATGAGATCAGTTTCCAGTTCATAATAACGCTCCTCAAACCGACGAACTTATTACCACAAAGGTCACGAAGGTACTCAGAGGATCACAAAAAAGATCAAAGAGCCTTTCCTTGGTGACCCTTTGTGCCCTGTGTGTTTAATGTTTTTATTTTTTTCACAGGCAATGGATGCTCCTGGAAAAAGGCCCACATGGTTCGGGTGGCATCGATATCCATGGGGGTATGCCCGACAATGAACTTCGGCAAAGGCTTTCCGCCCGGCCAGGCGTGCCCGCCGTCCGCAATGGTATAGAAGACCAGCTCGGCGCCGGTAGCGGAATTGGCATAACGGACTCCGCTGACATGCCCCTGGTCGGGCAGGCTTTGCGGTGTGCCCGTGCAACCTTCATGCCTGGCGAGGGCCGCCACCCAGGCCGGGATGGAAGGAAAGGGCAGGTTGAAAAGGCGGGACGGCCCGCCCTGGTACGGTACAACCGGGTCGGCGGTGCCATGGAAAAGGATCGCAGGCACAGGGCGGGCCGGCTGGCAATCGTTCCACGGCAGCAGATAGGCACCCGCGACGCTCCCGAACGCGGCAATCCGCTCGGAGAGCAGGCAGGATAAAACAAATGACAGGCCGCCGCCGTTTGAAAAGCCGTTGGAATAGATGCGGGCTGAATCAATGTTGTACTGGCCTGCCAGGCGGTCGATCAGGTCGGAAATGAAGGTCACTTCTGGCTGTGGCCCGCTGGGGCGGTTGGGAATACCGCCTATGCGCCAGCGCTTCGGCAGGCCCAGGCCGGAGGGATAGACAACAAGGAAGCCGTACTGCTCGGCCAGGTCATTCCAACCGGATTGTTGCATCTGGTGCGCCGGCCATTCGGAATAACCGTGGATGCTGATGACAAGCGGGACGGGCCGGGCGGGATCGTAACTTTTTGGCACATACAGCAGGTACTTGCGCTTCACGCCCGACGACACCAAGCTGCCGTTGTTGCGGTCAGACAGCCAGTAGGCCAGCGCGGCCAGCAAGGTCAGGCCGGAGGCCAGACCCAGCAGGAGTAGAGGGATGCGCATTACCTTTTTTAGCGAGGATTTCATTGGCTTATTTTAGCAGAAAAAGCAAAAAAGTCTGATAGCCTTAAAGTCAGATGGTCTGAAAGGGGATTCCGGTTGGCTTCATCTACCAGAATGGGTACAGGGTTCACAATCTCACTTGCTCATTTCCCATCAAATTCGAACCTGGTCGGATCGTCGGTGAACTTTGTCCACGCCAATTCAACTTGCGGGCTAATCTCGAATAGCCCACCCTAATCCCATTGATCCGGCGCAGGCGCATATCCCAAAGCAGCATATTTGGCAGTGTAGGCGCGCGCCACTTTCACTCCAAGCCTGCGCGCAGGCTTCTCGTAAGCACTGCAGGCGCCTTCGAGGATCACAACATCGCCGCCGCTTTCCAAATGCAGAGCAACGGCCAGGTTTTCGGCGATATTCCTGACATGGCGCGTATCGGGACTGCCATCGAAATAGAATTTGCCTTCCACCCAAACGCCCCATTTGGGCACGAAATGCGGATGCCCGTCCGGACGCACCGTGCAAAGCCAGTAGTTCCTGGCTTCCGCCAAGCACTGCTGCACGTGGCTCCATGCCAGCAGGGATTGCGGGTTTTCGACATATCCTTTTGGGAAACGCGGACGGGTTATGCGGGGTTGCTTCATTGAGAGATTACAAATGGAATATGAATCAATCGGATAACTTGAAAGGAGTTCGTATGGTAATTAAGTTCAGCTTCAATATACACATATTTATTACGGTTCTACCCTGCATCTTGTATTGATAAAGAGTAATTTTATTGCTTCCGCAACAGGCCGCATGGACGGGAATTTAGGATAGAAGGAGTATTGCCGAAGAAAGCAGGTTGGATATGCCAGGCTGAAAAAAGAGACCGCCGCCAACCAAATGAAATTTTTGTATATAACGTTATCCCTGGAAACTAAAAAATTGGCGTAACTACATAGTTGGATATGCCAGTTACGCCAATTTGAGTGTTGATAATGGAATTATGGTTAATTTTTCTTCGGGTACTGACGAAAGCCGGTGATGTTGCCATCTTTGTCTTTAACCGTTGCGACCAGCAAACCGCCGCCGACATCTCTCAATTCCTGCTGTACCTGTGCGCCAGCCTCTACCATTGACTTTAGTGTACTCCGGATGTCACTTACGTCGAAGTAGGGCAGAGGCCCTGTCATTCCTTGCGCCTGTCCGCCAGGAACTAATCCAATTTCCTGGTCGCCCAGTTTGTAACCAACATAAAATCCCCCATCGGCGTACGGCTCAACACCCAACAGTTTGCTATATAACATTTTTGCCTGGGCAATGTCTTTGACGGGATAAGTCAATAGTGTTATTCCTTGAAGCTTGTTCATATAAGTTTACCTCCATGTTAAAGATGATAGACAATCCACATAAAGGATTGAAGGGTTAAGGAAGACCTATTCTATTGTGCCAAGATTTATCGATTACGAGTTCCGAGCTTTCCAAAGGACCAGACTATTCTTTCACCAATGCTACATGAATGCATTATCTATTATAACATTTTCAATCAAGATACTCCAATATTATCGTAATATTTGCAGACTATCAAGAGGTCCGCGCTATTTTCATTTCGGGTAGGAAAGCGCTCGGAGCAGGCGAAGTCCCGCCTTACCATTTGAAATAGAAGACCGGTGCCAATGCTGCCAGCCCGGCGGCGGCCTGCAGCGCCAGCACCAGCTGCGCCGGTCTGGGAAAGCGCGGCAGCCACTTGATCGCTAAGAAGGCCACGATGGGCAGCTGCACAATCAAGAGCAACTGAAAGATATGCGCGGCGACGCCCTCATCGGATTCTCGGGTAGTGCCGAAAAGGATGATATGGATGAACACGGTGGCGAGAGCAACCAGCGACATCCCCACCGGCAGAAAGGCACTCGGCTTTTTGAGCAGGGCTGAAAATTTCACACCTGCTGGCCCTTAATATACGACCAGTGGTTGTGGAGAATACGCCATTGGCCCTCGCAGCGTATATAGACTTCGCTGCAGTTCCAGGGGATGCGGCTCGCAATGGAACCATCCGGGTTCAGGCGCGTCGAGAAGAAGCGGTAAAACAACACCGCCATATCCCCCTGGACTTGGATCCCTGGACCGATGAACTCCATCACATCATAGTAGATCTGGCCCTTGCGCCGGGCCAGCTCGGCCCTCAAATCCTCCCCGCCCAGGCGCTGCAGCGTGCCGGAATCTAAGTAGGTCGCCTCCGGGGTGTAGAGGTCGATGAACCCGCCAGGGTCGCCCTTGCGCCAGCGTTCCATTGCAGCCGATTCAAGCACCATGATTTCGCCCAAAACGCCCGGGTATTCCTGCTGCGCCAATTGCACCGGAATGGGAACTTCAAGAATTTCTGGTAGCTTATGCTTAATAAAAGACCAATGGGTATGCACGATCTTCCACTGGCCGTCCCGCCAGAAGTATACTTCTGTGGCATTCCAGGGAGTCTGGTTCAGAACCTTCCCGTCCGGCGAGAGCTCGCTGGATCGATAGTTATACGAGAGCACCGCCGCGTCTCCGAGGACCACGACTTTGGGCTGGATGAATTTCGAACCCTGGTAATGAACTTTCCCCTCTATCTGCCTCATATAAGCTTTGTACTCCTCCAGGCCGGTGATGGGTTTGGCCAGGCCGGGGTCGACATAGGTGATATCCCCAGCGCTCATTTCCACGAAGCCCCACGGATCGCCTTTACGCCAGCGTTCCATGGCTTGATTCTCAAGAGAAAGTATGCTGTCTTCCATCGATTTAACTCCTTGTTACCCCTTCGGACAGACCGGAAGAAAAAGATTCCACCACGAAGGCCACAAAGTACACAAAGGTTATTCTTCGTGCACATCTGCTTGCACCTCCTGCACCAATACCGCAGGAATAAGAAAGGCGCAGGAACATCTATGACCCTCATCCCACGCGGATGCTGCACAATGGGAAAAACCTTGTACAGAACAAGAATTTGGGAAACCGATAAAATCTACCCTGCAATAACTATACAACGAATCAAGCCCGCGGACAAGCGATTGGGCCTCTCTTTTCCCCCTAATCGTTTGACAAATTAGAACATATGTATTTTTATTACTGTTCGACTAGGTCTTTATATGAGATTCCCGTACACTTTATCTTTACCAACTTAACAGAGGAAATTTCCACAGGCTGACCGCCCCTCCGAGCGGTTTTTTTCGGGGCAACATCCCGGTGCTCTTCCGGGGCAGCATATAGAAGCTCTTCCTGGAAGAATATTCATTCCTCTTCGTTCCGTGGAACGAATATTCCCTCCTCAGATCATGGGTGGTGATGCTTATCATTCTGAATGAAAACCTTTATGCCACTGTTCCCTTTTCCTGATTTCTAATTCCCAATCCCTGATCCCTTCTCTCAACTCTCTCTTCCTTCTCTCCCAATATCAATAATATCAAAGACAATATTAATATTTTTAACTATAATTCTATTGACTTTAAACAATATAAGCGTATAATATAAATAATATTAATATGAAGAATAAAGGAACCTAATTATGAAGACCACCCTTAGTAAATGCCCGGTTTGCGAGGGCGAACTGACCGTCACCCGCCTCCATTGCGACACCTGCGATACCGTCATCGAAGGCCGCTTCACCAATACCGCCTTTACAGGCCTTGCACCTGAACAACTGGATTTCATCGAGACCTTCGTCCGCTGCGAGGGCAAGTTGACACGTGTGCAGGAGGAAATGGCGCTTTCCTACCCCACCGTGCGAAACCGCCTGCAGGAGGTTATCCGTGCCCTCGGGTATGAACCAGGCAAGGAGGAAACCAACGAGATCTCCGATGAACAGCGCCTGGGTGTGTTGGAAGAACTGGATTCCGGCAAGATTTCCGCCGAAGAAGCCATGCGCCGCCTGCACGGAGAGGAGTAAGCCATGAAACAACAAACCGTCCCGGTCAACCCCAATGCGAATATCCTCGTCCATACCGTCCACGGAGACCTGCGTGTGGCGGGTTGGGATCGCAACGAGCTGATGGCCAAGACTTCCGGCAACCTGCTAGAGCTGGTCTCCGGCACCTTCCCCATTACGGTCACTTGTGATGAGGACCTGATCGTATACCTGCCGCACGCAGTCATCCTACAAGTGGAAAGTATCAGCGGTGATGCCAGCCTGCAGGCGCTGAGCGGCCCGGTCACGCTCGGACCGGTGGAGGGTGACCTGACCACCAAGGACCTCGGCCCGCTCACGCTGGGCGTGGTTTCCGGGGATGTCTCCCTACACCATGTCGGTCCGCTGAACGCAGGCGTCATCGCCGGCGATTTCAGCCTGCGCGGCGGAGGCGGTGTCTGTGCCGTAGATACCATCCGCGGCGATGCCTCCATCCGGGATATCGACGGTATGGTCGCCATCGAGAACGTCGGTTCGGACCTGTACGTGCGCAATGTACGCTCGGCTGTGAATGTCAAAGCCGGCGGAGATGTAGCGCTCTACCTGGCACCTTTATCCGGCCAGACCTATGATATCAGCGCCGGCGACGACCTGATCCTGCGCCTGTCACCGGACACCAACGTCAGACTCCACCTGACCGGCGGTTCACCCGAATCGATCCACGTGGATTTTCCAGGCGTCACGGTTCCTGAGGATTGCGGCGAATGTGAAGTGGTCATCGGCAAGGATGCGGACGGGATGGCTGAAATGCTCCTGACCGCCGGCGACGATTTGCTGGTATCCAGCCAGGCCGATTCATGGGATTCCGCCGCCGATTTCGGCGTGGGCATGCGGGATGGCAGTGAATGGACTTTTCCACCTTTCGAACTGCCGGAGGACTTTTCGGAGCAGATTAACCAGCGTGTGCAGGCCGCCATGGAGCGCGCCCAATCGCATCTGGAGGCCGCCAACCGCCATGCTGAAACCGCCGGGCGCCGGGCTTCCATCAAGGTCGAAGCCGCCCTGCGCCGGGCGGAAGCCAAGGCGCGCGCTGCCGAAGTACGTTCCCGGCGTGGTCATGCCAATCTCCACATGGGCGTCGGTCGTTGGAACTGGGACGTTACCCCGCACGGCCCGGTGGAGAGCTCTGCCCCGATATCTGACGACGAACGCCTGACCATCTTGAAAATGCTTCAAGAAAAGAAGATCTCCGTTGAAGAGGCCGAAAAACTGCTGGCTGCCCTGGAAGGAAAATAGAGGAGATTAAAATGACAAACCAGGAACGCAATCAAGTCCTCAAAATGATTGATGAGGGGAAGATCACCCCCGCGCAAGGGCTGACTCTCATGCAGGCGCTTGAACAGCAAGGGTCGGATGCTGAAACCGTGGCGGCACGCAGCGCACCGGCTGGCGAAGAACAACACAGCGCCCAACCGGCGCAAGCCCTCGATCCCTATCCGCACGTCGAGCGTCTCGAGTCCACCGCCCGCCGGCTCTGGCAGATCCCGCTCTGGATCGGCGTTCTTATCACAGTCCTGAGCGGACTGGGGATGTATTCCATAATGCGCGGCCCGGGCTTGAACTTCTGGTTCTATTTTCTGTTGACGCCGTTGCTGCTGGGTGTGGCGCTTACCACCCTGGCCGCCGGCAGCCGGACGGCGTGCTGGATCTATGTGGATGTGCGCCAGCAACCCGGCGAGCGACCGGGACATATCTTCCTGGGCTTTCCCCTGCCGCTTAAATTCACAGCCTGGTTCCTGCGCACTTTTGGCCCATGGATCCCCGACCTGCGAAGGACCAATTTGGATGAAATCATTCAGGTCATGCAGAGCGGGTTCACCGGCCAGGAGCCGCTGATCGTGCACGTAGACGAGGGCGATTCCGGCGAACGGGTACATGTTTATATTGGATAAAAGGAGTTTCCCATGGCCAGCGTTGAAGAACGAATGAAGATTTTAAAGATGATCGATGAAGGTAAAGTAAGCGTGGAAGAAGGCGCCAAACTGCTTTCGGCCCTGGCTAATGCAGGCCACGCCACTGGCGGGCTGGGCACCAGTGGCGCCAAGTGGCTGCGCGTGCGCGTTACGGATGTAGTCTCCGGGCGTTCCAAAGCCACTGTCCAGATCCCCATCAGCCTGATGGAGGCCGGCATGAAGATCGGCGCGCATTTTGCGCCTGAGATCGACGGCGTGAACATGGACCAGTTAATGGAAGCCCTGCGCTTGGGCACCACCGGCAAGATCATCGACGTGGTGGACGACGAGGACGGCGAGCACGTCGAAATCTTCGTTGAATAACAACAAAAGCTAATCCAGAAATAATAGAGGTCCCCCCTTGCTCAAAATATTCCGGCAACGGAATTTTTCCGTGTTATGGGTCGGGCAATTTATTTCCGTTATCGGGGATTGGGTTCTTTTCATCGCCCTGCCGTTCTACACGTACAGCCTGACCGGTTCTGTATTGGCCACCGGTGCCATGTTCATCGTCTCAACCTTGCCGCGCCTGGTCCTGGGATCTGTTGCCGGTGTTTTTGTGGATCGCTGGGACCGCAAGCGTTTGATGATCATGGCCGACCTGTTGCGGGTTCTATTGATCCTGATGATGTTATTCGTCCGATCCCGGGATGGTTTGTGGCTGATCTACGTTTCCGCATTCCTGGAATCGACTGTTTCGCAATTCTTTAATCCCGCCAAAACCGCTATAATTCCTGTCCTGGTCGGAGAGAAAGATCTGCTGTCAGCCAATTCGCTGAACGGTTTAAGCGATGCGCTTACCCGTCTGCTCGGATCGGCCTTGGGCGGTGTGCTGATGGGTAGGCTGGGGTTTTCCAGCGTGGTTTTGTTAGATGCTGGTTCATTTCTTTTTTCCGCCCTGATGATCACACTCATCGTCATGCCCATTCGCCCAGCTTTACAACCACCCGTGGCGGATACCCCTGCTGCAGAAGGATTCCTGGGAATGTGGCGGGATTGGGTAGCCGGTCTCAAGCTTGTCAGGGCGGACCATTTGCTATTCATGCTCTTTATTGTTCTCGGCGTGGCATTCCTGGGTGATAGTATGATCACCGTCTTGATCGTGCCACTGGTGAAGGTTTTAATGGGTGGTGGAGCACAATTGTTGGGATGGCTGATGATGGCCCAGGGCGTCGGTGGTCTGCTGGGAGGCTTGCTGGTCGGACAGTTCGGAAAACGCTTCCCGGCCCGGCGTATCACCGCGCTGGGGTTGGCTCTCACTGGGATTGTCATCCTGGTCATCGTTTGTATTCCCCATTCAGCATGGGTGCTGCCGCTCATGGCAGCTGCCGGGGTGGCGGCTTCGGCCTGGCTTATTTGTAGTGAGACCTTGTTACAACTGGGCGCCAGTGATCAATTCCGCGGGCGCATCTTCGGCACACTTGGCACCACTTCTGCGCTGGCAAGCCTGGCTGGTATGCTGTTAGCCGGGTCACTGGCCGATCTGCTCGGATTGGTGCCAATCCTGTGCATTTCAGGCAGCCTATATATTATTTCCGGGCTGATGGCTTGGGTAATGCTGCCCAGGGTCCAATCCTCCCAACCCGATCAACCCGCCTCACTCGAAAAGGAACTTTCCAAATCCCAGGTGCCGGTAAATTAATGGGAAACTTACCCATCCATCTGCAACCCGCGATATAATCCTGCGCGGAGTTGTTTATGCCCAGCATCTATCCCTTCACTGCCATTGTCGGACAGGAACGCATGCGGCGTGCACTGATCCTTAACGCAGTTGACCCGCGCATCGGTGGCGTATTGATCCGTGGCGAGCGCGGCACTGCCAAATCCACGGCCGCGCGCGCCCTGGCAGCGTTGCTGCCCAAGGTCCGCACCGTACGCGGCTGCCGTTTCGGCTGCGACCCCGACCAGCCGGCTTCCTGGTGCACGGAATGCCGTGAAAGAGCCGCCTCCGGCGAACCGCTGCCCGTTGAAGAAAAACCCATTCCCTTCGTCAACCTACCGGTTTCGGCCACCGAAGATCGGGTGGTCGGTACGCTGGATATCGAACGCGCCATCCAGAAGGGGGAACGTCATTTTGAAGCCGGGGTGCTGGCAGCCGCCAACCGCGGCCTGCTCTATATCGATGAAGTCAACCTGCTAGACGACCATGTGGTGGATGTGCTGCTGGACTCGGCTGCCATGGGCATGAACATCGTCGAACGCGAAGGCATCTCCTTCACCCATCCCGCCCGTTTTATCCTGGTGGGGACAATGAACCCGGAGGAAGGCGACCTGCGCCCGCAGTTGCTGGACCGTTTCGCCCTTTCCGTGGAGATAACTGGTATCCGCGATGCCCGCGACCGGGTGACCATCATCGAAAACAACCTGGCTTTTGAATCCGATCCGGAAGCTTTCCGCAAGCTCTGGCAGCCGCACGAAGATAAACTTTCACGGCTGATCGCACATGCCCGCACGATGGTCGAGAAAGTGACTTATACCCGGCGTGACCTGCTCTCCATCGCCGCCTTGACCGCTTCCTTGAACGTGGACGGGCACCGCGCCGACCTGGTCATCCTCAAGGCTGCCCGGGCGCATGCCGCTTACGAGGAACGCAGCGCCATCACGGACCGGGATATCGCCCTGGCTGCCGAACTGGCTTTACCGCACCGCATCAAGCACGGCCCCTTCCAGCAGTCGGAGATCTCCCCGGAACAGTTACAGGAACGCATCGAACAGTTGCAGGGTTCCTCTTCAGATGGCGAACCATCCGAAGAACCCGAGAAAGAACCCGAAGCGACGGATGTAAAAAAAAAAGTCGTAACTGAGACGGGTAAGCAGGATGACCCCAATCAGCCCCCGGACGCCGAACCCTCGCCCCAGCAGACAGTCTTCGACGGGCAGGATGCGCACTGGTGGGACGGCGGAAAAAAGGTCAAGGTGGGTGAGACCTTCGAACCCCGCAAACTGGATACCCCGCTCGATAAATTAACCCGTCACCATGCCGGGCGGCGGTCTCGCACGCATACCGAACGAAAACGCGGCCGGTACATTCAGGCCCGCCCCGCCAATGGCAGGACCGATGATGTGGCCTTCGACGCGACCTTCCGCGCTGCGGCTCCCTTCCAAAACCAACGCACTGAACAACGCAAGCAGGTGGCTTTTGCGATCAAAAAAGGCGATCTACAGCGCAAAGTGCGCGTTAAGAAGGCCGCCAACCTGATCCTGTTCCTGGTGGACGCTTCGTGGTCAATGGCCGTGGCTGAGCGCATGGCCGCCACCAAGGGCGCCATCCTGTCCCTGCTGACAGACGCTTACCAGCGGCGCGACCGGGTGGGCCTGATTGTCTTCCAGAAGGACCGTTCCACGTTGATCCTGCCGCCGACCAGCTCGGTCATGCTGGCCCAACGGGCTCTGTCTGACATCCCGGTGGGCGGGAAGACTCCGCTTTCGGCCGGCCTGTTGATGGCTTATGAAGTACTCAAACAGGAGCAGGTCATCCATCCGGACGTGGAGCCGCTGCTGATTGTCCTGACCGATGGGGCCGGGAATGTATCGATCGGAACACTCCCGCCCCAGGAAGAATCGTACGCTTTCGCCGAGCAGATCGCAGACCGGAATTACCGCACGGTGGTCATCAATATGGAACACGCCTCGTTCGACCAGGGTCTGGCGCAATCGCTGGCTGACCACCTGGAAGCTCCCTGTTACACGCTGAACGAGCTCAAGGCGGAAAGTCTGCTCAACACCGTCCGGCAGGAAATGGCCGAACCGAAGAAGAAATGAAAGAGGAATGGATATGAAATACGGCCTTAACATCCCTCCTTCCGGCACACTGGATTTTATCGCCCTGGGCGCGCTGGTGCACCGGCTGGACCCGGGCGTCATCCCCTTCCGCAAGGCCAGCCAATACCAGATTCACGTCAGCGGCGGGGAGTACAACTGCGCCGCGAACCTCTCGGACTGCTTCCGCATGAATACCGGTATCATCTCCGCCATGGTGGATTATCCGATCGGCGACCTGATTGCAGAGCGGGTGCGGGCCATGGGTGTCCGTCCGTTCTACAGGCTTTTCAAACATAACGGCGTCACCGGTCCCAATATGGCAACCGTCTACAGTGATCGAGGCCAGGGGGTGCGCGCCCCGTTGGTATTTTACAACCGCGCCAACGAGGCCGCCGCGCAGCTCAAGCCGGGGGATTTTGATTGGCAGGCCATCTTTTCAGGCGGTCTGCGCTGGTTCCACAGCGGCGGTATTTTTGCGGCGCTTTCGGAAACGACCGGAGAACTCGTCATTGAAGCCATGCAGGCTGCCAAAGCCGCCGGGGCGGTCATATCGTTCGATCTAAACTATCGCGCCAAGCTGTGGAACATTTGGGGCGGCCCCGAACGGGCCCGCTCGGTTCTTAAACGCATCGTGGAAAACGTGGATGTGCTGGTGGGGAATGAAGAAGACCTGCAAATGGGGCTCGGTGTCCCGGGGCCGCAATCCGGATCGAGATCTGAGCTCGATCCCGGGGCCTTTTTCGGGATGATCGCGGCCGTTGTGGCGGAATTCCCGCAGATTAAGATCGTTGCCACCACCTTGCGGGAAGTGCACTCGACCAACCTGCATTCCTGGTGCGCGGTGGCATGGATAAACGGCCGGACGTACACCTCCCCAACCTGCCGGTTGGATGTTTACGACCGGGTCGGCGGTGGGGACGGATTCGCCTCCGGCTTCTTCTATGGCCTGCTGACAGACCAACCGGAGCAGGCCGCGCTCAACCTGGGATGGGCGCATGGCGCCCTGCTTACCACCTTCCCCGGCGATACCAGCATGGCAACTCTGGAGCAGGTGCAGTCTTTCGCCCAAGGAGGCTCGGCACGCATCCAGCGGTAATGGGATTTATTCCAATTCGTTGATATACTTGAGAATAACCGGATTTTCTTAACCGTATTCACCGTAACATAAAAGCCACTCACGCGGAAGAAAATAATCCGCATGATTAGGAAATTTTATAGGTAAAAAGAAGCGATTGAACCGTGCCAGCCCTTAATCCACCCTCCTTGCCAACCGAAGAACAATATTTGAATTGCATCCGCTGCGGCGTTTGCCTGGCCGTCTGCCCAACCTACCGGGAAGACCTGAGCGAGATAACGTCGCCGCGCGGCCGGGTGGCGCTGGCGCGCAAGGGCCTGCAGGGCGACCTGCAATTGACCTCCAACCTGTTCGAGCAGATGTATGCCTGCTTCGACTGCCTGGCGTGCAATGCCATTTGCCCGGTCGGAATCCGCCCGGCTGACCTGGCCCTCGACATGCGCACTTTAGAGGAACACCTCCGGCCAAGGACCTGGAAGAAGGCGTTGTTCGGGGAAATCTTTCCCAAACCGGAACGGCTGGAAATGGGTACCTGGCCGCTGCGACTTTATGAAAATCTCGGCATACGCCGGCTGGTCTACGCACTCGGGCTGGGCAGGCTGCTGCCAGGGCGTCTGCGCGATCTGGAAACGATGCTGCCGCGCCTGCCCCAGCGTCCGCTCAGGCAGGTGCTGCCGGAGATCAGCCCGGCAAGAAAGGAATCGCTTCACCGGGTTGGTTTTTTCCTGGGCTGTTTGCAAAGCCTGATGTTCGCCGAAGAAAGCGCCGCGGCGGTACGTGTGCTGGCCCGCAACGGCTGCACTGTCGTCACGCCCAAAGCGACAGTCTGCTGCGGAATGCCTGCCCTGGGATTCGGGAAGATACAGCAGGTGCAGAAGCAAGCCCGCCATAACATTTCGCTCTTTGAAAAAGCTGAGGTTGAGTTTGTCATCACCGACTGCGCCACCTGCGGGTCCACCCTCAAAGATTACGGTAATATCCTAGTGGACGACCCGCTATGGGCCGCCAGGGCTGCAGACTTCAGTAAGAAAGTCCGGGATATCAGTGAGTTCCTGATGTCGATACCAATGGAAAAGCCTATCGGGCGCCTGGAGGCGCGTGTCACCTATCATGATCCTTGTCACCTGCGGCGCGGCCAGGGTGTCTGGGAGCAGCCGCGCAGCCTGTTGCAAATGATCGATGGGCTCGAATTCGTCGAGCTGCCTGAAGCGGACTGGTGCTGCGGCCTGGCTGGCACGCAAATCATCACCCATTACGAGAGCTCACTCAAGACGTTGAAACGAAAGACCGACCAGATCGCCGCCACTCAGGCCGCCTGCGTGGTTTCAGGTTGTCCTGCCTGCCAGATGCAATTGAAGGCCGGCGTGAAGCGCGCCGGTCTGGACGTGCGGGTTGACCACCCGATTGCACTGCTGGACAGGGCCTACCGTAATGGCACCGACAATAGCTCAATTTCGGAAACGACTGAAGGCGTTCCTTCGACCAGGAGGGAAAAATAATGGATAAAAAAATAACCGCGCAACTCGAAAAAATAGCCGGCCGGGACGGCGTACTGACCAGCCCTGAAGATCTGGCCGTTTACAGCTACGACGGCACCTTCGAGCAGGGCTGCCCGGATGTGGTTGTTCTACCGCGCAGCACGGACCAGGTCAGCCAGCTGATCAGACTGGCCGCGCAGGCACACATCCCGCTGGTTTCACGCGGAATGGGCTCGGGCCTCGCAGGTGGGTCGGTGCCGTCCCAGGGGGGAATCGTCCTGGCAATGACGCGCATGAATCGCATCCTGGAGATCGACCAGGCCAATTCCACCGCACATGTCGAGGCGGGCATCGTCACTGCCGACCTGCAGACTGCTGTGGAAAAGCTCGGTTTATTCTATCCGCCCGACCCTTCCAGCATCCGGGAGTCGACGATTGGGGGGAATATTGCCTGCAATGCCGGCGGGCCGCGCTGCCTGAAATACGGTGTGACCGGCAATTATGTGCTCGGTCTGACCGTGGTGCTGGCGGATGGGCGCGTACTGCAGGCAGGAAACAAGTGCATCAAAGATGTGGTCGGATATGACCTGTTGGGGCTCTTTACCGGCTCCGAGGGGACTCTGGGAGTGATCACCGCAGCCCTTTTGCGTCTGACCGCCAAGCCCAAATTTGTTCGTACAGCCCTGGTCGAATTCCCATCATTGGAGGATGCCTCCCTGACGGTCAATGCCATCCTGAAGGCCGGCATCCTTCCGGCCGCGCTGGAATTGATGGATGAAACGGCCATTGCATGCACCGAAGAAGCTATGCAGATGGGCCTGCCTCTGGATGTGGAAGCCATCCTGATCATCGAAACCGACGGATCGGACGAGGCGTTTATGTTAAACGAAATGGACGCGATCACCGGTATTTGCAAAGAGCGGGGAGCCAGGCAGGTGAATGTCGCAAAAGATGAGCTGGAACGTTCCAAGTTATGGGAAGCCCGCCGGTCGGTCACGGCCGCACTTGCACGCCGGACTCCCAACAAGCTTGGCGAGGATATCACCGTGCCGCGCAGTGCCATCCCCGAGGCCGTTCGCCGCCTGAAAGCCATCAGCCTCAAATACGACCTGCCGGTGGTCATCTTTGGCCACGCAGGCGATGGCAACCTGCATCCCAACATCCTGTTCGACATGCGCGACCCGGCACAATGGAGCAAAGTTGGGCTCATTGTCAAAGAGGAATTTTCGACCGCCCTGGAATTAGGGGGAACACTTTCAGGGGAACATGGTGTGGGTTCCCTCAAACGTCCTTACATGCAGCAGGCACTTGGTCCGCTTTCGATCGAAATACAGAAGCGCATCAAACTTGCGTTGGACCCTTTAAACATTCTGAACCCTGGCAAAGTGTTTCCGGATTAGGCTTGCACAGGCTGGAAGCCAGCCAGCGCAGCAGAAAACAATTCAGGCCTCCGAGGTGCTTGCCCGGGGGCCTGATCGCTATTGGTTCTGTTCGGTAATGGGAAAATCAGACTTTCTCGCCACAATGTGGACAGAATTTCCAATCTTCCCGAACTGGTTCACCACACTTTTGGCAAGGATGGGTTGCCACTGCCGGAACAACCGGATTAACAGCCGAAGTCGGTGCAGCAGCAAGCACCGCCGGTCTGCGCAGGTTCCCGGCCAGCCAGATAATGGCAAGGACAATGAGCACCAGTATTCCAAGCGAAACCAGGCCTCCGAAGAGCCCGCCAAAAGGCATCATCCGGCCAAATCCCAGCATGCCGAAGCCGCCCATGTACATGCCACGGGCGCCCCATCCGCCATTACCAAAAGGCATCATTCGTCTGGTGCCATTGTTGGGGGCAGGCAGCTGACCATTGTTTCCGGTAGATGGCTGGCGGTTGGTAGGAAACCGAATCCCAGGCCGGGTCACCCTGCTGAGGCCGACCACGTTCATCAGGTGGTTACGCAGTAAGAATGCACCTCCCACCAGGATTGCCAGGATTACTAGAACCACCACCACCCCTATCACCCATTTCCAAACTGTCTTCATATCATGTACTCCTTTAAATATCCGTTAAGGTTTTTTCGAGAAGGAAGGAAACGATCTGCTTTCTTCACAACCTACCATCACAATAAAAGGGAATTCAGGGAGTTATCCTGCCCTCATTTATTGGGAAGTCTGGATCATTTCGAAACCATTTTATATTCCTTAAAAAAATTATATCCAATTAGTATATAGATTTGGTAAAGAAATTATTAGTCTTTCGTAAACCTGAAATTCTAAAAATGATATACTTTGCCCATGCAAATCATCGGCATCTTCGGCGGGACTTTCGACCCGCCTCATATAGGTCACCTGATCCTGGCTGCCGAAGCACGCGCACAACTCGGCCTGCAGCGCCTGTTGTGGGTGCTGACGCCTGATCCACCCCACAAACAAGGCCAATCTATCGCCCCACTTGGGCAGCGACTGGAAATGGTCAAGCTTGCCATTGCTGATGATCCCCAGTTCGAACTTTCAACCGTCGAGCTAAGCCGTCCCGGTCCACACTATGCACTGGATACGGTGCAAATCCTGGCCGGACAAAACCCCGGAGCAGAACTGGTCTATTTGATGGGGGGGGATTCGTTACGCGACCTGCCTGCCTGGCACCGCCCGGCCGAGTTCGTAACCGCCTGCTACCAGATCGGCGTCATGCGCAGACCGGGTGATACGCTCGACCTGGAAGCACTGGAAAAAAACCTGCCCGGTCTGGCAGCCAAGATTCGTTTCGTGGAAGCGCCACTGCTCGATATTGCGGCGCGCGAAATCCGGGTATGCATCGCCGAGGGCCGACCGTTCCGCAATTTTCTGCCAACCAAGGTTTACGACTACATCGTGGGCCACAATCTTTACCTCCAGCCGGTGCCGCGATAAATCACGTCATCGCCTGCAATAAACGATTGAAGGGCAAGGATACAAAACAGAGACCCGGCTTTTTTAAAACCGGGCCTTTTAATCTCAAATATCAGCGGTGCAACTCAGATCGATCCAGCGGTCTTCGCCGATTTTCCCCCAGCCATTCGCCTGAGTCTTGATCTCGAACAGGTCCCCCTGGTTGACCGTCCCGGCCAGCATGGCGCTGGCATCCGGTTGAGTGTACACATTGAGAGGATCGGTGCTAACGGACACCCGCCTGACCAATTGCAGACGCGGCACCAACACGGCCCGTTTATAACCCTCAGCCTGGCTCCAGGCTCGGTAGAAAATCAGCCAGGGAATAGCCTGTGATTGACCGGAAGCATCCCTGCGCAGCGGGTCATGAACGAAGGCCTGCTCCACATCCATTCCCACCACCACCAGGTAATGCGGCCCATCGATCTTTTCCGGCGTCAGCCCAGCCGCCTGTAAAACCATTTGCTTGACAAGCGCAATTACCGGACGGCCGCTGAACAGGATAAGCGACAGGTCGGCAAGTTTGAGGCCACTGCGCAACTCAACCGGGACGCCCTTGGCACCGAGTGTATTCGAAATTTGTTCGAACGAAAGTGGCACATCGCCGATCTGACCGGTTTGCTTGAAAAATTCAGCGGGAGTGATGGTTTGATCAGTATATGCCTGCACAAACATGACCCCCGTTGCCGCGCCTGAATCAGAGACAAACTGATCAGTCGCAGGCTCCAATTGAGGAAGATAAGGGACCGGCAGAATGGAAGGGTTTATTTTTTCCGGAAGGGGATCAGGGGTTGGCAGGTCACCTTCTGAAGGAAGCGTATCCGGTATGGCTGCATTCGGGTCTTGCGGGAGGGTATCAGGAACAGAAGCAATAGAATCCGCGGGAAGGGAATCAGGATTATTCGGGACACCGAGCACCGCATCCACCACCTGGCGGATGTGATCAAGAGCAGCGCGTTCAGGTTCAGTCATTTTGCCTCCTTTATTCGAGAGCAACTCTATTGTAAGGAGAATTCATCATTCGTGCAACTCCAAATGGGTACGCTATCAGGGAATCGCCGATAGGAAGAAGAAAAAAAGCGTGACGGAAGGGCTTCGCTCCTGGCGGGTTTCCCTTCGGAATGCGCCGCGGTGCCGCGTGACCTACCCACCTCCTGTTCACCTTCTCCAGCAATCATGGCTATTTCCATTGAACCAATCAGACGGCAGATAATCTGCCGTCTGATATCATTAAGAAGACTCTTTCTTCCTGCTCCGGCTTTCCTTTGGCTTGAACTCCAGGCCGCTGCTATCCGCTTTAATATCCACGCTGACAGACGATCCAGACGGAATGGAACCACCCAACAGTTCCACCGAGAGCGGACTCTCAACGAATTTTTGCAAGGCACGTCGCAGCGGGCGTGCGCCGAAGGCCTCATCATAGCCGGTCTTGGCAAGCCAGTTGCGGGCCTTTTCGGTCAGCTCGACCTTCACGCCGAACTCGTTCAGGCGGTCTTGGATTTCCTTCATCTGCAAGCTAACGATCTGCTCCATCTCTTGCAGGGAGAGCGGTGAGAACATGATGATCTCGTCGACACGATTGAGGAATTCCGGCCGGAAGGTCCCCTTGAGAGCTTTCTCGATCTTCGCATGGGCTTCCCGGTCTTCATCGGAACCGGAGGGCTGCAGGAAGCCCAGGGTTCCACCTTTTCGCACATACTCGGTGCCAAGGTTGGAGGTCATAATCAGCACGGTGTTACGGAAATCCACAACGTTGCCCTGCCCGTCGGTCATGCGTCCATCGTCCAGGATCTGCAGCAGGGCATTCCAAACCTCCGGGTGTGCCTTTTCAATTTCATCGAACAGCAAGACCCGGTACGGGCGGCGGCGGACGGCTTCGGTCAACTGGCCGCCTTCCTCATAACCGACGTATCCAGGCGGGGCGCCAAAAAGGCGCGAGACGGTATGCTGTTCACGGTATTCCGACATGTCGATGCGCACCATGGCTTCTTCGTCATCGAACATGAACCAGGCCAGCGCCTTGGCGAGTTCGGTCTTGCCAACACCGGATGGGCCGATGAAAATAAATGAACCAATCGGACGGGCCGGGTCTTTCAAACCTGAGCGGGCGCGCCGGATGGCATCCGATATGGCATGGATGGCTTCATCCTGGCCGATGATGCGCTCGTGCAGGCGCTCTTCCATATGCAAGAGTTTCTCGGCTTCGCTTTCCATCATCTGGCTAAGCGGAATACCGGTCCACTGGTGTACTACCTCGGCGATGTCATTTACATCCACCACCTCATCCAGGTGGTGTTCAGATTCCCACTTATCGCGTTTTGCCGTGAAATCCTGTTCCAGCCGCAGGCGTTCAGCCTTTTTCTGGGCGGCGCGTTCATAGTCACGTTCCACGCCGGCCTGTTCCTCCTCGACCCGCAGCTTGTCGATCTCATTCTTCTTTTCTTTCAATTCCGGAGGCAGGGAATATAATGCCACCCGCAATTTGGCAGCGGATTCGTCCATCAGGTCAATGGCTTTGTCCGGCAGGTGACGGTCAGTGACATAACGATCGGAGAAACGCGCCGCGGCCACCAGGGCCTCGTCTGAGAAACGAACCTTGTGGTGCGCTTCGTACCGGTCGCGCAGGCCCATCAACATCTTGATGGTATCATCCACGCTCGGTTCTTCCACATATACCGGCGCGAACCGACGCTCAAGGGCGGCATCCTTTTCGATATACTTGTGATACTCGTCCAGCGTGGTGGCGCCGATGCATTGCAGCTCGCCGCGCGCTAGGGCCGGTTTAAGCATGTTGGAAGCGTCCATGGCTCCCTGGGCTGCCCCTGCTCCAACCACCGTATGTAATTCGTCAATCATCAGGATGACTTCCCCGGCGGAGTGCTGTACTTCCTCGATGGCTGACTTGAGGCGCTCTTCGAACTCACCCCGGAATCGGCTGCCGGCGATCATGGCTCCCAGGTCGAGTGCGACCACGCGTTTGCCGGAAAGGATCTCCGGCACATCATTGGCGGCAATCTTCTGCGCCAGGCCCTCCACGATGGCGGTTTTCCCAACGCCAGCCTCACCGATCAGGACCGGGTTGTTCTTGGTACGCCGGGAAAGGATCTGGATGACACGCATGATCTCGTTATCGCGCCCAATGACCGGGTCGAGCTTGCCTTCCCGTGCCAGTTGGGTCAAATCACGTGAATATTTTTCCAATGTACGATAACGCGTCTCGGCCTGCGGGTCGGTGACACGCTGCCCGCCGCGCAATTGCATGATCGCATCCAGCACCCGTTCCCGGGTCAGGCCGGCGCTTTCGAGCACTCGTGCCGCAGAGGTGTTGCGCTCGCTCATTATTGCCAGGAAGATATGCTCGGTTGAGATGTATTCATCCTTCAACCGGTTGGCTTCCTCATTTGCCAGGTCAATAATCCGTTTGACGCGCGGGGTGATGAAAATCTGTCCCGCCCCTCCTCCGAAGATATTGGCCTTGGGGGTCATTTTAAGTGTCTGGTCAAGACGCTCCGTCAAAGCCTGGCCATTGACATTCAGCATTTCCAGGATCTGGGGAATCACCCCGCCAGGCTGTTCGATCAAAGCCAGCAGGATGTGCTCGGTATCGATCTGGTTGTGTCCGTAACGCTGGATAATCTCGGCGGCGCGCTGGGCAGCCTCCTGTGCTCTTTCAGTAAAGCGATCAAATCGCATCATAAGCGGAATCCTCTTAGGTCATGATATGAAGACGATTATAACAAAATGCTGGTAGACAGACTGCTAATATTGCATAAGAGCAATATTAGATTAACACCGTTGGATGGTTTGAACTAGCGTATCACCATGCGTGCCAGCAGGAATGCCAGCTGACAGAAGCTGACTCCCTGATAGTTCCAGCGGACCCAGCACCGGCCTGCCTGGGCGGTCTGACTGCGAATAATTTTCAGGCTGCAAAAAATTATATATCCATCCATTATTAGCAAGAGGAAAAGGTAGAGCGTGCCCAGCCAGTTGAAAATGACCGGCAGCAGGCTGATCAAAATAACAAGGCCAAAAAGAAGACCAGAAATGGACAACGCGGCCCGGCGGCCTTTCATGATGGCAAGGGAATTGGAGCCCCGCAATCTGTCTCCTTCCACATCCGTGGCATCCGCGGCAATCTCTTCGCCCAGATCAAAACAGAATGCAAGGCTGCCCAGTGTCCAGGTGACCGGATTCCACGGCTCGCCCACCGCAATGGCACCGAAAATAAACACCATCCCGATACAGGCACTTACCATCAGGTTGCCGATTAATCCCGTGGCTTTTCCTTTCCAATTGTATGCAAGCCCGGTCGTCCAGAGTACCAGCGCAACCACCAGCGCTGCCAGGCCCATCCATGCTGCTGCTGCAAGACCCAGGATGGCCGTGAGAATGGCAAAAAGGATGGCATCCTTTGGATGGGCATGACCGGATGGAAGAGGCCGGTCCGGTGCATTGATCCGATCGGTTTCGAGATCAAAATAATCATTCGAGATCATCGCCGAACTGGAAATGAAAAAAACACACAAGAAGACGGACAAGAGAATCCATAATGGAGGCAGTTTGCCAGCCGAGATGATCGCCCCTATTAATGTGCAGACCCCGGCTGCCAGCGGCAGCTCGATCCGGAATAATTGTTTGATCGCCTTGATTCTCAACATCCTGGTTATCTACGATTGTACTGAAAACCTGTTAGAAAACAACCCATAAAATGCGGCTATTTGGGAATTGCTGGAGCAAGGAAGGAAAAAAATCCAAAGCAAGTATGCATGCCGCAATAAATCCCGCTATAATATAAGATATGGCTGCAATAACCACGCCCATCCTGGCCCAGACGCCGCAATTGCGCCCGCTAAACATCCTGCATGACCTGCCGGGCGTAGCCGACCTGGTCGAGAAGTGTTTTGCCGACACGATGGACGCGGAAGGGCGCCGATACCTCCAACAAATGCGCCATGCCGGGCAGGATAATGTCTTTATGCGCTGGGCCGCCAATGCCGCAGAAACTGTATCATTGCCATTATCCGGTTATGTCTGGGAGGAAAATGACGAAATCATCGGCAATGTCAGCCTGATACCGTACCGGGACAAGAAGAAGAAAAATTTTTTGATTGCCAACGTGGCCGTCCGCCAGGATCACCGTCGCAGGGGCATCGGGCGGGCCCTGACAGATGCAGCCATGCGCCACGCCCAGGCACGCCATGCCGCCGCCACCTGGCTGCACGTTCGCGATGACAACCCCGGTGCAATTGCACTCTACCTCGGTCTGGGTTTCCAGGAACTGGCCCGACGCACGCTCTGGCAGGCCAAACCCGACCGGAATGCTACCATCGATGGACTGGGCATTACCATCACGAAGCGCTCGGGACGAGACTGGCCCCAACAGGAAAGCTGGCTAAAGCGCATCTACCCGGAGCTGATGAACTGGTACCAACCCATGCCATGGCAGACCTTGCGTCCCGGTCCTGGAGCATTCATCTATCGCACCATGATGGACTATGAAGTCCGTCATTGGGCCGCGCGGGCCGAAAATGGTGCACCTTCTGCCTTACTAAGCTGGCAGGCCATGTCCGGAATGGAAGACCGGTTATGGGCTGCCGTATCTTCGCAGGGCAGCGAGCGTGCCCTGTCGGCATTATTGTTGCATGCCCGGCGCAACCTGCCCTGGCGGCAAAATCTCACGCTGGACTATCCGGCCGGGGAGTACTTCGCTGCCATTGAATCGGCCGGCTTCCAGCCGCACCGCACGTTGTTGTGGATGAAACTTCGGGCGGAGAATCCCGTACATCCTTCCTAGGAGGCTCCCATGAAATTCATTTTACGTTGGGCTATTAACACGGTGGCGCTGTACGTTGCCATCATCCTTTTACCTCATTACATTATCTTGCAAAGCAGTTGGGTCAGCATCATCTGGCTGGCTTTGATCTTCGGCCTGGTGAATGCCATCCTGCGCCCGCCTTTCAAGGCATTGACCTGCCTGTTGATCATCCTTACGCTGGGCCTTTTCACCCTGATCATCAACACCCTGCTCTTTGCCCTGACCTTCTGGCTCAGCGGCATGGTTAATCTCGGGATCACCCTGGCGCAACCCTGGTTTTTGAGCGCTTTCCTGGGTTCGCTGGTGGTCACCATCGTCGGCGGCATATTAAGCGGATTACTGCGGGACGAACTGAGGGATCGCAGGCATAAATCGCATACCTAGGACAAACTGGCAGACAACTTGGATAGAAAATTTTGAGCAAGGGATGTGCGGGAGCGCATCCCTGTTTTATTTTCAGAGAACGAACAGAAACACCAGATCGTTGGCATTGGTACCGGTCGGGCCGGGCTTGAGCAAGTCATCCAGCGCGGCGAAATAGGAATAGGAATCGTTTCGGGAGAGAAAAACCTCCGCAAGCAGGTTCATTCCCAGCGCCCGCCGGTATGTTTCGCCCGTCGCGACTGCGCCGGCGGCATCCGTGGGGCCGTCCTCGCCATCCGTGGCCAGTGTGACCAGCATTACGCCGGGGAAATCCACCAGTTCGGTCACGGCAGCCAGAGCCAGTTCGGTATTGCGCCCGCCTTTGCCCTGCCCAGGCAGAGCCTGTCTCGCGACTTGTCGAAGGGTGACCGTCGTCTCGCCACCTGCTACGATACAGGCCGGGGGCGGAACCGGGTCGCCGGTCTGTTTGGCCTGGCGTAAAAAAGTGGCAAGTTCGAAAGCAGCCTGGCGCGCCTCGCCCTGCAGGTCGATGCGCAGAAGATAAGGGTTGAATCCCTCCGTCCGGGCCTGCACCAGGGCAGCCTGGGCAGCCACCAGGCCGCTGCCCACAATTACATTTTGTACTTTCGCGAAAATGGGATCTCCCGGCTTGAGAGTTTCGGGAGCCAGCTCCAGAACGGCCGGAATGGAAGCGGGGATTTTGTCGCGCAATCCGTACTTCTTCAGCAGTGCCAGTGCATCTGCGCGGCTGGACGGGTCGGGAGCGGTCGGTCCGGAGGCAATCGCTTCAAGTGGGTTGCCAACTACATCCGATAGTATCAGGCTGACAATGCCGGCGCCGTTCGATAAACGTACCAACCCGCCGCCTTTTATCTGATCCAGGCGGCGGCGCAGGAGGTTGATCTCGTCTATGCGCGCTCCGCACGCCAGCAAAGCGGCAGTCAGGGACTGCAGATCCTCCAGGGAAACCCTTTCCAGCGGGGCAGCCGCCAGGGCCGAGCCGCCGCCGGAAATCAAGCAGAAAAGCAGGTCGTCCGGGCCCAGAGCGGAGATGAATTCAAGCGTTTTTTGCCCGGCTGCCAGGCTGCGCGCGTCCGGTATGGGATGACCGCCGGCAAGGACAGTGAACGGGAAACCGGGGATGACAGCGGCCTGTTTGGTGATGACCAGCCCGGCATCCAGGCGATTTCCAAGGATCCCGCCCAGCCGTGCGCTCATGGCTGGGGCAGCTTTGCCAATCCCCAGCAAACTTACGCTCCGAAAATCTGCCAGGCGATATGTACGCCCGGCCACATCCAGATCATCTCCGGTGCGCTGGACATGGCGCGCCACGGCTGCCCCCGGTTCCAGCGCGTTGATGGCAGCGGCGAGGATGCGGGCGATCGAATCGCCTTCCGGGACACACCGCAGGCTGGCAGTTTGGAAAGATCCAGCAGAAAACATATTCCTATGATAGCATTAAAGCATGTCCAAACCCAGAGTCTTCGTCACTCGCCGCATCCTCGAAAGCGGAATGAAACTGATCCAGGATTTTTGCGAGGCAGATATCTGGCCGGAGGAGCTTCCACCCACCCGGCAGGCGCTCCTGGACCACGTGCACGGCATGGACGGCCTGCTGTGCCTGCTGACCGACCAGATCGATTCGAAAATCATGGATGCAGCCGGAACCGGACTGAAAGTCATCAGCAGTTATTCGGTTGGCATTGATAACGTGGAGGTGGCTGCCGCCAGCGCACGCGGCATCGCGGTGGGCAATACGCCCGGCGTTTTGACGGATGCTACCGCCGACCTGGCCTTTGCCCTGCTTCTGGCTGCAGGCCGGCGCATTTCGGAAGGCGAACGGTTGGTGAAATCAGGCGGTTGGAAAACCTGGGGGCCAGCCTTCATGCTGGGCGCAGACCTGGCCGGTGCGACGCTGGGAATTGTGGGGTTCGGTCGGATCGGACGGGCGGTGGCCCGGCGGGCGGTTGGGTTCGGGATCCGGATCATTTTCAGCGACCCGTCCCTGTCCGACCCTGAACCTGGGGTAATTGCAACCCAGGTGGATCTCGACACGCTCCTGCGGGAGGCTGATTTCATCAGCCTGCACACGCCGCTGACCACCGAAACCCACGGGCTGATCAACGCCGCTACGCTCGAACGGATGAAAGCGACCGCGGTGCTGGTTAACACATCCCGCGGCCCGGTGGTGGACCAGCCAGCTTTGTATGAGGCATTGGTCTCCAGACGCATTTTTGCCGCCGCGTTGGATGTGACCGTGCCGGAACCGCTGCCAGTGGATGATCCGCTGCTGACATTGGATAACTGCCTGATCGTGCCGCATATTGCCAGCGCCAGCTGGCGGACGCGCGCACAGATGTCATTGATGGCGGCGGAAAATCTGATCGCCGGATTGAAGGGGGAGAGGTTACCGAATTGCGCCAACCCGGAAGTGTACGATAAGTGACCTTAACCACAAAGGCACCAAGGCACGAAACCGCTTGGTAATTAGTGGCTTCGTGCCATGGTGGTTAATAGCTTTATCAACTTACAGTGTGATGGGTTTACCCGTTTTGGCAGATTCCAGCAGCGCCAGGATGGCGGCAGTATTGTGGCGGCTATCGGACAGGCTGGTGGCGGGCGGAGTACCAAGCAGGACGGCATCCGCAAAATTCTCCACTTCCGCCAGGTAGGGGTCCGGGCCTTTCACAACAATTGTGGAGGTTTTACCATTCCGGGTCAGGTAGAGGTTTTTCCTGGCAGCAGTATTAAAAGGCTGAGGGATGTTCAGGGTGCCCTCATCGCCGACGATTTCCATGAATACATGCTCGGGGATTTTGAAGCTGCAATCCAATTGGAAGTAGATCTCCCCCGGGAAACGCAACTGGCCCGAGAAGACTTCATCGATCCCGCTCGGACTGGTGACCTGCCAGCCAAAGACTTCCTGGGGTTCTGTTCCAAGTATCGTGCGTGCAAAACTCAACGGATAGCAGCCGATATCCCATAGGGCTCCGCCGCCCAAGGCCGGATCCCAACGGATATCGCCTTGATCCGTCATGACAAAAGTGAACGAACCGTGTACCATCTTAATTTTGCCCAGCTTCCCGCTATTCACGATCTCCTTAACCTTGCCCATATGCGGGTGGGCACGGTAGGCAAAGGCCTCGGCAATGATTCTGCCGGTTTTATCGGCTGCCGCCGCCAATGCATCCACATCCGCCAGGCTGAGAGCCAGGGGTTTCTCGCACAGGACATGCTTGCCGGCTTCGACCGCTTTGATGCTCCAATCGGTGTGCAGGTGGTTGGGGAGCGGATTGTAGATCACGTCGATTTCCTTGTCAGCCAGCAAGGCTTCGTAGGAGCCATAGGCATGCTTGATTTTAAGTTCACGAGCATAGGCCTGCGCTTTTTCCTGGGAACGGCTGGCAACTGCCAGCAACGTGTTACGCTTCGATAACCGCAACGGTGGAATCAAAGCCTTGTTGATGCGGGCGGTGGAGAGCAGTCCCCAGCGGAGAGGTTGAGAAGTCATGTTAGATGTCCCTTTCTATTCTGAGGAATATTCATCTTTTTACCACAGAGAAGGCGCGGTGCAAAGAGGCTATAATGCGCCCATGTCTGAGCCGGTCCGAATCCCCTCCCTTTTCAGGCGACTACTGGCATCGTTCGGCTGGACGCGTTCGAGCAGCGTACTGCTGGGCGGATTCTTCCTGCTGTGCGGGCTGATCGTGTACGTGTGGTGGCCGCTGGCGCAGGAAGCCATGGCTACCGTCAACTGGAAGGAGCCATGGTGGCTGGAAATGGACTGGCTGCTGGTGGGCATTTTCGCCTTCATGAGCCTGACCATCATGGCGCAGGCAAACCTGCGGCGGGACGCGCTGATCGTCTTCGTCGGGATGGTGGGCGGGTTGGTCATCGAGGCCTGGGGCACCCAGACCAATCTGTGGCATTATTACACCGCCGAGCGCCCACCCTTGTGGATCATCCCAGCCTGGCCGATCGCCAGCCTGTCGATCGACCGGATAACGAGAGGAATGAACTGGGGAGTGAAAAGATTCCTAAACACAAAGTACATAAAGTTTCATGAAGGAAGAACCTTAGATACTTCAGACACCTCAGAGACATTTTTCTTCAGAGTCATTTATTGGCTAATCTTCATTGCATTTTTCGCCCTTATGCTGTATTTCGTGGCGCCGACATTCGGAAAATCCTATACGCTCATGGCCCTGCTGCTGGTGGCGCTGCTGACCCTGACGCCGACAAATTACCGCTACGCCGTCTTGACATTCGTGGCCGGGGCCGGGCTGGGTTACTTCCTGGAGTTATGGGGCACCACGCGCCAGTGCTGGACCTACTACACCTTGCAGACCCCGCCGTTCTTCGCCGTGATGGCGCACGGTATGGCCGCGGTGGCGTTCTGGCGGGCGGGGCTGATGGTGAAATGGGCCTGGGGAGAATTGGCCGGGCCGGTTATCAGAAGACTTAAGAAAGCACCCAATCCGGAAGTGGGTGGATAATGGCAGGAGAAATTCAATCAATTGCCTGGTAACAAGTTGGAATTCCAGTATAGGTGCTGCCGGAGGTTCGAATGGGTTTGAACCTGACCGATATAGCAAAGATCAGACTGATCAGCCAACAAATCGAACGGCCAAAATTCAAGACCGTAAAAGAACTGGTTGGATGGATGGGCGCGCTGCAGGCACAGGACTATGGCATGGCGAAGTGGGCCATCGGCGTACGGTTACAAGAGGCCACCGACCGGACGATTGAAACCGCTATAAGCAAAGGGGAGATCATCCGGACCCATTTATTACGACCAACCTGGCATTTTATTTCCGCCGATGACATTTTTTGGATGCTGGCGCTGCGGGCGGCTCCAATCAAGGTTTCGCTGCGTTCAAGGGATAAACAATTGGGGCTCTCCGAAGACATAATCGCGAAAAGCAATACGATCCTGGCAAACGTATTGCAAGACGGAAAGCATTTAACCCGCGAGGAGCTGTTGCCCGAACTCACTAAGGCCGGGATTCCCATCGATGAAAACAGGGCCTCCCACCTGCTGGTCCGGGCAGAAATGGACGGTTTGGTTTGCAGCGGGGCAATAAAAGACAGAAAACAGACCTATGCCCTGCTGGAAGAAAGGGTTCCGAAAGCGGATCTTCCATCCAGGGAAGAAGCCCTGGCAAAGCTGGCTAAAATTTATTTTAGAAGCCACGGCCCGGCGACGGTGCAGGATTTTTCATGGTGGTCGGGCTTATCCGGCAAGGATGCAAGCCAGGCGTTGGAAATGGTAGAATCAGATTTCCATTCGGAAACAATCGAAGCCCAAACATACTGGTTCTCCAATCATCATTCCCTCTCCCCGAGCAATAATGGAACGGTCTATTTATTGCCTGCATTCGATGAATTCATCATCAGCAACGCTGACCGGCGTGCCGCGCTCCCTTATCAAAGTTTCAGCAAGGCAGTGTCCAACAACGGCATATTCCATCCAATCGT
This sequence comes from Anaerolineales bacterium, assembly GCA_050014715.1. Lineage (GTDB taxonomy): Bacteria > Chloroflexota > Anaerolineae > Anaerolineales > Villigracilaceae > UBA877. The sequence continues at coordinate 2,979 of JBEKCT010000001.1, read as the reverse complement.
GGTGGTAAATGGACAGGTCACCGGAATATGGAAACGGACAATCCAAAAGGGAAAGCTCCTGGTGGAAACGTTATTTTTCGAGCCGCCTGAAAAGGCGATCCAGCGCCTGGTCGAAGAAGCCGCCAGGAAATACGGAAATTTTCTGGGAATGGATACAGAATTTTCTATGCCCAATAGTACTTAACACGAATAGTATGAATAAACGAATTAAGCTGATTCATTTAAAGAATAGATTGGCAGATGTGTCGCACTTGTGACCAATAAGGTATTCATGATAAAAAGTATTCAAATGTCTAAATAAGGAGTCAAAATATGTCTGCAAATCCGAACTATAAAGCGGAACTGGTGGGTGTCTTTGGGCACCCGGTGGCCGAAAACCCAACCGTGGTGATGCAGGAAGCCGGCTTCCAGACCCTGCGCCTGAACTGGCGCTACCTGACAATCGAAGTGCTTCCACAAGACCTGGAGGCAGCCATGCGGGGCATGCGCGCTTTCAATATGAGAGGAATCAATTTAACCATCCCGCATAAAGTGGCAGTGTTACAGTACCTGGATGAGGTCAAGCCGGATGCGGCCTTGATGGGAGCGGTCAACACGGTCGTTCGGGCCGGCGACAAGCTTGTGGGAGAAAATACGGATGGCAAGGGCTTTATGCAGGCGCTGACGCAGGATGCAAAAGTGGATCCCAAAGGCAAGAAGGTGCTGGTGTTGGGCGCAGGCGGGGCAGCCCGTTCGATCACAGTGGAGCTGGCGCTGGCAGGCGCGCAACAAATCACGATCGTGAACCGCTCGGCGGAACGAGGCGAGGGATTGACCGAACTCCTGCAGACGAAAACGCCTGTAAAGGCCGCTTTCATCCCTTGGCAGGACAGGTACTCCATCCCGAAGGATACAGCCATCCTGGTCAACGCCACCTCGATTGGTCTGGCGCCTCTCTCTCACGAAAAACCGGAAATCGAATATGAGTCGATCCGCGAGGGCATGTTGGTTTGCGACATCATCCCGGCACCCACAACTCCATTCTTAAAAGAAGTTCAAAAGCGCGGGGCAAAAGCCATCGACGGCCTGGGCATGCTGGTCTACCAGGGAGCGATCGGATTCAAGCTGTGGACCGGGCTGGATGCGCCGGTGGAGGCGATGTATAAGGCGCTCTCGAAGGCATTTTATATTTAACCGTGTATACCCAAATTGAAGGGTTTGTTATAAACGGAAAAGAACGGTGATTTTTTTGGGAGATAATTATAAAATAAGCTGGAAGATTGAATTAGCAGTAGTAATGACTTAAGTCGTTACTGCGTTCCTGACAAGCCTAAGGAAAAAAATAGAGGTTCCCATTTTATGAAAGTGCTCAATTTTGGATCATTGAATTTAGACCATTTTTATGAATTGGAACATATCGTTCGGCCGGGAGAAACCATCCCTGCGGAAAAGTACCGGTTGGCCTGCGGGGGTAAAGGCCTGAACCAATCTGTGGCGCTGGCTCATGCCGGGGCGAATGTATTCCATGCCGGGAAAGTAGGCCGGGACGGCAGGGCATTGCTGGCCTGTTTAAATTCCGCCGGTGTAAACACTAGCTTTGTAGAAGAGAATCGGGATGTGCCATCCGGTCACGCCATCATCCAGGTGGATAAGATCGGCCAGAATTCCATTATCATCCACGGCGGGGCTAATCGAGCCATTCTTAAAGAAGATGTCAGCCGGTTGCTGGGCAGCTTCTCCCCCGGAGACTGCCTGTTGTTACAGAACGAGGTCAGTTGCGTGGCAGAGATGATCGACCAGGCCAAAAAGCGAGGCCTGACTATTTTTCTCAACCCGGCACCGCTGGATGGACAGGTCGCAGGCTATCCGCTGGATAAAGTGGACTATTTCATCATCAACGAGATCGAGGGCAGGGAACTGAGCGGGGCAACGGATGCACAGACAATCCTCGCAGCTATGCGCGGACATTTTCCCGAGGCGGCATTCTTGTTGACGCTCGGGGATAAGGGCGTTTGCTACGCCGACCAACACACCAGCCTGGCGGTTCCGGCCGAAAAAGTGCATGCTGTTGATACCACCGCGGCCGGGGACACCTTCATCGGCTTTTTTATCGCCCAAAAGCTGGCAGGCCAATCGGTTGAATCGAGTTTACGAACCGCCTGCCATGCCGCTGCCATCTGTGTTACCCGGCCCGGAGCAGCCGATTCCATCCCGCACCTGCAGGAAGTGGTTTAGTCGAATACGGATTTATGGGTTGGGTGGTAATCGATACCAAATGCGGGAGAGGTAGCCGGCTGCGTCGGGCCGGTCGAGGTGCTTGAGCAACTTGGGAGTGTTGTTGACGCAGCCCCACGAATAAATCGTCGTGTGGCCGGTGACACTCATGGGAATAAAATCGGCAGTCGGGTTGGCATTGCAGAAATCCTGCATGGGCTGGGTGGGATTTTTATCGGTGTCGGCCTTCGAATCACAGGGCAGGTTTGCTCCAAAATTACACACGTAGACGGCTTTGTTCATACATCGCCAGATGGTGCTTTTCTGAAGAATTTGGAGCGGCTCACCATTGTTCTCCAGCCCTGCGGCTTTGAGGTAGCCCTGGATGATCATGAGAGGTATGGGATCGCCGGTGTAGCGTGAATCCGGTGCATTGATCGTCCCTACCGCCTCGCAAAAGGCGAACGGGTCTGTGTAGGTGATCCGGACGCTTGTGGGAGCAAGCATGGCCTGTGTCGGAATTGTTGCCATCAGAGCAGTGTGTGCGGCCAGTTGACCGGTGCACGCCACGAATGCAAGTGGCATAAGCACGCAGAAGGCATAAAGAAAACTGAATAAGTTTTTTTTCATGATCGACATCCTCATGCCAGGGCGGCTTTTTAGTAAGAGGCTGTCCGAAAAGTCCCGGGCAGCCTTTTCTTTTTTAAGGAAACGTGATTCAATAGGGGTATGAAACGAAAACCTGCTGCCCCCGTCTTCAAGCCGTACGTAATGAACCAGGTGGCC